>NZ_CP151767.2:3061490-3418485 GCF_038443705.2 Yoonia sp. SS1-5 | reverse complement strand
CAGAACTTTACCAATCTGATGGATTGCGACAGCTATCTGGACCCTAATTCCTGCAAGGATGATCTGTTCTGGCGGGCCGTCTGGAACACAGTCTGGTTCACCACCCTGCAGGTTGGGTTGATGGTCACCTTCGCCCTGATCACCGCCCTGATCCTGAACCGCGATATCCGCGCACGTGGCTTTTTCCGGTCCGTTTTCTTTTTCCCCGTCCTGTTGTCCCCCGTAGTTGTTGCCCTGATCTGGAAGTGGATCTTACAGCGCGAAGGCGTGTTGAATGCGTGGATCGACGGCATGGGCTGGCAGACTTTCAATTGGCTGCTGGACCGCAACTGGGCCTTTGGCTGGTCCGTATTCCTGTCGATCTGGGCCCATATGGGGTTCTACACGCTGATCCTGCTGGCGGGCCTGCAAGCCATCCCACGCGATGTGTACGAGGCCGCCAAGATGGATCGCGCATCGCCCTGGCGGGCATTCCGTCGGATCACCCTGCCCTTGCTGATGCCCACGATGTTGGTGGTGCTGGTGCTGGCCACGATCAAGGGCGTGCAGACGTTTGAAGAGGTCTACGCCTTTACCGGCGGTGGTCCGGGGTCTGCGACCACGATGATCATTCAGTACGTGTACGAGACCGGGTTTGCCGGCGCGCCCCGGCTGTTTGGCCCTGCTGCGGCGGCCTCCCTGATGCTGGCGTTTGTGCTGGTCGTGCTGACGGTGATCCAACTGTGGATCAACAGAAAGAATGTCGATGGATGATCTGATGTACGGCGTCTTGAACACCTCGTCCGCCCGGCTGACAGGCCGGGCAGCGCCCGAACCGCCCCCACGGGGCGGGCGCTTTGCTTCCTGCCCCTCGGTTCGGGCACTGCCCTCTGCGCTTAATTGCGAGGTCACATCATGATGTCGTTCCTTACCCGCACCCGCGGCAAGAGCAAGCTGCATTGGACCGATTGGCTGACCTATGGCTACCTGTTCCTGGGCGTGTTGCTGATGTTCCTGCCCGTCATCTGGCTGGGCCTATCATCGTTCAAGACCGATGCAGAGCTGGAACGTTTCCCGCCCCGCATCCTGCCCATGGCGCAAGAAACAGTGGTCGTCGACGGTTATGACGACCCCCTGCCCCTTTATAACATCACGGGCGGCGATTATGCCGGGCAAACGCTTGCCCAGATCCGGCGCATTGGTCTAAATGCGCAGATGGTGGACCCCGCCAATCCCGGCGAGCGGCTGAACGTGAACATCGACGACCGCGAGGCGATTGAACGCTTTGCGCTGGCGACAGATAACTACAAAGAACTGTTTGAGCGGTTTAATTTCCTCAAGTTCTTCTGGAACTCCGTCTTCATCACCTCAATCGCCACGATCATCATGCTGACGGTGAATTCCATGGCCGCCTTTGCCCTGTCGAAATACCAGTTCAAGGGGCGGATGGTCGTGCTGGGGCTGGTGATCGGCACGCTGATGATCCCGCAGACAGTTGTACTGGTACCGCTGTTCCTGATCACCAAGGAACTGAACATGGCCGACAGCCTGTGGGGCGTGATCATCCCCGGGGCCGCCACGCCGACGGGTGTGTTCCTGCTGCGCCAATATATGCTGACGATCCCGGATGAGATTTTGGACGCAGCCCGTATGGACAAGGCGTCCGAGTGGAAGATCTTCTGGCGGATTATCGTGCCTCTATCCGCACCTGCGATTGCGGTGCTGGCGATCCTTGCGATCATGTGGCGCTGGAATGATTTCCTGTGGCCGCTGATCGTGCTGTCGAGCACGGATAACTTCACCCTGCAACTGGCGCTGAATTCGTTCCAGGGCGAATTGAACACCCAATGGTCCAACCTGTTGGCCATGACCATGCTGGTGCTGTTGCCCATCGCCTGTGTGTTCGTCTTTTTGCAGAAATATATCGCCACCGGCATCGCCTCGACCGGCGGGAAATAGGAATACCCCATGTCTGAACTCGTGCTGAACCAAGTGAAAAAGGCCTATGGCGATCTGGAGGTCATCAAAGGCATCGACATGGAGATCGAGCAGGGCGATTTCTGCGTCTTTGTGGGCCCGTCAGGCTGTGGGAAGTCCACGCTGTTGCGGATGATTTCAGGCTTGGAAAGCATCACGGGTGGCACCATTTCCATCGGTGGCCACGTGGTCAACGATGTGCCTGCCGCCGACCGGGGCTTGGCAATGGTGTTCCAGTCCTATGCGCTTTACCCGCATATGTCGGTGCGCCAGAACCTGACCTTCGGGCTGGAAAACATGCGCACGCCCAAGGCGGACATCGCATCCAAAGTCGATGAAGTCGCCAAGATGCTGCAGATCGAACAGCTGCTGGATCGCAAGCCCAAGGCCCTGTCCGGTGGCCAGCGGCAACGCGTCGCTATTGGCCGCGCTGTTGTGCGCGAACCGACCATATTCCTGTTCGACGAACCGCTGTCCAACCTCGACGCTGAACTGCGCGTTGATATGCGGGGCGAGATTGCGGCGCTGCATCGCCGCCTGCAAAACACGATGATTTATGTGACCCACGATCAGGTCGAAGCCATGACCATGGCCGACAAGATCGCCGTGCTGCGTCTGGGCGAGGTTGAACAGTTTGGCCGCCCGCTGGATATCTATAACAATCCCAACAACATCTTTGTGGCCGGGTTCATCGGATCGCCCCGGATGAACTTTGTCGAAGGACGCGTCGCTGCTGTGACGGATGGTGGCTTCGATTTCATTGCCGACACCGATGAGCGGATCAGCTTTGCCCGGTCCGATTTCAACGTGACCGAGGGCGCGCAGATCACCATCGGATTTCGCCCCAATCACTTGTCAGTTGACGAGGATGCCGATTTCCATGTGAAAGTCCGCGACACAGAACAGCTTGGCGGCGAAAGCTTTGTTTACGCCAAGACCCACAAGGATGCCGCCATCACTGTCCATCTGAGCGGGCAGATTGATATCGCCCACGACACCGAAATCGGGATCAAGATCGACCGCGACCATTTGCATGTGTTTGACACTGCCGGTGGCAAAACGCTGCGGACCGGCAACTGATGCGACAGACGTGGCGCTGGTTCGGCCCTGCCGATACGATCCCGATCACGGCCTTGCCGCAGGTTGGGGTCGAAGGGGTCGTCTCGGCGCTGCATCATGTGCCGACGGGGGCTGTCTGGCCCGTCGAAGACATCGCCAGACGGCAATCGGAAATCCGGGTGGCGGGTCTGGAATGGGAAGTGGTTGAAAGCCTGCCCGTATCAGAAACCATCAAAACGCGCGGACCCGACTGGGACACCCATATCGCCAACTATATCGAAAGCCTCGAAAACCTGGCAGCGGCCGGATTGCAGGTCATCTGCTACAATTTCATGCCGGTTCTGGACTGGACGCGCACCGCACTGCGATGGCCGCTGCCGCATGGCGGCACGGCGATGCGGTTTGACCTGCTGGATTTCGCTGTCTTCGACATCTGTATCCTCGAACGCAAAGGGGCCGATGCAGATTATCCCGCTGACTTTGCGCAGAAGGCAGCGCAGCGGTTTGCCAGCATGGATGACAACGCGCGCCGCCAGTTGCAACATAATATCGTGGCCGGACTGCCCGGTGCCAATGACAATTGGGGGCTGGACGATATCCGGCAGCTTTTGCATCGCTACGCGGGCATCAATGCCGACCAGCTGCGCGCGAACCTGATTGCCTTTCTTCAGGCCGTGACCCCCACAGCAGAGGCGCTTGGTTTGCGCCTGTGCTGTCATCCTGATGACCCGCCATTTTCGCTGATGGGGCTGCCCCGGATCATGTCCACACCCGGCGATTACGCGCAGGTCATGCGCGCTGTTGACAGCCCGGCCAGCGGGATCACCCTATGCACCGGGTCAATGGGCGTCGCAGAAGGCGTGGATTTTGTGCGGTTCATCCGCGATTGGGGGCATCGCATCCACTTTGTTCACCTGCGCAACACCACCCGGCAGGGCAACGCCATCGCAGGCAAATACAGTTTTTTCGAAGATGCGCATCTGGAAGGGGATACCGACATGGTACGCGTC
Source organism: Yoonia sp. SS1-5 (assembly GCF_038443705.2). NCBI lineage: Bacteria > Pseudomonadati > Pseudomonadota > Alphaproteobacteria > Rhodobacterales > Paracoccaceae > Yoonia > Yoonia rhodophyticola. Next base: position 3,414,460 of record NZ_CP151767.2, on the reverse strand, counting down.
ATCAAGGCGCTGCTGGATGAAGAGGTTGAACGTTGGGCGCAGGGCCGCCACGACGCCACCATCCCGATGCGGCCTGATCATGGGCATGAATTGCTGGATGATCTGACCAGAGACGGCATGCCGGGTTACCCGCTGATCGGGCGGATGCGTGGCTTGGCCGAACTTCGCGGGATCATGGCAGCACTGTCCTGATCCTAGCCCCTGTCGGACCGGTGTTCCCAGATTTCGCGCTGCCAGGCCAGCCAGCCTTGGACCTCGACCAGCGGTGCGGGGTCAATATGACAGGTCCGCACCCGGCCCTTTTTGACAGATCGCACGATGCCCGTTTCTTCCAGCACTTTCAGATGGCGCATGAATGTGGGCAGGGCCATGGCATGCGGCGCATGCAAGGTGCTGACACTGGCCGGACCACGGGCAAGCGTTTCGATCACCGCGCGGCGGGTGGGGTCGGCCATTGCGCCGAAGAATGTATCGAGTTTGGATGTCATTGCGCGCAATATCTCTGGCCCGGGCAGGCCCGTCAATCAGGGTTGGCCAAGAAGCGCCGGTGACATACCGGGCACCCAATCCTGCGTCGCGGGATCGAATAACTTGAACCCGCCGGCAAAGCCCCAATGACACCACCCTATTCCATGTGTTTCCGCAGTTTCGCGCACCGCCCCGATCCATTCGGCCCGTTCATCGGGCGCGGTTTGCTCGGTCACGCCGAACTCCCCCAGAAACAGCGGCGCATCGCGGCCCGCGGCATCCGCAAAATCGCGCCGCAATGTGTTCCAGTCCGCACGACTGCCCCAGGATGCGGGCGGCGGTGGATTATCCAGCCATGTGGCCTGCTGATGGGTAAACTCCCAAGGGCCGTAATAGTGAAACGACAATGCGGTCCGCGCGTCAAACAGTGGCAGATCGGGCAATTGGTTATGATGTGACCACCAGCCGCCTTCGATCACGATCCAGCGGTCGGGGTGGTCGGCGCGAATATCCGGCCAAACGGCCTCGAACAGGGTGACAGCCCCCGCCGTATCCAGCTCTTTGGATGGCTCGTTCAGCAGCTCGAAGATCAGTGCATCGTCGTACCCCGCGTAGTGATCTGACAAAACGGTCCAGATCGCCTGAAATGTGGGGCCATATGTCGATGGATCATCCATCAGGGGCTCAAAATGGTGCAGATCAAGGATCACTTGCAGCCCATCTTCCATGGCCCACCCGATCACCTCATCCACGCGCGCGAGGATCGCCGGATCAAGGCCGTCATCCCAATAAGCGTGAAATCTGACCGGCAACCGGACCGTGTCAAACCCCTGTGCCGCAATCCATGCGATATCGCCACGCGCGATTGTATAGCCCCAGTCCCCCTCGCGCGGGGCCTCAAGGGCCTGATCAAGATTGACGCAACGCTGAACCGGAAAATCGTCGCCCAAAACCGGGGTTCCAAGAAGCGTTAGAAAAGCTGCAAATCGTCTCACCAAGACACCCTTTCTGTCCGATGTCGGCTTGTACCCTGTCACACTTCAGATACCCTGAAAAGATGACCAGCGATCCCCGATTCATTCACCTGCGCGTGCACACCGAATACTCTTTGCTTGAGGGGGCCATTCCGGTCAAGAAACTACCGGGCATGGCGGCGGCCATGGACATGCCCGCCGTCGCCGTCACTGACAGCAATAACATGTTCTGCGCCCTGGAATTTTCCGAAGGGGCATCAAAGGCCGGGATCCAGCCAATCATCGGCTGTCAGATTGACGTCACCTATATTGATCCCGAACCCGGGCGCAGACCCGATGACCCGGCCCCGATTGTTTTGCTGGCCCAGAACGAGACCGGCTACGAAAACCTGATGAAATTGAACTCTTGCGCCTATCTCGACGCGCAGGGGCAGTTGCCCCAAGTCAACCTGGACGAGCTGGCTAGCCATCACGCCGGGCTGATCTGTCTGACCGGCGGGCCGGATGGGCCGGTGGGCCGCCTTTTGCGGCAGGGCCAGCGACCCAAGGCCGAGTTACTGATGGACCGGTTGGCGCTGATCTATCCCGACAGGTTATATGTCGAACTGCAACGCCATCCCGGCGATGGCCTGCCCGAGGCCGAGGCCCTGTCAGAGCGTGGCCATATCGAAATGGCCTATGCAAAGAACCTGCCGCTGGTTGCGACCAACGATGTCTACTTTCCGAAATCCGAACTGTACGAGGCCCATGATGCCCTGATCTGCATCGCCGAGGGCGCCTATGTCGATCAGCAGGAACCGCGGCGGCGCCTGACGCCACAACACTATCTCAAATCGCCGCAAGAGATGGTCACCCTTTTCGCTGACCTTCCCGAAGCGATTGAAAATACGGTTGAAATCGCAAAGCGCTGCGCATTCAAGACATATACCCGCGATCCGATCCTGCCCAAATTCGCCGATGACGAGGTCGCCGAACTGCGCCGGCAGGCCCAAGAGGGGCTGAAGGCCCGCCTTGCCATCATCCCCCATGCAGCACCGGTCGAGGACTATGAAAAACGACTGGAATTCGAGCTTGGCATTATCGAGGGCATGGGCTTTCCCGGCTATTTTCTGATCGTTGCCGACTTTATCAAATGGGCCAAGGATCAGGATATCCCGGTTGGCCCCGGTCGCGGGTCAGGGGCGGGGTCGCTTGTTGCTTACGCGTTGCTGATCACCGATCTGGATCCGCTGCGGTATTCGCTGCTGTTTGAACGGTTTCTGAACCCCGAACGGGTGTCCATGCCCGATTTCGATATCGACTTCTGCATGGACCGGCGCGAGGAAGTGATCCGTTACGTTCAGGAAAAATACGGGCGCGACAAGGTGGGCCAGATCATCACCTTTGGCGCATTGCTGTCGAAGGCTGCCGTGCGCGATGTGGGCCGCGTGTTGCAGATGCCCTATGGTCAGGTGGATCGTCTGTCCAAGATGATCCCGGTCGAAGGGGTCAAACCGGTCAGCATCGAAAAGGCGCTGGCGGACGAGCCGCGTCTGCGCGAAGAAGCCAAGAATGAAGAGGTCGTGGATCGTCTGTTGACCTATGCCCAACAGGTTGAAGGCCTGTTGCGCAACGCATCCACCCACGCAGCCGGTGTGGTGATCGGGGATCGTCCGCTGGACGCGCTGGTCCCGCTCTATCAAGATCCGCGCTCGGACATGCCGGCCACCCAGTTCAACATGAAATGGGTCGAACAGGCCGGGCTGGTGAAATTCGACTTCCTCGGACTGAAAACCCTGACCGTGATCCAGAATGCGGTAAACCTGATCCGGCAGGCGGGCCGCCCGTTGAACATGGCGGCTGACGGCACGATCCTTTACGATTGCCCGGCGGGATTTGAACACGATATCGGTGCAATCCCGCTGGATGATGAAAAATCCTATGCGCTTTATTCATCGGCCAGGACGGTGGCTGTGTTCCAGGTGGAAAGCTCTGGCATGATGGATGCGCTCAAGCGCATGAAGCCCACCTGCATCGAAGACATCGTGGCCCTTGTGGCGCTCTATCGGCCCGGCCCGATGGAAAACATCCCCACCTATTGCGAGGTCAAGAACGGGCAAAAGGAGCTGGAATCAATCCACCCGTCAATCGACTACATCCTCGAGGAAACCCAAGGCATCATCGTCTATCAGGAACAGGTGATGCAGATCGCGCAGGTAATGGCCGGATATTCGCTTGGCGGTGCGGACCTGCTGCGCCGGGCGATGGGTAAAAAGATCAAAGAGGCGATGGACGCCGAGCGTCCGAAATTCGAAGAGGGCGCCAAGAAGAACGGCGTCGACAAGAAAAAGGCGACCGAGGTTTTCGACCTTCTGGAGAAGTTTGCCAATTACGGGTTCAACAAATCCCACGCGGCGGCCTATGCAGTTGTCAGCTACCAAACTGCATGGCTTAAAGCCAATCACCCGGTCGAGTTCATGGCTGGCGTGATGAATTGCGATATTCACCTGACAGACAAGCTGGGTGTGTATTTTCAGGAGGTCAAGAAAGGCCTCGGGCTGGATTACACCCCGCCTTGCGTGAACCGATCCATGGCCACCTTTGATGTCCATGAGGGCAAGCTGGTCTATGCGCTGGGCGCGCTGAAGAATGTGGGCGTCGAGGCGATGAAGCTGATTGTCGAGGCCCGCGATGGCACCGATGCATCCGACCCCAAGCCATTCGTGAACCTGTTTGATGTGGCCCGCCGGGTTGATCTCAAACGGGTGGGTAAACGCCCGCTCGAGATGCTGGCACGTGCGGGTGCCTTTGATGTGTTGGACCCCAACCGGCGACGCGTCATGCTGAGCCTTGACGCGCTGACCGCCTATTCCGCCGCCATCCACGATCAGAAATCATCCAATCAGGTATCCCTGTTCGGGGAAGCCGGCGACGATCTGCCCGAACCCCGTCTGTCCGGCGGGGAAGATTGGCTACCGGCCGAGCGATTGGCCGAGGAATTCAAAGCCATCGGGTTCTACCTGTCGGGCCATCCGCTGGATGACTATATGGGTGCGCTGAAACGCAAGCAGATCCTGACACTTGATGAGGTGACCGCCCGCGCCGAGAAAGGCGCGGCAATCGTGAAAATGGCCGGCACCGTTTCTGGCCGGCAAGAGCGGAAATCCGCGCGCGGGAACCGGTTTGCCTTTGTGCAATTATCCGACCCGACCGGCCAGTACGAAGTGACGATGTTCTCTGACACGCTAGAGAAATCGCGCGAGTATCTCGAAAGCGGGTCGCAGGTTGTCCTGCAATGCGAGGCCACGATGGAGGCCGATCAGCTGAAATTGCTCGGGCGATCTGTGTCCCCGATTGATCTTGCCGTTGCAGATGCGGGCAGCGCGGGGTTGCGCGTATTTATTGATGATCCGCAGGTGATCGGCTCGGTCGCGAGCATCCTGCAGAACGCTGATCGCGACGGCGTGCGCGCCGGGCGCGGCCCCATCCTGTTCTGCCTGATGGACAGCTCGCTACCCGGTGAGGTTGAACTGGATCTGGGCGATATGTTCCCGGTCAACCCCCAAATCAAAGGGGCATTGCGCAGCCTTGGGGGCGTCATCGAAGTCGAAGATGCCTGACCCCCGCACCGGCCCCATCTGGACGGGCCGGCCAAAATTAGTTAAGGACCCGTTTATCTTTGACGGGGGTCTCCGCTTACATGGTGCGAACTGCGCTCATTCTTTTGGGTTCTGTTTTCTTGATCGGATGCGGGGACCCGTTTTCCGATCTGGACCTTATCGGCGATGTCGAGGGGGGCGGCCCGGCGTCACTGGGGTTTATCGGGACGCAAAACCGCGAAGTTGATGTTGAGGTCACCGCCGATCAGGTTGTCCCCTATGGCCGCATCGCCCGCAATTGCACCGTCAGCCGGCGTGACATGGGCAAATCCGTGACAGATGCATCCGGCTACACAATCTATGACACCGCACCGAATAGCACCGGTTTGCGCACCCATTTTATCACCGGGTTCCGGGACGGATGCGCCCGCCAGTTCTCAGGCGCGCTGGTCATCACCGGTGATGTCGGCACGCATGAAATGGTGCGATATGCAGATGTCGGCCTCAAACAGCCCTACACAATCACCGATGAAGCCTATGAAGTGATCAAAGGCTCTTTCTGCCGGGTTGCCCGGTTGCAGCCCTGCGGTCGCCGGATTGACCGGCTGGCAAAGACTACGGCCTTTGTGACCGTCTATGAAAGCTTTGGGAATAACGCCAACTGGTCGGACGTGTTGCTGCATCGGGGCGAGGTTGTCGCCAAGGATGTCAACGGGCGCTAACGCCCGATCCTGTTGCCTCTTTCGGCGCCACTGGCCGCTTTGTTGACCCGCTCTCTACATAATAGGCTTGCAAATCGGGGCTGGTCCCGGTTCCATGTGGCCATGGTCTGCCTGCGTCTACGCCGCATCGACGCAGCCTGATATCTTTGGCGAACCGGGTAAAGCGGCAGGTTTTACAGATGGAAGTCAGCTTCGTTTTGAACGGAGATGCCGTGACCGTGACGGCCCCATCCACATATACCTTGCTGGACTGGCTGCGCGAAGATCGCAAGCTATGCGCAACCAAGGAAGGCTGCAACGAAGGTGACTGTGGCGCGTGCACCGTCATGGTGTCCGATGCCGACGGCCCCAAGGCACTGAACGCCTGTATCCTCTTTCTGCCCCAGCTGCATGGCAAGTCTGTCCGGACAGTCGAAGGGATCAGCGGCCCCGATGGCAGCTTGCATCCGGTGCAAGAGGCGATGATCACACATCACGGATCCCAATGCGGGTTCTGCACGCCCGGGATCGTCGCGTCGATGACCGTGGCCCATATGCAAGGCCGCACGGATCATGACGATGTGCTTGCGGGCAATCTGTGCCGCTGTACGGGCTACGCCCCGATCATCAAAGCCGCCGACGCCGCCGCAGCTGCACCCGTCCCCGCCTGGCTGCATGACCCGCTGCCCGAGGTTTCGGCCACGCCCTTTGCGCCCGAGACCCTGGATGCATTGGCGCAATGGTATGCCGCCCACCCCGATGCAACCTTGGTCGCTGGTGCAACAGATGTCGGCCTGTGGGTGACCAAGCAGTTGCGCGATCTGCCCGATATGGCCTTCCTGAACCGATGCGAGGAATTGCGCAAGATCACAGTAGCCGCGGACCATATCCATATCGGCGCCATGGCCACAATGGCCGACGTACTGGCGGCTGTGCAAACCGCCCATCCCTCATACGCTGCGATGATCCGCCGCTACGGGTCTGAACAAGTGCGCAACGCTGCGACAATTGGCGGGAATATCGCAAACGGCTCGCCCATCGGGGACAATCCACCGGCACTGATCGCTCTTGATGCCACATTGCATCTGCGCCATGGCAGCAAGACGCGCGATTTGCCCATCGCCGACTTCTTCCTCGACTATGGCAAACAGGACCGTGCCGCAGGCGAGCTGGTCACCGGTGTGACAATCCCAAAGGCAGCACCTGCATTGCGCTGCTACAAGATCTCGAAGCGTTTCGATCAGGACATCTCGGCCGTTTGCGGCTGCTTCAATATAGCGATCAAGGACGGCGACATCGCCGCAGCCCGCATTGCATTTGGCGGAATGGCAGGCATCCCCAAACGGGCCAGCGCGGTTGAGGCCGCCCTGATCGGGCAGCCATGGACCCAAACCGTGATTGATGCGGCCTGTGCAAGCTTTGCGGATGACTTCACACCGCTGTCGGATATGCGCGCATCTGCCAGCTACCGCATGGACATCGCACAAAACCTTCTGCGCCGTTATTTCGCGGCGTTGAACGGGATTGAAACAAATGTCCTGGCGGTGTCGTCATGAGCGTCGCGAAATCCCTGCCTCATGATGCAGCCGCCCTGCACGTCACGGGCACGGCCCGCTATGTGGATGATATCCCGACCCCGCAAGGCACGCTGCATCTGGCGTTCGGCCTCTCGGAGGTTGCACGGGGGGCGATCACCGATTGTGATCTGGCAGCCGTTCGGTCTGCGCCTGGGGTCCGCATGGTGATGACTGCCGATGATCTGCCATTTGCCAATGATGTGTCACCTTCGGCCCATGACGAACCACTACTGGCCATGGGTCAGGTCCATTACCTGGGCCAGCCGGTCTTTCTTGTTGTGGCCGACACCCATCTGAACGCCCGCAAGGCAGCCCGCCTGGCCAACATCACCTATGCCAAGGAAACGCCCGTACTGACAATCGAGGCCGCCCTGGCCGCCGATAGCCGGTTCGAGGATGGACCACGCATCTGGACCAAGGGCGACGTGGATGATGCGATCGCGCAAGCTCCCCACCGGATCAGCGGACAGATCGACATGGGCGGGCAGGAACATTTCTACCTCGAAGGACAAGCCGCGCTCGCGCTGCCGCAGGAAGGGGGCGATATGCTTGTGCATAGCTCCACCCAGCACCCGACCGAGATCCAGCATAAGGTGGCAGAGGCACTTGGGATGTCCATGCACGCGGTGCGATGCGAGGTCAGGCGCATGGGCGGCGGGTTTGGCGGCAAGGAAAGCCAGGGGAATGCGCTGGCCGTTGCGGCAGCGATTGCGGCAGCGGCGACCGACCAGCCCTGCAAGATGCGCTATGACCGGGATGATGACATGATCATCACGGGCAAGCGGCATGATTTCCGCATCACTTACACGGCGGGTTTTGATGATCAGGGCGTGCTTGCGGGTGTTGACTTTGTCCAGTTCACCCGCTGCGGCTGGGCCATGGATTTGTCGCTGCCCGTGGCGGACCGGGCCATGCTGCATGCCGACAATGCCTATCACCTGCCCCATGCACGGATTACATCGCATCGGCTGAAAACCAATACGCAATCGGCGACCGCCTATCGGGGGTTTGGGGGACCGCAAGGGGTGCTGGGGATCGAACGGGTGATGGATCACGTCGCGGCCGCACTGGGGCGCGATCCGGCATCCGTGCGGCAAGCCAATTATTATGCGCCAATGCCCACGGCGCAGGCGCAAGGCCGTAAGATGGGTCTTGACCCATCTGTGCGACAGACAACCCCCTACGCAATGGCGGTCACCGACTTCGTTCTGAACGAGATGACGGCATCGCTGCTTGAAACCTGCGACTACGACAATCGGCGCGCTGCAATCCGCGCGTGGAATGACAGCCAGACCATCCTGAAAAAGGGGATCGCGCTCAGCCCGGTCAAGTTCGGGATTTCATTCACCCTCACCCATCTCAATCAGGCCGGCGCGCTGGTGCATGTCTATCAGGATGGGTCCGTCCATATGAACCATGGCGGGACCGAAATGGGCCAAGGCCTGTTTCAGAAAGTCGCACAGGTGGCAGCGCACCGGTTTGGCATCGACACCAGTGCGATCAAGATCACGGCCACCGATACCGGCAAGGTTCCGAACACGTCCGCGACTGCGGCCTCGTCCGGGTCCGATCTGAACGGCATGGCCGTCGCAAATGCATGCGACATCATCAAGGACCGGATCGCGGAATGTCTGGGCAAATTGCACCAGACCGCGACCGAAAACATTCGCTTTGCGGATGGGCAGGTCCACATCGGGACCAAGACGATCAGCTTTGCCGAAGCGGCCCAGACGGCCTATCAAAACCGGGTCAGCCTGTCGGCCACAGGATTTTACAAGACGCCCGGGCTGAACTGGGATCGGATCAAGGGCCGGGGCACGCCATTCTTCTATTTCGCGCAAGGGGTCGCCGTGACCGAGGTGGTGATTGACACGCTGACCGGCGAAAACCGGATCTTGCGCACGGACATTCTGCACGATGCCGGTTCATCACTGAACCCCGCACTCGATATTGGCCAGATTGAGGGGGGGTATGTGCAAGGCGCGGGCTGGCTGACGACCGAGGAGCTGGTCTGGGACGCTCAGGGCCGTTTGCGCACCCACGCACCGGCCACCTACAAAATCCCCGCCTGCTCTGACCGGCCAGATATTTTCAACGTGGCCCTCTGGGATACGCCCAATCCGGCACAGACCATCTATCGGTCCAAGGCCGTGGGCGAGCCGCCCTTCATGCTGGGCATTTCAGCCTTTCTTGCCTTGTCAGATGCGGTCAGCGCATGCGGGCCGCATTATCCGGACCTGCAGGCGCCCGCCACCGCCGAAGAGGTTCTGCGCGCCATCGGACGGGCCCGCGGATGAGCGAAGTGATCCGCATCACCATAACCCGCACCGCGGGCTCTGCCCCACGGGATGCCGGGACGCAGATGATGGTCTGGCCAGACCGGACGGCAGGCACCATTGGCGGCGGCCAACTGGAATGGCAGGCCATTGGCGAGGCGCGGGCGATGCTGCGCGAGGGACGCAGCGCACACCAACAGACAATTCCACTTGGCCCCGCGCTTGGGCAATGCTGCGGCGGGTCCGTCAGCCTGCGCTGGGAGCTGGGACAGGCGATTGAGGCGCAACCCAAACGGCCTGTCTGGATCTACGGGGCCGGCCATGTGGGCCGGGCGCTGGTCCATGTCATGGACCCGCTGCCGGGTTTTGACATCACATGGGTCGACACCCATGCCGACAGGTTCCCGCAAACCAGCGTCACCACGCTTGTCGCGACCGATCCGGCACGGGTCGTGCCGCATGCGCCGGACTGTGCCGAACACCTGATCCTGACCTATAGCCACGAGATCGACCTTGCCCTGTGCCACGCCATTTTGTCCCGGCCCTTTGGCAGTGCGGGACTAATCGGATCGGCGACCAAATGGGCACGATTTCAGTCGCGCCTGGCGGCCTTGGGGCACGCGCCCGCGCAAATCGCGCGCATTGCCTGCCCCATAGGTGACCCCGCCTTGGGCAAGGATCCCGCCGCACTGGCGCTGGGCGTGGCGGTGACGATGATTGCCGGGCATCACCCGCAGGCCAAAGATCAGACAGCCTAACCACTGGATCGCACCGCTACGGACATATCCATCGGCTCGATCACATGGCGTGGCTCAGGCGTTCTCCATCAGCAGTTCGGCCAATTTCTGCCGCTGCGAAAACATCGGGGCATGGGACGATTCCAGATCAACCAGTTTGGTTGGCGAGCCCGGCCAGGTTGCGTTCATGTCGTCAGCAATGGCCTTGCAGGTCTCGGGCACCACGGTGTTGTCGTTCAGACAACGAATGAAGGTCTTGCGAATATTCCCAAAAGCCTCGGGAAAGGCCGCAACCTCGCCGTACATCGCCGCGGGTGCATCCGGCGTCAGCAGATGCATCACGGATGCCAACAGCATGTCATCAACATCGGCGGCCAATGCTTCTTTGAAATTGGCCAGATAGGCCGGATCGGTCGAACGGGGGTCGACCCGGATCGCACCGATCACGGCCGGGTCTGCCAAAACGATACTGTTGATCTTGCTTTTTTCCTGCTGCGCCTGAAGGCCGATATAGGCGCCTGCCGGCTTCTCGCCCACCGGCGTCAGGGCCGCCAGATAGTGCAGCGCCTGAAACTTCTCGGGCGCCTTCGCAGCAGCAAAGCTGATCGGCACCCCGCCCATCGAATGCCCGACCGCCACAACATTGGTGGCCCCCATCGCAACGGCCCGATCGGCCCCCGCGATAACTGCATCTGCATAGGCCGCGATACCAATTGGCGCTTGCGTTGACGCCTCTGTCGCGAAAGCCGCCGGATCCAGTGGGCGATTTGTAAAGCTTTGGGGTATCCCGGCCGTCAGCCCCGATCCCGGCAAATCTATTGCAACCGTGATGTGACCCGCGGCGTTCAGATGCTGCGATACCAGATCCCAACACCACCCGCCGTGCCACGAGCCATGGACCAGGACGAAAGCTGTCTTGCCCTGATCTTGCGCTTTTGCAGCCGTTGTTGTCACCGATGCCGCCGTTGCGACACCCGCCAGTTTAAGAAATGAACGCCGTTCCATTGGATCCCCCCTCCAGTATGCCACCACGCTGATCAGAAATTCCGCACTTGTCAATATAGTACGTACTTATAGGGATAAGCTATCTTTCGGGGCTGGTTCCATTGTTGAACCGAACCAGGGTCTTGTGCCGGCGAAGCATCCTCGAACCAACGCGCGGTGGGCCATGGCAATCTCGACGGCTCTCATCCCCGTTAACCAAGCTGTAAGCCCCCTCAACTACACCGTCAGGTAAGGTGCATGCTGTCGGTGGACAGCCGAAAGAAGGGAATGCCATATGGGAAAAGGTGCGCGACGCACCAACCAGCAACCCAAGAGTTCCGAAGGACGGCAACGCGATTTTGCATTGTAATACAACACGATTCGACAAATGCACCGGGCGGGGCGGCAACAACGCGATCACATCGCCAAGATAAAGCCACATTCGGGCAACAATCCCGATGAAATGTTGTATTTTTGTTGCGATCTCGGCGCTTACCTCAACTTAATTTACGCGCGTAAAAGCGGTTAAGGTCAATGACTTTGGTATGACCACAAGGCTTCAATGCCTATGCGCTTCCGTTCCGCCGCGCTGCATGGTTTTAGGGAGAATACGTTGATTGACGGATTGGCCGTTGGCCGATTTGGGGTCCAATGTTACGAATTTATGACAAGTTGGGTTGAGTGATTCACGGATCCACAGATGACTGAAATAATTGTGACAGCCTTTGAATGGCGCCCACGCCTCAATTCTTGCACAAATATGAGGCAGGTTGAGAAGAGTAATGAGTTGGGTCTGCACCTGCCAAATTGCACAACGGTGAATTCCAAGCCGAACGGGGCTGACCCCGCGGTATGAAGAGTAATGGAGAGATAAATGGCTTTTGAGGTCGTCGAGAAACATCGCAACCTGGTTTCGGCTGTGGCACTTGCTGCCGCGCTGATCGCCCCGGCAGCGGTTGGCGCTGGGGAAGTAACGCTCAAATCAGAAGACGGAACGGTCAACCTTGTTGGCGAATTCGTCGAATTTGTAGACAATAATTACGTTATCAGAACCGGCCTTGGTGACCTGCGCATTTCCGCCGCGCGCGTCCGCTGCGAGGGCGAAAGCTGCCCCGAATTCAATGTCGTGGATGCGGATCTGCAATTCGCCGGGTCTGACACGGTGGGTGAAGGCGTCATGCCGCTGCTGCTGTCGGGCTACGCGGCCTTTCTTGGCGCCGAAGCAACCGTCACCGCAACCGACAATGATGGTGAAATCCTTGCCGAACTGATCGGCGATGAGGGGTTTGGCGACCCGATGGGTAGCTACCTTGTGACATCTACCGGGTCCAGCGATGCGTTCCGCACGCTGCTTAGCAAGTCAGCCGAAATCGGCATGGCATCACGCCGCATCCGCCCTGACGAAGCACGCGCGCTGCGCGACAACGGCGCCGGCAACATGATTGATCCTGCGCAGGAACATATCATCGCCGTTGACAGCCTTGTCGTCATCACGAACCCGGCTAACGAGGTCAATTCCCTGACAACCGAACAGTTGCGCGGGATTTACAACAGTGAAATCACCAACTGGTCCGAGGTTGGCGGGAATGATGCGCCAATCAACGTCTATGGCCGCCCGGAAGGGTCCGGTACACGCGGTGTGTTCGAAAGCCGCCTGTTTGGCGATGAAACACCAACGCCACCGGCCAATATCCAGATCGCGGACAGCAACAACGACATGGCTGCGATGGTCAACAATGACGAAAACGCAATCGGTTTTGTCGGCTACGCCTTCCAGCGCGGCGCGCAACCGGTCACCTTGGTGAACGAATGTGGTTTGACCACCCGTCCCGATGCGTTCTCGGCCCGGACGGAAGAGTATCCGCTGCAGCGTTTCCTGTACCTGTATAACCGCGAGGATAATACCAGCGAAACTGCGCAGGATTTCATCGACTACGCCCTGTCCGCGGAAGCGGACGAGGTGATTGCAAAGGCCGGGTTTATTGATCTTGGCATCGACCGTCGCGCAATGTCATTGGAAGGCGCGCGCGGCAAGCAGCTGCTGAACCCGGACGCTGACCCCTATGAGGGTGGCTTTATGCGCGAAATGATGGCGCAGATGATCGACTTTGATCGCCTGTCATCGACTTTCCGTTTCCGCACCGGCTCGCAGCGTCTTGATCCACGCGGTCTGTTGAACCTGGAACGTCTCGCCAACTATCTTGAGCAGCAGCCGGAAGGTACGAAAATCATGTTCGTCGGCTTTACCGATGACGTGGGCGCATTCGACAGCAACCGCGATCTTTCCGTATCGCGGGCCGATCAGGTCATGCGGACATTGCAGGATTTTGCAGGCGACCGCCTTGGCGGTGTCGAAATGGCCACTGCCGGATTTGGTGAAATCGCCCCCGTTGCCTGTAACAGCACAGAGAATGGTCGCGCGATCAACCGCCGGGTCGAGGTGTGGATCCAGGCAAGCCAAGGCTGATTGGATTGCGGGCGCATGCATGCGCCCGCCCCCACTATGCAAGGGCCATCTTGCCCTGAACGACCCTCGACACCCGGTTTGACGGCGGGCTGCATGTCTCTGTTCAGCCTGCGCTGGGTTCTATGTTTGTTTTTACCCGATCAAGGGAGACAGTAATGAATACCCCTTTTCTAACAGCCTTACTGGCGAAACTGCTTGCCATCACCGGCCTTTGTGCCGCAATGACCGGCCCCGCCCATGCGGACGATCTGACCCAGGACGAGGTGCTGCAAGTACAGTTCCTCGAAGATGTCGGCGCCAGTCAGCGTATCGACCTGTCCGGCAAACTGCGCATGCTCAGCCAGCGCGTTCCCGCTGCGGCCTGCAATCTGGCTGCGGGCATTGACCCGGCGAGCAGCAGTGCCATGCTGACGTCTGCCGCCGAGGAATTCGAGAAAATCGTCACCGCCCTGGAATTCGGTGACGAAACCCTGGGCATCATCGGCGCCGAAGAACGCCGCAAGACATTGGTCGGCATTCGCAAACTGCATGAAGAGTGGCTGCCGATGTTCGAGGCCGCAAAGACCATTCTGACGGATGGCGGCACAAATGATCAAATCGCGGCGATGAGCGCGCAAAGCGCCGAGGTGCTGCGGATTGCGCAATTGCTGGTCAGCGAAATCTCGGGACAATATGCCGACCCTACGGCATTGCTTCAGATTGATGCGTTGACCATCGACCTTGCCGGCAGGCAGCGTATGCTGGCCCAGCGGATATCAAAGAATGTCTGCCTGATTTCATCGGGCGTCAACGTCGATGCCGCCGCGACAGAATTGACCGAGGCTGCAGCCACCTTTTCCAGCACACTCGACGCGCTTGTCACCGGCATGCCGGCGGCCGGGATCAAGGCCCCGCCGACAGCCGAAATTGCAGATGCGATTGCGGTTGTGGTTGATGACTGGGCAGAGTTGCAGCCCATCGTTGCCAAGGTACTGGCAGGCGACGCCCTTGACGAAGGCACCCGGGCGGACATGTTCAACAAGTCAAACGCCATGACAGGTGACATGAACACTGTTGTGGTCATGTATTCCGAAGCCTCCAAGCTGAATATCTGATACTGCCCCGGCGGCGACATCAGCAAAGAAAAGGGGCGCGCCAACGGATTGGCGCGCCCCTTCTTGTTGGTCGGATCAGTGCTTGTGCTTGACGATTTCGCCTGACTTCAGCCGCGCAAAATAGCTGTTCATCTCGCGCTTGACGATTGGCATCAGCATATAAAGCGCAGTGATGTTCACTACCGCCATCGCAAAGATCATCGCGTCAGAGAAGTCGATCACCGCCCCCAGCTGGGCCGCAGCACCTACCACGATAAACAAGCAGAAGATCAGTTTGAAAATCAGCTCCTTCACAAAACCTTCGCCGACCAGAAAGGTCCAGGCCTTCAGGCCGTAATAGGACCAACTGATCATCGTCGAGAAGGCAAACAGGATCACCGCAATCGCCAGAACATAAGGGAACCAGCTGAACCCGGTGGCAAAGGCCGCCGATGTCAATTGCACACCTGATGATCCGTCCGCGGTCTGGATTGATGTGCCCGCCTCGTTCAGCACATACAGACCGGTTTCCGGATTGATGACCAACACGCCGGAAATCGTGATGACCAGCGCCGTCATTGTGCAGATCACAACCGTGTCAATGAACGGCTCCAGCAATGACACAACGCCTTCGGTGATTGGCTCTTTGGTTCGCACGGCAGAGTGTGCGATGGCCGCCGACCCGACACCGGCTTCGTTCGAAAACGCCGCCCGCTTGAAGCCCTGGATCAGCGCCCCCACGAAACCGCCAGCAACACCAAGACCGGTGAATGCGCCAGCCCAGATCTGCCCAAAGGCCCAGCCGATCTTGTCATAGTTTACCAGCAGGATGATCAGCGCGACCACCACATACATCACGCCCATAAATGGCACGACCTTTTCGGTGACATTGGCGATGGATTTGATCCCCCCGACAATGACCAGAAACACGATGACCGCAAAGACCGCACCGGTGATCCAGCCTGGGTAGTCCCCGACAATTCCCGAAATCTGCGCATGCGCCTGATTGGCCTGGAACATGTTCCCGCCGCCCAGCGCGCCCAGAATACAGAAGATCGCAAAGAGGACCGCAAGCACACTGCCACCGGGCAATCCGCGTTCCTTGAACCCCTTGGTCATATAGTACATCGGACCGCCCGAGACGGTCCCGTCATCATACTCGTTCCGGTATTTCACACCCAATGTGCATTCGGTGAATTTTGATGCCATCCCCAAGAGGCCCGCAAAGATCATCCAGAATGTGGCCCCGGGCCCGCCAATACCAACGGCAACGGCCACACCCGCGATATTCCCCAGCCCGACGGTCCCCGACAATGCGGTGGCGAGAGCCTGAAAGTGACTGACTTCACCCGCGTCGTTGGGATCGGAATAGTCCCCCTTGACCAGCGAAATCGCGTGTCCGAATGCGCGCAACTGGATCAGGCCGAAATAGAGTGTGAAAACTGACGCGCCAATGACCAGCCACATCACGATCCACGGGAAACTGGTCCCCGGCAATGGGGCAAAGATCAGGCTGACAAACCATCCGGTTGAACTGGCGAAGGCCTCGTTGACCTTGTCGTCAAATGACATCTCCTGCGCGGCAGCGGCGACAGGCGACAAAACAGCCAAAAGGGCTGCAGGCAATAACGTTTTCATTGTCTTCCCCTTCACGGAATGATTGTCACTGGAACGGACGCCGATGCGACCAGTCGCCCGGTGACACCGCCAAAGACACGCTCTTTCAGGCCCCGCGCGCCAACACGCCCGACGATGATTTGCGCAGCGCCACGCGCCTTGGCGAGCGCGTCCAGAATCTCCGACACGTCGCCATGTTTGACCACGCCTTCGACCTCAAAGCCGGCTGCCTTGGTCTCGGCGACCGCAGGGTCGATGACCCGGTCATGTGCAGTCGATATCTCTTCCTCGCGCCGTTTGTGGCGTTTTTCGTTTTCTTCGGCGGTCTGGAAACTGAACGGCGACCATTCGATCACGTAACACAGAACGATATTGCAATCGCCCGCGGCACTTGCCCGCTCCTTGGCGAAGGCAAGCGCACGGCCCCCCGCCGCAGAGCCGTCAAGTCCGACGACATAGGTTGTCTTGGTCATAGTCATGTCCCTGTTGTTGTTTCGAATATTTGAAGCGGGACAGCACGTCCCTATGGTGACGCGACTTCTGCGGGCGCGTTAACGATCACCATACGCCAACTTTCCCAACATCAAAAAGAAACTTGGAACCGGCACAATTTCCGTTCTTTTGCCTGATGGGGGGCGCAGTATTTGGGTAAATCGTCTATGTATTTTGCAAAAACGCTATATTTGGACTGTCATAGTATCAGGGTAGAAGCACGCGCCAAAGTTGAGCTTCGTGTTAATTTCGCAATCAAATTCCACCCACACACGTTATGCGTGCGGAAAATCTTTGCGAATTTTAGCGAAATAAGTCTCAAATGGCCGCACCGGTTAAACATTCCGACAAGCCAAGCAATGTAGACTGAGGACCGACATGAACCCTTTCGGGGTAAGGAGAAAGTGGCAGACTATTTTCTATATTTGACTTTGGGTGTCGCCGTGATCGCGGTTGCGTTTGCTATTATGCGCCTGCGCTTTCCGGCCGGTTTTGCCGTGCTGCGGCCCAAGCGGCATCAACCGTCGCCCCACGACACCGCACGCGAGGCGCTGTTTCATCGGATTTGCGCCGATCGCGCGGATGTCGGCCTGCTCATCAAAACGTTAGATGGCATCGTCGTGTGGGCCAATCCGGCATATCTGGAGATTATGAAGCGGACCCGTGACGAAGTTATTGGCCAAAGCCCACTGTCTTATGCATTTCCCGAAGATCAGCGCCCCAGCCCCGAGGAAATCGCCAACTTCCGCTATAATCCGGCGGATTTCGACCATGAAACCAATGTGATCCGCGAAAATGTCCGCGGTGACGGCGCTAAAATCATGGTCCATGTCAAGACAAGCTTTTATTATGACGACGATAACGTGCCTTTTGCCGTACTGGTCTGCCGCGATGTCACGCTGGAGGTTGCGCGCGAAGAGGAACTGAACGCCGCGGCAGAAAAGCTGCGCTACAAAGCGGCCTATGACGATCTCACATCAGCCGCGAACCGGGCCGAACTGAAACGGTTTATGGATGCGGCACTGGAACAGGCCCGCGCGACCGGCAGGCAGGTGGGGTTTCTGCATCTGGACCTCGATAAATTCAAGCAAATCAACGACACCCACGGCCATGCGGCGGGTGACGCCGTGCTGAGGGCTGTGGCAGCGCGGGTCCGAAAAGAGATACGCAAGGAGGATCTATTGGCCCGCGTCGGCGGCGACGAATTTGTGGTGGTCTGCCCCGGGCTTGAGACGCTCGACGATGTCAAGGCAATCGGCAATGCGCTGGTCCGGGTCATGCGCCCGCCCGTCCTGTGGCAAGATCAGGAGTTGAGCATCGCAATCAGTGTCGGGGCGGCATTGTCCAGTATAGCGACCAAATCGGCCGATGACATGCTGATACAGGCCGATTTCGCACTTTATGATGTCAAGCGGTCCGGTCGGGGCCGCGTCGCAGCCTATAACCAGAAACTACATGCCCGGCATACGGATCAAACCGAACTTGCCGCCGATTTCAGACATGCAATTCAGCGCGGGCAACTGACATTCCATTTTCAGCCAATTGTTGAGCTTCTTTCCGGTAAAGTTCACGGGCTGGAAACGCTGGCGCGCTGGAATCACCCGGTGCGGGGCCTGCTGCGACCAACCGACTTTCTTGCCGTCGCCCGATCCGTCGGCATGATGGCCGATGTCGATTTCCTGGCCATGGATGCGGCGTGCAAAATGAAATCACGCCTTAACCAAACCGGCTATAGGGACATGCGCGTCGGGTTCAATGCCTCATCCGATGCCTTGTCTCATCCGCAATTTCAGGACCGCCTGACCAAAACCGCGCGCGACCAAGGGGTGGCCCCGCGCGAAATCGTTATTGAGGTGCTGGAAACGGTCGTGTTCCAGAGCAGGCATGGCGATACCCCTTTCGTGCGTGCCCTTCACGATCTGCATGCCGCCGGATATGCCGCGTTCCTGGACGATTTCGGCAGCGGCCATGCCGGTCTTGCACATATTCCCAAATTGTCCATCGACGGCGTCAAAATCGACCGATCATTGACAGCAGACCTGCTGACCGATCACGCGACCGAGCGGATCATGCTCGCGTTGGTCAATCTGTGCCAAGAGCTACATCTGAAAGTTATTATCGAAGGCATCGAAACACATGCACAGGCGTTGAAGCTGCAAACAATGGGCGCTGATGCCGTGCAGGGTCATTGGCTTTCGCCGCCCGTCGAGATGGATCAGGTTATCCCATGGCTGGACGCCAACCATGATTGCGCCCGCCTGAACGCCCCGCTATCTAAGGGCCAACTCATAGCATAGCGGAGCGTGCAATCATGGCTGCCAATCAGTTCGTCTATTTCATGGACGGCGTGTCCAAGACCTATCCGGGCGGGAAAAAAGTCTTTGAAAATATTCGCCTGAACTTCCTGCCAGGGGTCAAAATCGGCGTTGTCGGGGTGAACGGCACCGGTAAATCGACGCTGATGCGGATCATGGCCGGCCAGGACAAGGACTTTGCCGGCGAAGCCTGGGCCGCCGAGGGCGCCCGCGTCGGCTATCTGCCCCAAGAGCCAGAGCTTGATCCAAACCTGAGCGTCCGCGAGAACGTCATGCTCGGCGTTGCCGACAAGAAGGCTATCCTTGATCGCTACAACGAAGTGGCGATGAATTATTCCGAAGAAACGGCCGACGAAATGGCCCAGCTTCAGGATCAGATCGACAGCCAGAACCTGTGGGATCTCGACGCCCAGATTGACATCAGTATGGAGGCATTGCGCTGCCCCCCTGACGACGCGGATGTCACCACACTGTCTGGCGGTGAAAAGCGGCGTGTTGCCTTGTGCCAGTTGCTGCTGGATGCCCCCGACATGCTGTTGCTTGACGAACCGACCAACCACTTGGACGCGGAAACAATCGCATGGCTGCAACAGCACCTGATTGAGTACAAAGGGACAATCCTGATTGTCACCCATGACCGCTACTTCCTTGATGCGATCACCGGCTGGATCTTGGAGCTCGACCGTGGGTCGGGCATCCCGCATGAGGGGAACTACTCTAGCTGGCTAGAGGCAAAGGCCAAGCGGCTGGAACGCGAAGCCAAGGAAGACAAATCCAAGCAGCGCACACTCGCCCGCGAATTGGAGTGGATGCGGCAGGGCGCAAAGGCCCGGCAGGCCAAATCCAAGGCCCGTATCAGCGCCTATAACGACCTTGCCAATCAGTCCGAGCGCGAAAAGATGGGCCGCGCGCAGATCATCATCCCCAATGGGCCCCGGCTCGGCTCTAAGGTGATCGAGGTCGAAGGGCTGAAAAAGGCGATGGGCGACAAGCTTTTGATCGAGAACCTCAGCTTTGATCTGCCGCCGGGCGGCATTGTTGGTGTGATCGGGCCGAACGGCGCGGGTAAATCAACGCTGTTTTCCATGCTGACTGGGCAGAATGACCCCGATGAGGGCACCGTTACGTTTGGCGATACAGTCAACCTGTCCTATGTGGATCAGTCCCGCGACGCCCTGAACCCCGAAACCACTGTTTGGGAAGAAATCAGCGGTGGGGCCGAGATCATCGAACTTGGCGATGCCAGCATGAATTCGCGCGCCTATTGTTCGGCCTTCAACTTCAAAGGGGGCGACCAGCAAAAGAAGGTTGGTCTGCTATCAGGGGGTGAGCGCAATCGCGTTCATATGGCCAAGCTTCTGAAATCCGGTGGCAATGTGCTGCTGTTGGATGAGCCGACCAATGATCTGGACGTCGAAACGCTGCGCGCGCTTGAAGATGCTCTGGTCAGTTTTGCAGGCTGCGCCGTGGTCATCAGCCACGACCGCTTTTTCCTGGACCGGATCTGTACCCATATTCTTGCCTTCGAAGGTGACGCCCATGTCGAATGGTTCCAGGGGGCCTTTACCGACTACGAAGACGACAAGAAGGCAAGACTGGGCGCCGACGCGTTAGAGCCCAAACGGATGAAGCACAAGAAATTCGTCCGCTAGAAAAATTGTCGTGACCTGTCTGGCGTGCGGTCATTCGCGCGCCAGATGCTCAAGAATGATGCCGGGCGCCGTTTTTTCCCCGTTATATGAACGGGTATTTATCAAATCTGCGAGAATTCTGCGCGATTTGCTCACATTTCCGCCTCAATTCGCAGGTTAGATGCTGGGTAACATTGGGAAGGGACACCGTCTTGGCACTCGTTGCGATCATATTTGGAAGTCTTGTTGCGCTGATCGGCGCAATGCTGTCCATTATTGTCTCGGGCGAGCCGTTTCGCATGATCCTTGAGATGTACGTATCCACCGGATTTGCGATCATGGCGATGATCTATCTGTCATCATTCGTGCCTGCGATCCGGGACGGCAACGCAAACCTCTTCAAATAATATCAAAGCATGTGCAGGCTGTGCTGGCGCAGTAGTGTGATCAGCACGTGTTTTGCGCCCTCGCGGTGCGCCCGGTGGATTTGGCGCGCCTTTTCCGCGTCCCCGACGCGGATCGCCTGCAGCACCGCCTCGTGATCCGCATTGGATTGGGTCGGCAATGGACGCATTTGCAAGGTGACAGCCTTTGCCCGGCGCACCTGATCGACCATGCGCCCGACAATCGAGATAACCCTGGAATTCCCGCCAAGCCGCACCAGCTCTGCATGAAATCTGTCATCCGCCAATGCCCAGGCTTCGCGATCTTCATTCGCCAGCGCGGCCTGCATATCGGCAATTGTCTGGGATAGTTCTTTCAGATCCGACGCAGGCAGATCTTGCCGGGCTGCATCCGCGGCAGCCAGACTTTCCAGCTCTGTCAGCACGTCATAGATTTCGACCATATCCTTGACCGATATGGGCCGTATGCGAACGCCTTTGCGCGCCCTGACTTCCAGAAGGCCCTGCCCCTCGAGGGTCAGCGCAGCCTCGCGCACCGGGGTTCGCGACATGCCCAGCCGCATCGCAAGTTCACTTTCCAAATGATCCGAGCCTGCCGGTAACTCGCCGGTAAAGATCAGTTTTCGCAACTCCTCGACCGCAATCGCGGAGTTACTTTTGGGTTTGGAGGAACCGCTGACCATGGGCTTTGACCTCAACCTTGCGCTGCGTTTCGCTGGACCTGTAGATCGCCTCTTCGGTTTGGATGACGCCAAGATAATCGGACGCCAGGTTTTCCAGCGGTGTATCGTCAAGAAGGCCTGAAACGACATGCAATTGCAAGGCATGTGTGCAGTCCCCACCAAAACCATCATGCGGGTCCGGGCCCAGCAATTGCCTATGCGTCTGCGTGCCAAAGGGGCGCAGCGTGACCGCGCCATCGCCGGCCAGTGTCAGGGTGCCTTTGCTGCCTTCGATCAACCCCTCGCCCATCGTGCGTCTGGTGTTGTCAGCGCTGTGATCAGCCAGCCGATTGCCATCCAATAGCGCCTTTGTTCCAAGCGGATGGTCAAATATTACATAGCCCGCATCCTCGCCCGCGATAGCCGGATTGATCTGACGCAGATCGGCATAGACATGCGATGCATCCCCCAAAAGATACCGGAAGACATCAATATAATGCACACCGGTTTCATGGATCAGAAAACGCCGCATTTTTTGAAAGCTCGGCTGACGGTCAAGATAGGCTCGCGGCCCCTGCCCGTCGCCCGGTCGCAGCCGGAACGTGACCTGAAGCACATCGCCCAGTGACCCGCTATCCAGTTCTTGCTTGATCGCCCGGAACCACGGCTGGAACCTGAAGTTCTCATGGATGATCAACGGGACACCTGCAGATGCAGCCAGTCCAACCATTTCGGCGGCTTCTTTCAGGTCCCGGCAGAACGGCTTTTGACAGATGATCGCCCCGACACCGGCAGCCAACCCTGCCCGAATTGCGCCCGCATGTCCGGCCGGCGGCAGGATGATATCAAGTATGTCAGGACGCGTTTTGGCAAGCATCTCGTCAACGGTCCGAAAGGCGGGCGCCGATGTCACAGCCGCCTTGTCACGATCAAAGTCACAGACCCCGACGATCTCTGCGCGCGACATGCGCTGCCAACTGCCAATGTGGAACTGGCTGAAATACCCTGCCCCGGCGCAACCGACCCGCAACGTCATCGGGCCACAGCCGCGCTATTCCCGCGCCATTTACCCAGCCAATGGGGCGCCATGGCGTTTGCGTTACCCTCAAACACCGCGATCTGGAAATGCCATCCCATGTTACGTTCACCACTTGCAATTTCAATTAATGCATACATTATCTAATACGTAATGACTTGCAACAGGCGAAAAATGTTGCGGCCTTGCGCAGTGACTTGCTAGCAATCGGGGGCAGACAGCCACTGTGGCACTATGCAGGATTTCGGGGTTTCGGGGCCAGCACGAATGCTGGTCAGCACAAGATTGATGTACCAGACGGCGGCCTGGCGGCCGTCGACCGACAGGAATACAAGGGGAAATGGATGTTCGCAGTATGTGTTGTGCTTCGTCTGAAACCGGGGATGAAAGATGCGTTCATGCCCCTGATGACCGAAAACGCCAAGGCATCGCGCGAGGCAGAGTTGAATTGCCACCGTTTTGATGTCTCGACTGACAGCAAGGACCCTGATTGCGTCTTTCTGTACGAGCTTTATTCGGATCAGGCCGGTTTTGATGCGCATTTGAACACCCAACATTTTCTCGCATTCGACGCAGCGACCGCACCCATGGTTGCCGACAAGACCGTTGTGACCTGGGACACCGTCCACGCATGAGCATCTGGGAGGTGCATGCCATAAAATACGCCGACCGCAATGCGCGTCACCGCGGCGACAGTTTTATCTTTGACGACAATCACGATGCCCCGCACCCGATGGATTATTTCATGTGGCTGCTGCGCTCGGGCGATCAGACGATCCTGGTTGATACGGGCTATGACGATGCCGAAGCGCAGGCGCGCGGTCGTCCCATACGGCTGCATCCTGCCGCGGCCCTTGCCCCGTTCGGCCTTGGCCCCGCGGATATCGACCGGGTGATCGTCACACATCTGCATTATGACCACGCAGGTGGTTTGCATCTTTTCCCCAACGCCACGCTTCATATGCAAGCGGCAGAAATGGCTTTTGCAACAGGCCCGTGCATGTGTCACGACACGTTGCGCATGCCGTTCACCGCTGACCATGTCTGCGAGGCGGTGAAACGCCTTTACAGCGGCAAATTGGTTTTTCATGACGGGGTTGGCCAGATCGCAGATGGCATCACCGTCCACTGCATTGGTGGCCATTCGCGCGGGTTACAAGCCGTTCGCGTGCGCACGCAGGCCGGCTGGCTGGTCCTCGCCTCGGACGCCGCCCATTATTACGAGAATGTCTTTGCCCGCAAACCCTTTCCGATCGTTGTCGATTTGCAAGACATGCTGGATGGGTTTGATGTGCTGCGCGAACTGGCCTCAACCCCCGAACTGATTGTCCCGGGGCATGATCCGCTGGTGCGCGCGATCTACCCGACAGGCATTGCGGACCACATCACCCGCCTTGATTTGGGGCCAGAGAAACCTGTACCCGGCGCAAAGGGCTAGCCCCTACTGCAATGCTGATCTGGACATTCTTGTTGGTGCTGTGGTCAACATCGGGGTGCACGTGACAAAGGATGGGGCCAAATGCCGACGCTTACGAAATCGGCCGCGCAGATGGTGGCGGATGCGCGCGCCCGGATTGAAGAGATCGACACTGTCGACGCAATTGCGATGCTGGATGCGCCGGACGTGGTCTTTGTCGATCTACGCGATATCCGCGAGCGGCAGCGCAGCGGCGCGATCCCCGGCAGTTTTCATTGCCCGCGCGGGATGGTCGAATTCTGGGTCGATCCGGACAGCCCCTATTTCAAGGATATCTTTGCGCAGGATAAACGCTTTATCTTTCACTGCGCCTCCTGTTGGCGATCTGCCCTGACGGTTGCGACGTTGAACGATATGGGATTTCCGGCTGCACATCTCAAAGACGGGTTTTCCAGTTGGGCCAAGCATGACGGCCCCATAACCGCTGCCACCCCCAAGGATAGCTGACCCGTGCTCGATGTCTGAGGAAACCAGTCCCGCATTTCTGCCCTTGGGCATTGACGGCATTCTGGTGCGGTTTTCCCGCGAACTGACAGCCGAAACAAATGCGCAGGCGCTTGCATTTCGTGATGCGGTCATGGCCGCAGACCTGCCCGGCACGGCCGAAATCGCATCATCCCTCACATCCGTTCGGGT
Organism: Yoonia sp. SS1-5; assembly: GCF_038443705.2. NCBI lineage: Bacteria > Pseudomonadati > Pseudomonadota > Alphaproteobacteria > Rhodobacterales > Paracoccaceae > Yoonia > Yoonia rhodophyticola. The sequence continues at coordinate 3,389,355 of NZ_CP151767.2, read as the reverse complement.
CGGGTTTGATCCTGAAAAAACCAATCGGCACGCAGTGACCGATGCCCTGGCTAAGATTGTGGCAAAGCTGAAAGTGACCGATGCCGGCCCCCGGCGCATCTGGCATATTCCGGTGTCCTTTGCGCCAGCACACGCCCCGCAACTGGCCGAGGCCGCCGCCCTCGCGGGCCTGACCACATCGGAAGCCGCGGCACAGATTACTGCCGCACGGCCCCGGGTGATCGCAATCGGATTTGCGCCGGGGCAACCTTATCTGGGCATGCTGCCATCACATTGGGACATTCCGCGCCAGACCGCATTGACGGCGCGCGTTCCGCCCGGCGCGCTGGTCGTGGCGGTGCGCCAGTTGATCATCTTTGCCGCGGATGCCCCAACCGGCTGGCGCCATATCGGTCAAACGGCGTTTCAGGTCTACCGCCCCGACGCTGCGGAACCATTTGCCTTTGCGCCCGGCGACGCGGTCTCCTTTCACCAGATCACCGATACGGAGCTGACGTCGCTGCAGGCCACCGGCGATCCGGACGGTGGCGCGACCTGCGAGCATGTGACCTGATGACAGCGCTGCACGTTCATAAGGTCGGGCCGGGCGTCACGATCCAGGATCTGGGGCGCCCGGGATGGACCGCCCAGGGTTTGCCCTGCGGCGGCGCCACCGACAGGCACGCATTGATCGAGGCATATGCGTTGCTGAACACCGGCCTTGGCGCCGCAGTGCTTGAGATGATGGGATTTGGCGGGACGTTCAGCGTCACCGCCGATACCCGTATCACACTGACCGGCGCGCGCATGCAGGCCACGATTGACGACTCTCCCGTTCCGCCCAATCAGACCAGATTGCTGCGCAAGGGCGAGATGCTGACAATCGGCGGGGCGCTGCGCGGGGTGTATGGCTACCTTGCCTTTGCAGGCGGGATCGACACGCCACCCGCGCTTGACAGCCGCGCGACCCATCTGACGGCGGGGATCGGGCGCGCGCTGGTGCAAGGCGACGTCATCCCGTTGGGCAAGGATCCGGCCCCCTTGTCAGGTCCACATGCACTGGAACCGGGTGACAGGCTGGGCGGCGGGCCGATCCGGATCATGCCCGGCCCGCAGACGGACGACTTTGCCGCAGCCATACGCGCCACTTTTGCGGAGACATCCTTTGAACGCAGTCCGCGCGGGAACCGGCAAGGGGTCCGGCTGGACCATGAAGGGGCAGGCTTTGCCATGGCCGGGGCGCTGAATATCGTGTCGGACCTTATCTTGCCCGGTGATGTGCAAATGACCGGTGATGGCGTGCCATATGTACTGCTTGCCGAATGCCAGACCATTGGCGGCTACCCCCGGATCGGCACGGTCATCCCAGCTGATCTGCCCAAGGTCGCGCAAGCCGCCCCCGGCACGCAGCTGACATTCACCTGGCTCAGCATGGCGGAGGCCGAGGCAACATATATCTCTGATCCGCAGCTTTACCGACAGATGTCCGAGGCCTGCCGTCCGGTCCACCGTGATCCGCATGACATTCCCGATCTGCTTGGGTATCAACTGATCAGCGGGGTCACATCCGGCGACGATATTGAAAGGTCCTGACAATGACGCGCAGTGTCGATCTGAATTCCGATATGGGCGAGGGCTTTGGCCCATGGCAAATGGGTGATGACGCCGCATTGCTCGATATCGTGACGTCGGCCAATATCGCCTGCGGGTTTCATGCGGGCGACCCTGACGTCATGGCCCGTACAATGCAGATTGCACATGAAAAGGGCGTCGGCATCGGCGCGCATCCCGGCTTTGCAGACCTGAAGGGGTTCGGGCGGCGGCGCCTGCCAATCGCACATGAGGAACTGGCCAACGCCGTCGCCTATCAGCTGGGGGCGGCACAGGCGATGGCGCGCCGCGCCGGTGGCCGGGTACGGCATCTGAAACTGCATGGCGCGCTTGCGAACATGGCCTCCGAGGATGCGGAACTGGCACGGGTCTGTTATCAGGCGGCACTTGATGTCGATCCTGACATTGTGATCATGGTGCTGGCGGCCACGGCCATGGAAAGCACCGTGCGCGAACTGGGCTGCAACTGGGCGGGGGAAATCTTTGCCGACCGCGCTTATGAGGACGACGCGACACTGGTCGACAGGCGCAAACCCGGGGCCGTGTTGCATGATGCGCAAACGGCGGCGAAACGTATCTTGGGCATGCTGGATGCGGGGGCCATCATTGCCGAAAGCGGCAAACACATCCCCTGTCGCATTGATACGATCTGCTTGCATGGGGACACGCCTGACGCTGTGGCGATGGCACGCGAAATCAGACAGCACCTGACAGCAGCGGGCGTGGAACTTGCCCCGCTCTGAATAGGAAAACCATTGCCGACAAGATGCCCGCGCTGAATTAGGGCTTGGCGATTGCGGTGCAGTCACCGACGATATGCGCATGGACATCTCGCGACGAGATCTGCACAAGGGTTTGCTCTCGCTTCTGTTGCTCGGCGCGGCGCGGGCAGAGGCGGCGCAGGTCAGTCCTGGCCTTGTGATCCTGAACCGGCTGACATTCGGGGCAACACCACAAAACCGGACCGATCTGGAACGCCAGGGCTTGTCTGACTGGCTGGATGCGGAACTGGCAAAGCCCGCCACAGACCCCGCACTTGATCGCCTGCTGTCGCAAGCCAAGCTGCAAATCGCTTACGGACCGGGCAGCAACGACACCGGCGCTGCGTGGGATGGGCTGGACGAGATGCGCCACCTCAATACCCTCAACGCGGACACCGCCAGCCTGATGCCGCTTCTGGACTTTGAGCAACCGGTTTCATTTGCCGAGCGGATCCGTCCCGCAGATGAGGTCAAAGCCGCATCACTGATCCGGGCCGTCAATGCCGACGCACAACTGCGCGAACTGATGACAGCCTTCTGGCACGAACATTTCAGCGTAAACGCCTACAAGGATGGACCGACTGCCGTGTTCTTCCCGGCCTATGACCGCATGTTACGGGGTCATGCGTTTGGCAATTTCCGGATGATGCTAGGCGACGTCGCAACGGCACCCGCAATGCTCAGCTATCTGAACAATGATGCCAGTCGGGCCAGCCCCGCAAACGAGAATTTTGCCCGCGAATTGCTGGAACTGCATACTTTGGGTGTCAAACATTACTTCAACGATATCTACGACGACTGGCGTCAGGTGCCCGGCGCGACCGACGGCAAGGCGACCGGCTACATTGATCAGGACGTCTACGAAGTCGCACGCGCATTCACAGGGTGGAGCATCGGGGACGGTCGTGGCAATGGCAAAGGCATCCATGCCCCCCTGACCGGCGCATTCCACTATGTGGAACGATGGCATGACCCCTACCAAAAGCGGGTGCTTAGCGTTGAGTTTCCGCCCAATCGCGCGCCACTTGCTGATGGGGAGCAGGTTTTGGACATGTTGGCGGCCCATCCGGCAACGGCACATCACGTGGCGGGCAAATTGCTGTTGCGCCTTGGCATCGAAAGCCCATCTGCCGACTATCACGCGGCGGTCGCGGCCCGGTTTCATGCGCTTGTGGATGACCCCGATCAGATCGCCCATGTGCTGCGAACGATCGTGTTGCATGATGAATTCCAACAAACGCCGCCCTCAAAATTGCGCCGTCCGTTTGAGTATCTGGCAGGGATTTACCGGGCCAGCGGTGCGCATGTCCATGCGCCGACACTGGATTTCGACTGGCACCTTGGCCGGGCGGGCTGGACACAGCATGCAGTCAAACCGCCCACTGGCCATCCTGATCATACGGCCGATTGGGCAAATACCCGCACGCTGCAGGGCCTGATCGGTTTGGCACTTTATGCGCATGAAGGTTGGATGGGCGCGCAAATGCCGGGTAGCGGCGCACTGCGCGAGGTCACATCCCTTCAATCCCTCGCGCAGCGCACCGAAAACCGGTTCGGCGTGCCCGAAGGCACCGTATCACAGGCCTTGGCCACGCTTGGGGTAGAAACGCTGCCTGATGATCGCGACGGGCGGGTCTGGGTTGCATCTGTGGTCCATGCCGCCGCCGCCCTGCACCCGCAATTCGTGTTGAGGTAAGCCATGACAGAACCTGTCCTTGTTGTGATCTTCCTGCGCGGTGGTGCGGACGGGCTGCATTTGATCTGCCCCAGTGCGGATACAGACCTTATCGCCGCCCGCGCACCCGATCTGCGGGTAGCCCGCAAGGGGGACAAGGCCGGTTTTGTGCTGCAGGATCAGGCCGCAGATGTCGATTTCCGGTTTCACCCGCAAGCCAAGGGGCTGTCGGAACTCTTCGGCGCTGGCGAGCTTGCGGTCGTGCATGCAGCGGGGCTGACCGACGGCACCCGCAGCCATTTTGACGCCGAGGACAAGATGGAACGCGCCAGCGCGGTATCAACAACCGGCGGCTGGCTTGGGCGCTGGCTGGCAAATCAAGAACCTGATGGCCCCTTGCCCGCCCTTGCGGTCGGCGACAGCGCGCCGGAAAGTCTGCGGGGTGGCGGTGGGGTTCCTGTTGCCGGCGCCTTGGATGATCTGATCCTGCCGGCGGGGCACGAGCTGTCACATATGATCGGGCAAAGCATGATGGATGGCTTTGCCGCGCATCCGTTGATCGGGCCGCAGATCAGCAAACTTGTCGGCCTTTCCGGGCTTTTGTCAGATCGTCTGACGGATCCTGATACGGGCGAGCGCCCCAACTACAGGCCCGATGTGAAATACCCAAAGGGCCCGCTGGCGCAATCCCTGCAGACCATCGCACATGCGCTGAAACTTGATCTGGGCTTGCGTATCGCAACGGCGGACTACGGCGGCTGGGACACTCACATCAATCAGGCGGGGGATTTCGCGAAACGAACCCGGCACCTGTCGCAGGCGTTGATGGCCTTCTGGCGGGACCTTGGGGACCGGCGCGAACATGTTACCGTTGTCGTGATGAGCGAATTCGGCAGACGATTGCGCAGCAATACGGCAGGCGGCACCGATCATGGCTATGGCAATGCGATGATGATCGTTGGCGGCAACGTCAAAGGCGGCCAGATGCTGGGCGCCTGGCCAGGTCTGCAGAATGAGGCCCTCGCCCAGGGCGCGGATCTGGCGATCACAACAGATTACCGGCAGGTTCTGGCAGAAGTGCTGCGCACGCATATGAAAACACCTGACCTGTCGCCAATCTTTCCTGATTTCGCGGACGACCCGCTTGGGCTTTTTGCCTGAACTGCACCCTTTCCAATACCCTGCGGCTGAGGTCTAATACCCCGACCAGAGCCGGAGCCGCAGATGTCGCATTCGACCTATTACACCCCCAAAGGCGGCCTGCCCCCGCAGACCCAGTTACTGACGGATCGTGCAGTCTTTACCACCGCTTACGCCGTCATTCCCAAGCGGGTGATGACCGACATCGTCACCAGCAACCTTCCGTTCTGGACAAAGACACGGGCATGGGTGCTGGCCCGGCCGTTATCGGGGTTTGCCGAAACATTCAGCCAATATGTGGTCGAGGTCGCGCCCGGCGGCGGCAGCACAAGCCCCGAGACCGAAACCGGGGCCGAGGCGGTGCTGTTTGTGGTGTCCGGAACAGTGACCCTGACACTTGATGGCCAAGACCATCAGATGAATGCGGGCGGCTACGCCTATCTTGCGCCGGGCGCCGCGTGGCAGCTTCTTAACAATGGCAACGCCAATGCGAGCTTTCATTGGATCCGCAAGAAGTATCAGGCCGTTACAGGGATCGAGGCGCCAGAGAGCTTTGTCACAGACGAGGCAAGTGCCACGACAATCGCGATGCCCGATACCAATGGTGCCTGGGCCACGACCCGTTTTGTTGACCCGTCGGATATGCGCCATGACATGCATGTCAATATCGTCACACTGCAGCCCGGCGGCGTGATCCCCTTTGCAGAAACACATGTGATGGAACACGGGCTTTACGTGCTGGAAGGCAAGGCCGTCTACCGCCTTAATCAGGACTGGGTCGAGGTCGAGGCCGGCGATTTCATGTGGCTGCGCGCGTTCTGCCCGCAGGCCTGTTACGCAGGGGGCCCGGGCCCATTTCGCTACTTGCTTTATAAAGATGTGAACCGCCATATGGCGCTGTAGGAAACCCCATTGCGGTTTCAAACAATGAGACGAGGAAAGGCAGGGACCCATATGGCACGTGGCGCAGGTGGCAGTGACGGTGGAACCGGCAGTTTTCTGATCGGGCTAATCATGATGATTGGCGGCGGTTACCTGCTGCTGAACGGCATTATCGTACGGCCGAATTTCGGGCTGGGCAGCGTGGCGTTCAATATTGGCGGCATGCCGATCACCAGCGGCATCATCCTGATCCCGTTCATGTTCGGGGTTGGGATGGTCTTTTATAATTCCCGCAACTGGCTGGGCTGGCTGCTTGCTTGCGGGTCGCTTGTTGCCCTGGTTTTCGGGGTGATCGCCAATATGGAACTACAACTGGCCCGGATGAGCGCCTTTGAGCTGATCGTCATCCTCGTTCTGCTTGTCGGCGGGATCGGGTTGTTTTTGCGGTCGTTACGGGCGGGTTGAGGGGTGTTGCTAGGCCCGCTCTGCGGGACTTTTCTGCCTCTCGCACGGTTATGCCAAGCGTCTGCTTCCGTCGCCAATCACTTAATTTGGCTTGCTAATACGCGAAGGTACACAGTAGCTTTTGTCTAGTAGACGCGTCAAATCCGGGGAAATTTTGATATGTCTCTCTTGTGGAATGTTATCAAGACTACCATTGACCTAATTGCTCCTGAATATCTTAACCGGCGTCGCGTTCGGTTCACGGTTCATACAGCACAATTTGCTGGTGATACTAAGCTTGCGTTTTTTCTCAATGTAACAAATCTGTCCCAAGACAAAGAGATAGAGCTAACTCATGTCTGGTTTGAGACAACTCCGCCAGTCGCTGCCCTCCCCGCGGAACGACCGCTGCCAAAACGACTTAAGCCGGACGAGACGTGGGAAACGTGGATATATTGTAGTCAATTACCTGGTGCAATTGATGACAAAATTATCGAACCTGCTCGGGCACGGCTTTCAAATGGCCGGGTCTTTAAGGCTGAGGAAAACACGGATGTGCCACCGATCGGAATGGTTCCTGGTCGTTAATTGGCGGGGTAGCACACGCCAAGCCGGTCATTCGTGCATGTCGATTTGACCCGAACCGAGACCGCACTTTTTCTACAACGTGATCGGACTGCCGCGATGCGCAACAGATTTGCATTTTTCCACGGGTGGATAAAGCACTGTTGCGTATGAACAGGAAGCGCAGCAGTCACCTTCGGGCGGCTTCACGATTGTCCGCCCCGACTTGCACCATAGAGCTACCGGAGGCCCCGATAGGTATGGTGCCGGTCTCGACAGGCGCGCAAGATGCTCAGGTCAGCGTGGGTTCCAGGACTACTTTTGGAGCCTCTGTCGCCACTCGTCAGCACGCGACAGTTCGCTACGAGGTTTGGAGCCGTTTGCGTGACCCGGGCCAATCGACAATCGCATTGATCAGGCAGGGGCGCGCTGCGAGTCTTTGATAGTAGGCCTTGACGTTCGGGCGCGGCGTGTCGCCGTCCCAAAACTGGCTTTTTCCAAGGTAGTCAAGACGCAGCAGACTGACGCCCCAAACCAGATCGGCCAAGGTAAAGCGGTCGTCAAACAACCATGTACCTGTTGAGGCTTGCAGCGTCGTTTCCAGGTCTGCAATCAGGCGCTCGGCCAGTTGGGTTGCGTCTTGCATGGCCGTGCCATCCACGACGAACGCCTCTGCGTTCTTTTCTTTTTCCAGTTTGGCTTTGTAGGCCGCCATCAAGTTGGCATCCCCTTGAACCGACGACATATGGCCCTTGATGCTTTCGAACTTGATTTGATGGATGCCCGGCATTCTAGATTGAATGTCGGTGGGACGCGTATCGCCCTCTGGGTCGGCACCGTAAAGCAGTGCGACGTGCGGGGTTTGGTCAACGACGTCCATTTCCTGCAGAATTCTGTCTTTCAGATCATCGGGCAACAGATCATGGCCGCCGCCATAAGTGTTCACGAGGTACAGGCAGATCAGCTTCGAATCCGCCAGCACCTTTCCTGCTTGATTGTCAACTAGCGTGGGCACGACCAAAGGATCGAACCCATCATCGTCAACCGAGGACGCGCCGGAAAAGCCACTGACGAATTTCGAAGTTTTTGCGACATCGGATTGGAGTCGTAGCCGCACATATTCGGGCGTGTAGTTTTCGTATTTCGTTGGACCGGCGAACTGATTTGAGCCGAACTCCAATCCTAACTCGGACAGAACGGCGCGAACTTTGTGCGAGCAAATTGAGAACCCGAAATGAAAAAGCTCAAACGGTGGCGCGTCCGAAGTGGCGTCCCGCGCGACGGCCGGCAGGGGGTTTTCGGCGCTGATCACCGTCGCGCGCCCGGGCGCTTCGATCACACCAATTGCGGCCTGCGTAAGTTCGCGGATTTCTGTGCGGCTTTGTTGATCTGACATGATCGGTGTTCCCTTTTTCCTTGGCTGCCATTTCGACCCGTCCGGCCCATGCGTCGGCGGCGAATTTTAGACATTTATGGCCTTGCTCAGCGGCCTAGCATCGCTTGAAGACGCAAGCGCAAGTTATAATGCTTGATTATCATACGCAAGGTTTATTATATTGATTTAGGATTATATAAGCCTGAGTTGACCTCGCCCTTGGCCCGACGCCAAGTCCGCGACCCACGGTCATCATCGGTCGAACGGAACACAAGGCAGGTCAAAACGATATGTTCAATCAATTCCGCTCTCAGAAAAACCGGCCCATGCATCTGGGGCGCTTCCCCCTGGAGAACGCCACGCGCCAACAAGACACAGACCTGCAAAACGTACCGCCATTTGTGCCGCTGTCCTTTGTCGACAGGGACAGGCCCCAGAGCCTCGTGAACGCCATGCGCGAACATCAGGCGATGATGGATGCCATCCGTGACGGGACCGTGAACGGGTTGGTCTCTGAAACACCGGATGATCTTGAAGAGCGCTCAAACCATCTGAAATCATTTGGGTATTTTTGCGGCGCGTCCATGGCGTCGACTGGAAAACTGCCGTCCGAGGCGATCCTGACCCGTCCCTATCTGAACGAGGGGATCGCAGAACTGGCGCAGGTTCTGCGCACGCGTCAAAGCAAATCGCTGGCACCCGGTCACGACCTGCTGATGGCGGAGTTGCGCGAGTCGATGGAAGCTCCTCCCGGCTCCATCGACACGCATACCCATGCTATCGTCTACTTGTTCGAACATCCCCGGACACCGGACCCGGATGAACCGGGCGCCGACTGGATCATGGGCGCAGAAGATCACCGCTCGGCCCTTCTGGCATCCGAAGCTGCCGTCGTTGTGGCGACCTATTTGCGGCAGCTGGGCCACAGCGCGCGGGCGCATACAGCAAGCAGCGCGGATATTGATCTGAACAAGCTGGCTGTTGCCACCGGCCTTGCTGCTGTTGTGGATGGGCAGGTAAGCGCACCATTTATCGGGTCGCGTTTTGGCATGGCGGCGGTGACAACCTCTTATCCGGTTGGCACCGATTTGCCGCTGGTCGCTGCAAAGCTGCCCAAGAGCAAAGCCATGCTTTATGCCAAGCGCCGGTTCAAGGATGGCGCGCATCCGTTCGAGAAGATCAAGCGCGTTGATGCGCCCACAACATATATCGACGAAGGCAATGTTGCACGGCTGCCAAAGCGGTCTGACATGCTGATCCGCGCGGCCTTTGGTGACCTCGGCAAACCGCTTCAGCAAAAGTGGAAGGGTGGCTATGCAACAATGAAAAGCCCCACCTCCCCCGCGCAGCGTCGCCCACTCAGTGCCTTTGCCCTATTGCAAAACGGGCCAGTTGCGGAATGTCAAATCCCCTACACCCCGCAAGAGGCGCATGACCACGTCAAAGCCGCCACCTATTTTCTAAGTGTTGATGGTGTTGGCGTCTCTCGTTGCCCTGATTGGGCCTACTATTCCCATAACGCCGCTGGCGAAGAAGTCATCCCATCCCATGATCAGGCGATCTCGATGGTGATTGATCAGGGCTTTGACACAATGGAAGGGGCCAGCGGCGATGATTGGATTTCGGTCGCGCAATCCATGCGGGGCTATCTGCGCTTTGCACTCCTGGGCGGGGTGATCGCACATCAGATCAGGAATGTTGGCTACCCAGCAAAGGCACACACGATGGTTGAGGGCGAGGTTATCCAACCGCCCCTTCTGCTATTATCCGGCCTAGGCGAGGTCAGCAGGATTGGCGAGGTCATTTTGAACCCCTATCTGGGTCCAAGGCTCAAATCCGGCGTTGTGACGACCGAGCTGCCAATGTCCCATGACAAGCCCATTGATTTCGGTCTGCAGAAATTCTGCGACAGCTGCAAGAAATGCGCGCGGGAATGCCCGTCTGGTGCGATCACGGCGGGCCCGAAGCTGATGCATAATGGCTATGAGATATGGAAATCCGATAGTCAGAAATGCGCGACATACCGGGTCAGTAACCTTGGTGGGGGCATGTGCGGGCGTTGCATGAAGACCTGCCCTTGGAATTTGGAGGGTGTTTTGGCTGATGCGGCCTGGCGATGGACCGCGATGAAAGTGCCGGGGACGGCACCCGCGCTGGCGAAACTTGATGACATGCTGGATCGCGGGCAGATCAATCCGGTCAAAAAGTGGTGGTGGGATCTGGAAGTGCAGGAGGACGGCGCATTCCGGCCAACCAAGCACCCGGTCAATGAACGCGCGCTGCAGAAAGATCTCGACCTGAAATACGAGGATCAGACCCTTGCGGTCGTCACACCCGCCCTTGCGCCGCCACCGCACCCCTTCCCTTCACCGCTTAATCGCGAGGACGGGATCGAGGCTTATCAAGCCATGGTCACAGCAGAGGTTTACAAAGAGCGGATGGCGCGTGGTGATACCGACGGGCTGATCAACGAATACACAGTTGAGGGCGAAAACCCCGCCATTCAGGTCGAAATCGCCAAGGCCGAGGTAATGGCCGAGGGGGTAACCAAATACGAATTGCGAGCGGTAAACGGCCATGTCCTTCCTGAATGGGAAGCGGGCGCGCATCTGGATATCGTCGTCGCACCCGAGTATTTACGCCAATACTCCCTGTCCGGCTGCCCCAGTGACCGGAGCAAATACCAGATCGGCGTCCTGCGCGAGGACGAAGGGAGCGGTGGCTCCAAGCTGTTGCACCGCATCTTCACCCAGGGGCGCAAGGTCTTCGTCTCTCGCCCGATCAATCATTTCCCGTTGGTTGAAAGCGCTTCCAAAACCTACCTGATGGCAGGCGGTATTGGGATCACCGCGATGATGGCCATGGCGCACCGGCTGCACGCCATCGGTGCAGAGTTTGAGCTGCACTATTCCGGCCGGTCCCGCAGACACATGGGCTTTCTCGATGACCTACAGGCCTTCGCCTGGGCTGACCGGGTCAAGTTGCACATTAGCGATGAAGGGTCCCGTGCGGATCTGAGCCAAATCCTGACATATACGCCCGGTGCCCATGTCTACACCTGTGGGGCAGAGGCCTATATGCAATCCGTAATGGACGCGGCAGAGGCATGTGGTTTCCCGGAGGATGCAAGGCATCTGGAATATTTCTCTGTTCCAGAAGCACCGGAATACGAGGATCATCCCTTTGTCGTGCGCATCGCCAGTTCCGGGCAGGAGTTTGATGTCCCCATCGGCAAAAGTGTTGCCGACGTGCTGAACGAGAACGACATTTCGATCGACCTGAAATGCGGTGACGGGATTTGCGGCGTATGCAAATGCGGCGTGACAGCGGGCGCAGTTGAACACCGGGATTTCGTACTGTCCAAGGCACAGCGCGAGACCACGATGATCACCTGCCAGTCGCGTGCAGCAACGGCAGGCGAGACCATCACACTGGATCTATGACAAGTTTCGGGACAGGTTGCAGGGCGGGCGCCGGTGGCGTTCTGCCCTGAATGCGCGGCACCTAACGCGCGCCCAGCATCGTGTCGGGCAGCATCAGCACGATCTGCGGGAAGAGCAGCAGGATCACCAATGCCACCAGCATCGCACCCCAGAACGGCCAAATGCCGCGGAAGATTGTGCCGATATTCACATCCGGTGCGACGCTTTTCACGATGAACACGTTCATCCCCACTGGCGGCGAGATCAGGCCCATTTCCAGCGCAATCACCGCCAAGACGCCAAACAGGATCATATCCACGCCAAGTGGCTCCAGAATTGGCTGGATCAGGGGAACCGTCAGGACCAGCATCGCGAAGCTGTCCAGGAACATGCCAAGAATGATGAAGACCAGTAGAAAAGCGATCATCACCTGTGTGCCGCTCAGCCCCAGCCCACCGACATATTCTGCCAGAAACAGCGTGATGCCGGTAAAGCCGATGAACGACTTGAACATGAACGCGCCAAACAGGATCAGATAGACCGTGCCAGTCGCCTGCAGCGTGGAACTGAACACCGTCTTGATGTTCTCTCTATTCAGCGATCTGCGCAGCAACGCGACAACCAGCGTCAGGAACGCCCCGATCCCGGCGGCCTCGGTCGCTGAAAAGACGCCGCCATAGATGCCGCCGATGGTCAGGAAGATGATACTGAGAATGGCGCTGGCACGGCCAAGGGCCGAAAACCGCTGACCCCACGAAAACCGTTCGGTGTTTTGCGGCGCGATTTCGGGATTACGCAGGGTCCACAGCCAGATCGCCACAATGAAGAGTGATGTCAGCATGATCCCCGGCAGGATGCCAGCCAGAAAGAGCCGTCCAATGCTTTCCTCCGTCAGGATCGCGAACACGACGAAGCCAGCGGATGGCGGAATGAGAATGCCAAGGGTGCCACCTGCCGCGATGGCTCCGGTCGCAAGGCTGTCATTATAGCCGAACCGCTTCATTTCCGGCAGGGAAACGCGCCCCATCGTCATGGCCGAGGCGAGCGAGGACCCGGATAGGGCCGAAAACCCCGCACAGCCCACAACCGCGGCCGAGGCCAGCCCACCCCGGAAATGCCCGATCCAGGTATGGGCCGCCGTGTAGATGTCCCGGCTCATGCCTGAAACGCCTGCCAGATTGCCCATCAGCACGAATAGCGGGATGATCGACAATGGGTAGCTTGTCGCCTCGCCAAATATCTCAAGTGCCAGCTTGGGAAGGGCCGCTTGTGGGCGGATCAGGTAGATCCCCGCAGCCCCGACAAGCATCATGGCGACGCCCACGGACATCCGCAGATAAAGCAACAACAACAGTACGGCGAAACCGCCGATTGCGATGGCGAACAAGTCCATGACCTAGCTTTCTTCGACAGGGGTGGGATGCGGGCGCCATGCGCGCCAGAGACTTAATGCTGCGCAAAATGCCATGGACGCTGCCAGCGCCAGATAGAAGGGCCCGTGCGGAATGGCCAGATTGTCGGTGATGTCACCGCAGGCAAAGCCGCAAGTACTTTTCTTGATCAGCGCATAACAGGCGGTTGCAAAAAGCAAGGCGGTCAGCGTCTCGATGATGCGGCCCAGATACAGAAGGGATTTCACACCGAAATGCCCTTCGATCAGTTCGATTGTCACATGGGCCTTCTTCAGCGCCGCCCAGGTGACCGAACATGCCACGACCGCTGATGAGACCATCATCGACACGTCGATAAGGCCAAAGATCGGGTCATTGAGCGCGTAACGCCAGACCACATCGGCAACCGTCAAAAAGACCAGCCCCAACAGCCCAATGGATCCGATCACGGCAATGACACCGCCGGAGCCGTCGAAAAACCGATCAACCCCCAGACGGCGCCCTTGCATCTTATTGGCCCTTCAAGAGGGCTACGATGTCGCCAACTGTGCGATCACCGGCGTCTTCTGCCGACACGGTCGCCATCACCTCTGCAACAACGGCATCGATCTCTTGGCGGTCTTCAGGAGAGAATTCGATGATCTCAAGGCCCTTTTCTTCGGCATGTGCCAGGCCCTGGCGCCCGATGTTCCAGTACATTTCGGCGGCCTGCATCGACAGATCCGACGCTGCAACCTTGTCCACCGCGGCTTTGCCCGCATCATCAAGCCCGTCGTAGACGCCTTGGTTCATGGCGACGACAAATGTAGGTGCGCCACCAGCAAACCAGTTCGTGACATAGTTGCCCGGCTCATCCAGCTTGAAAGACAAGATACCCGAGGGGTCGATCATGATGCCGTCGATCACCCCATTCGCAAGCGCCTGGTTGATATCTGTCACCGGTATCGCAACTGGCGATGCACCCAGAGCTTCGACAAAGGGAATAGCGGTCGGATCAGGAACCCGGATTTTCATGCCCCGAATGTCATCAAGCGTCCGAACAGGCGTATCGCGTGTGATCAGAACCGGTGGTGAGGCTGTCCAAAGGCCGACAATCTTGCCCCGGTACTCTGTCGCGATCTCGCTTTCCGCGGCCCGCAGCATCGTGGTGCATTCGGCGGCCGTTTCACAAAGATTGGGCAGGCTGATCACAGAGGTTTTGGGAAACAGGCGGCTGGTGGCACTTGGGGTCATGAACACGATGTCAGCAACACCATCCAGCATGATAGAGTATTGCTTAGAAGGGACACCATTCAAAGCACCCCCCGGATAATGCTCGACCGTCAAGGCGCCACCGGTCTCTTCGGCGATCATTTCGCCCATCGGCGTCAGGAACGCCTTGTTCATCGGGTGATTGGCCCCCATGAAATAGGCCAGCGACAAGGTTTCCGCCTGCGCTGGCAATGCAAGTGTGATTGCGCTGATTGCGGCAATGGCAAACGATTTGATCTTCATTATGTCCTCCCAAACAGAATGCGTGCCGTCCACGTGGACAAAGCCGCATATCCCTCATTCCTGGTCCGACTCGGTGCCGGATTTGATGGTGCTTACAATGCTAATGTAGTATTATACTGTCAAGTTATAATCTACATTGGTTATTATATGTTGGTGAGATATTAGTTGGCCAGCGACCATTTGGTGGTTTAGACTCGCCGCAACAACTCGAACAGAAAGTAGAAAAAGAACATGAACCAAGCAGCAAAGGAGTTTGTCGTGGAAGGGCTGCTAGACACTGATTATCGGCTGCACCTCAGCGCCGGATATCGTCTGTCGCGTATTTCCCGGCTGATACAGACCCGGCTTGAAAGCCAGCTGGCCGAGATTGGTTTGACCCGGATGAAATGGTGCGTCCTTGCAAGTATCGGACTAAGCAAGATCAGTACGTCATCGGAACTGGCCGATTATATCGGCGTGACGCGTCAGGCAACGTCGCGTGTGCTGGTCCAGATGCGCAAAGAGGGTCTGATAGATCAGGTGCTGGACGCGCTGGACGGACGATCACGTCTATTGAAACTTACCCCGAAGGGCATTGATTTGCTTAATCAATGTGTTCCGATGGTCGAGAAAAATAGGGCCCGCTTCCTTGACAAGCTGTCGAAGTCGCAGCGCAAGGAATTCGACCGGTTCATTGACATCATCCTCGAAGGTGAAAGCACGCCAGTCGACAGTTTGTGACGGCGTGCTCTGATAGCGCAAAGGCTGCGGCGGGTTAGTCCGCCGCAGTCAGCCGTTCGGGATCAGGCTGATCAGCCGCGTCCTGCGCCACGACTGACGTGTTCTTGCCCTCAAAAATATGCTTCGCGACGTCCGGGCGGAAGTAGTGGCCAGCCGGATCGGCAAAGATCTTGGCTTTTTCGATATAGGATGCATCAAACTCGGCAATTGCAAAGCCATCTTCGTGCTCGTCCAGCGGCTCGGTAAGCCGGTATCCGTCCGGGCCATAGACAGCAGCCGCACCACCGCCGGGCTGGATGAATTCCTTCAGCGCGTCATTGCCCATGGTGACGGTATCAATATCTTCGGGGCGAATGATCGAGTTGGCCGCAATTACGAAACACTGGCCCTGCAACGCGTAGCTGAAGCATTCGTTCAGATTGGCTTCCTTCGAGAAGGCATAGGTCTTGCGCAGCCCCTTGAACAGACCAAAGGACGGCCAGCAGGCCACGTGGATCTGCTCACCCAAGGCGTACATGCCATGGCGCATGATCGGCTGCACATTCTCAAAGCACACCAGCCCCCCGACAGTCGCAAAGGGGGTTTCAACGACCTTGATATCGGTCGCGGGCCCTTCGCCCCAAACTGTCCTTTCCATATGGGTCGGGCGCAGCTTGCGGCGGGTCATGCGCAGGTTTCCATGATCATCAATCAAGGCCTGGGCTGCATAAATGCTGCCCTTGTCACGCTCGGCAAATCCCAGCATGACCCAGACGCCCGCCCGTTCACAGGCTTCGCGAATGGCCTTCATCTCGGGGCCATCAATGCAGATCGCATTCTCGCGATATTTCATCACCATTGGCATCGTTTCCATCGGCGGATGGAGAAAGATCATATGTGGATAGCCAGGTAACCACGACTCACCGAACCCCAGCAGCCGAATATCTTGCCGGCCGGCCTGTTCGATCAATGCGATGGTCTTGTCGGTCGTGCCCTTTGCATCCAGCCATTCTGGAGCAGCCTGTACCGCGGCAATTTTTGTCATTGGAGTGTCCTTTGCTTTGGCTGTGTCCAGCAGGGTTGTTACGACGCGTTTGGCATCAGATATTCGGTTTCGAATTCGATCATGACCTCATCCGTCACGAAGGGTGGCTCAAGCAGGAACGTCATCCCGTAGTCCGACCGTTTCACGGTGCCGGTTGCGGAAAAGCCGACCACGGCATAGCCGGGAATGAACGGATGCTGCGCCAGCGCCCCATTGAACGTGACGTCCATGTCCAGCGGCAGCGTTTTGCCCAGCATCGTCAGCTCACCCTTGACGATACCCGTATTGTCGCCCGTTGGCTCTATGGATGTCGATACAAAGGAAATCTCGGGGAAGGTGTCGGCTTGAAAGAAGTTTTCGTGCTTGGCCAGATGTTCGTCCCAGCCCGCGAAAGTCGAGTCAGGGTAAATGGCGCTGTAGTCTCCGGCATAGTCGGCCTTGATGGATAACGGATCAACTGTCAGTTCAACATGCGACTGTGTGGGGTCGTCTGCATTCAACGCAATGGTCGACTCCACCCCAATAAATCGCGCCACGTAGGTCGACAGGCCAATATGCCCGACTTTGAATGCCAACGTGGTGTGGTTGGCATCCGCTGTATAAGTGCCAGACGGTGTGTCGATCAACTTGGTTTCGGCAGATGCCAGTCCCGGTAGCATCAGCTGCACGGCGCTGAGCGCAGCGACAAAACAACCATCCTTGATAACCTGAGCAAACATGATTTCTCCTCCCGTTAGCCACGATCACTCTGCGCAAGATCAGTGTCCTGCGCGCATAATGTCGATTGCATATAATCAACAACGCTTATTATATATTTAGGACATGATGTCAACAACAGATCAAATTGGCATCGCGGAAAAAGGTCAGCTACACGCGGTCTGCACTTGCTGCCGCATTGCCTGCGCTGATCCTCGCAACAAAGAACAACAACGCAGAAATACTGGCAGCCACCAAAGCGAAGGCGATGAAAATCCCTTTCAGGGAAAGAAACATCCCAAGCAGCCCCGCGAACATTGGGCCGCAAAACTGTCCCAGGAAAACGAATGTTGTCATAAGCCCTGCGGCACGCCCCCGCGCCTCGGGGGCTATCACGCTCATCAGCCAGGAATTCTGGTTTGGCATGATGGCACCAAGCGCCAACCCGGTTGTCAGCGTCCCGATGACAATCTGGAAAACAGTTGTCGCCGTGCCAATCAGCCCGTAGCCGATTGCAAACAAGCCGAAGCAAACCGCATAGATCGCAATCGGCGAAAGCGCCCGGCCGATCCGTTGAAAATTCATCGACGTCAGCACACCCGACAAGGTCACTGACGCAAGGATCATGCCCGATACCGCTGTCGACGTGACCCCTATATCAGCCAAAACAAAGGGAAGGCGCACAGGAATGACGTAGAAGATCGCCATTGTCATAAACCCAAGCGCCCCGATTTTCAGACACACACCCCAATCCAGCGGTACTTTTTGTCCACCGGCACGTTTGTGTGGCTTTGGCTGCGGTTTGATGTACATCAGCGCCAGAACTGCGACGGGTAGTGCCAGCAGATACAACGCGAAGGCCCCCCGCCACGAGATTTCTGCCAAGAACCCACCGAAGGTTATGAATACAACTCCCCCAAGGCTCATTGTGGCGGATTGTTTGCCCATGAACTTCATACGGGCCGGGCCGTTCCACAGCTCGCCCGCCAGCATCATGGCGATGGTCATCGTACCGGCAACCCCAACCCCAAGCACTATGCGACCAATCAGGATACTGGTCATGGTGTCAGCAAACAGCCCGGACGCACCCCCCATCGCATATAGCGAAAGCGCGATCATAAGCATTGGCATACGCCCAAATCGTTCTGCCATAACACCAAACAATGCCGCAGACAGGATGATCGCAACCGATGGCAGGCTCAGCATCAGCCCAAGCAGCGCTTCGACTTCCGGAACATTGGCAAAGTGCACCGCCATGCCGGGTAGTGACGGTGCAATCGTCGCGTTGGCCATTATGGTGAGGCTTGAGATACCCAAGACCGCAATTGTCGTGGCTGTTCCGGGCGACGCCGAAGCATCATGTGTTTTGTCCGATGACATCGGCGGGTTTTCCTTTGTTTGTGGGCGCGCAGGCTGATCCTCCACGCGTTTTTCATCGCTGAAAGATTGACGCGCGAATGTGCTAACCCTTCAGCATCCGCAAAAGCGTTCTGTCCTGATCAACCAGATGATGCTTAAGGGCTGCGGCGATGTGGACGGCCAGTGTTATCGTCAACAAATAGGCTACAATCTTGTGCGCCATCCGCGCGCCGATCACCATGGCGTCGACTTTTTCGACCGCCGGTATTGTGAACAGCCCAAAGACATTTGTCGGAATCCCCGAGAAAACCGCCAGAGTCAGGCCCGACACCGGCATCAGCAAGACGCAGGCCAGCAGCACCTTGTGACTGACCGTCGACGCGCGTTCCTGCCAGGCTGGCAACGCTCCCACAGGCTCTGCAAAGCCCTGGATCATCCGATACCCGACCCGCCACAGGGCCAAGATCAACAAAAGGACGCCCATGGCCTTGTGATTGTTCAAGAGCGGCAGTTTTTCAGGCAGCGCCAGGCCGCCATATGCCAGAAAATAACCAAAGCCGAGCATCGCCACAAAAAGCAATGCGGTCAGCCAGTGGTTCAGTCTCGAAATTCGGTCGTAGGTGGTCATTTTGTGCCTTTCCTTTCTCGTCGTTCGGTCGCGAAATGGGTATTGCGTGCTAGGTCATTGGCGGGATCAGCGCCCAGGTTGCGCGATCCGTAGGGGCGGTGTCGCAGACATCCATGTAGATGGGCCGCCAGCGATGCGCTGAACTTGCGGTTTCAGCCGATCGCGGCCCAACCACGAGGCACAGATCACTGCCCTTGAGGTTCAGTTTGCCGTCTGCCTGAAACTGGAACTGCTGTTGGACTTCGAGCAGGCTGATCCCGGTGTTTTCGCCGCAATCGCGCAATGCCAGGCTGATGCCGGGCAAGACCGTGCGCCCACCGCCCATCGCGGTCAGACACAGGTCAAAGGCCGGAAACCGGATGCTTCCATCGCTCATATGTGTGACGATTTCATCCGCGGCCTGGCCGGGCTTGCAGTTGTGCACCACAAGTGGCCGGTCAAAGGCGTAGCGCCCGCCGGACCCAACGACATCCAGGCAATACCCATCCTGTGGACGGTCAAGCCGATCTACCAGCTGCAAATAGCTTGGATCGCTGACCGCCGTTTGTGCCTGTGCTGCTGGTGCCAATAGAATGGCGATACCCGCACAAAGGGCCTTGCAAAGAGATGTGTGACCCATCGTCAAATCCTCTGTCGTTGTTTTTGAGCTTCAAGCGAGCGCCGCTTTCACCCGCGCGGGGGTGAAAGGCAGATGCCGCAAACGCCGCCCGGTCAGGCGGAACATTGCATTGGCAATGGCCGCAGGGACCATGCCTGTCGACAGCTCGCCAATCCCGCCTGGTTTGTCGCCGGTGGGCATAAGTTCCAGTTCGATATTGGGTGCCTGATCCGCCCGAAGAATTTCGTAGTCATAGTAATTGTTCTGCTCGACTTCGCCGTTCTTGATGACCAGCTCTTCCTTCAGTGCGCAGCTGACGCCAAACATCAGCCCGCCTTCGATCTGGGCCAGTGCATTTTGCGGCGACACAACCAAACCCGGATCAAACGCGCCCCAGATATTGTGTACCGATATTGCGCCACTATCCCGGTCGACCGAGACCTCGACAGCGGCAAGACCGTGGCTGCTGAAATGCAACCCAAGCCCAAGACCCAGGGCTGTGTCGGTGCGCGGTCGGTCCCAATCCGACATCTCCAGAACCCGTTCCAGCATCGCGCTGCCTGACGGGTTTTGCGCCAACAGATCGCGCCGGAAGTCCACAACATCGCGCCCGGCATCCGCGGCCAGCTCATCCACGAAAGATTCCGCGGCAAACAACGTGTAGCTGGATGCGGTCGCCCGCCATGGCATGATCCGCGCCCGGCGTTCGGTTTTGACATGTTCGGACAGAAAATCCGGGATGCCGTAATAGGGGTTTTGCGACCCGGACACCGAAATACCGTCGCGTGGCGCGGCTGCTTCCCACCGTTCTGGATTGAAATATTCAATGACAGACGGGGTCGCGACGCGGTGATGCCAGCCCGTAACCTGCCCATTCTCAGTCAACCCCGCACGCATCACTTGCGCAGCGATGGGGCGAAATGCGCCGAACTTCAGGTCATCTTCGCGGGTCCAGATAACCTTGACCGGCTTGCCGACGGCCTTTGATGCGAGCAGCGCATCGCGCACATAGTTTTGCATCAATTCGACACGACGCCCAAAGCTGCCGCCCATGGTCATCATATTCAATCGCACGCGATCCTGCGACGTGCCCAACACTGCCATGATGGTCTTGGTGGTCAGCGTTTGGGTTTGTGTGCCCGCCCAGACATCGGCACCTTTGCCATCATCATCGACTGACGCAACAACGGCCATTGGCTCCATCTGTGCATGATAGGCGTAGTCAGACAGATAGGTGCGTTCCAACTGGCGCGGGGCCGCGTCGATGGCCGCTGGTGCATCACCGGCAGCGCGAAACGGAATAGTGGCGGTAGCCGGGTCCATTGCCGCAGTCAGATAGCTTTGCAGATCTGCCTCACTATCCGCCGTCCGGAAGGGCGAGGTTTCCGTCCACGCGACCGACAACATATCGCGGGCGATCAGGGCATTTTCGATATGGGTGGCCACCACCGCGATACCATCGGGTAGCGGCACGATATCAATGACACCAGGCATTGCACGGGCATCTGCATCGTCGATCGACAGGACTGTTTCCCCTTCGACCGGGGCACGCAAGACAGCAGCATAGACCATATCCGGCAAACGGACGTCGATGGCATATGTTGCCTGCCCTGTAGATTTCGCAAAGACATCGTGGCGCGCGAAATCCTTGCCAATATAGCGAAACGTTGCAGGGTCTTTCAGGTCTGTCTCGGTCACATCCGGGATCGCAATCGTGCCAGTCCAGTTTGCGGCAATATCACCATAGGGCAGGCTTTGACCCGTTTCCGGGTCAATGACACGGCCCGGCTCCGTCCGCAGCCGTTCCGCAGGCACGGACCAATGTGCAGCGGCCGCCGCGATCATGGTTTTGCGCGCTTGCGCACCGGCAAGCCGCATCTTGGTCATATAGGCAATAACCGTGCCGCTACCCGCAGTGTAAAGCAGCGGCTCGCCAAAACGGGAGTCCCCGTAACGCAGGTCATTGTCGCTGAGTTGTTCGACAACCACGTCGTCCCAATCGGCATCCAGCTCATCGGCCAGAATGGCTGGCAGGGCCGAAGAACTGCCTTGCCCCATTTCCGTGTTGGGGTAGGTGATATGTACCGCACCACTGGGGCGGATCTGCAGCCAGATGTTGGGTGCGGGCATCGGCATGTCGTCTGCGACCGTCTGCGCCGACAATTGTCCATCAGCGGCGATGACAAAGATCAACGCTCCGCCGCCAGCCAGAAAGCTGCGGCGTGAGGGTTTGCTGCTTGCGTGGGTCCCGTCCATCATCATGCCTCCCTGGCGGCGCGTTCGATGGCGCGCGTCATCGTGGCGTATGTTCCGCACCGGCACAGGTTCGGGCGCATATGGTCGCGAATTTCGTCGCGGCTGGGGGAGGGATTGCTGGCAAGCAGGGTGGCCGCCCGCATAATCTGCCCCGATTGGCAGTACCCGCATTGTGGCACCTGTTCTGCTACCCATGCTTTCTGCAAAGGGTGATCACCAGCGTCCGACAACCCTTCGATGGTGGTAATCTCTGTGCCATCCAGATCGACCACATATAATTGACACGCAAACTGTGCTTCGCCGTCGACATGCACAGTGCAAGCACCGCAGGCGGCAACCCCGCAGCCGTACTTTGTCCCTGTCAAACCAAGATCTTCACGCAAGAAAAACAGCAGCCGGATGTCGTCTGAAACATCCGCTTCGATGACTTTGCCGTTCAGTGTGAATTTCGACATTCCCGATCCTCGCTTTTGGTTCCCAGCTTGCTCTTGCAAATTGACTTAGGTCGTCGTTGAATGGCCAGCAAACGATGTTCTGCCAAAATTGTTTGAGAAGCAGCCAAAATGCAAAAAAACCCTGATGCGGCAGATGTGGCCCGCAACATGATCGTCGGCATTGCGCGGAACGGGGTCGGGCCGCGCCAAATCCCGATGCACAGTCACAAGCGTGGCCAGCTTGTGTTCACCGAACGCGGTTCGATCACATTTCAATCGCAGGACGGGATTTTTGTTGTCCCGTCCAACCGCGCCGTCTGGGTTCCGCCGAATTGCAAACATGGCGCATTCTTTCCGCGCCAATTCGCGTTCCGCGGCATTTTTTTCGCACCTGAGCTGTGCCGCGATCTGCCCGAGCGTTGCAGCGTGGTTCAGGTCGATCCGCTAACGCGCGCCCTGATCAACGAAGTGTCTGATATGGATTGGGAGTACGACGCAGACGGGCCGGACCACCGTTTATGTCTTGTCCTGATCGACAGAATTCGCGTGCTACCCGATGCCCCGCTCAGTTTGCCCGACGTACATGATCCGCAAATCCGACTTGTAACGGAACACCTGAAAGACGAGCCCGGCGATGAGAACGAAATCGCGCATTGGGCCGCAATGGCAGGTATGAGCGAGCGGTCATTTGCCCGCAAATTTCGGGCAGCCACACACATGAGCTTTGGCGAATGGCGCAAGCAGCTAAAGGTCGTCAAAGCAATAGAAGGTCTGGCCTTGGGCGACAGCGTCAGCACAATTGCTTATCGGCTGGGCTACAACACCCCAAGCAGTTTTTCGACAATGTTCATCAAGGCGACCGGTCTCAGCCCGAGCAATTATTTCGACTGATATTCAAAAGAACCGCCGAGACTTGATTGCCAGAGATGTGACTGAAATCTTTGCCAGCGCCTTGGGCGACGATCTGCCAATGTTTCACGGGGTCCAACCGAAACGGCGAAGGCGTTCGAGGCTTCATGGCACGCATGAGCCAGGCAAGTTGTTTGCACGGATCGGCGCACGAAGCTGTCACTGATGCAACCACGGCGAAATCATGGTTTGTCCGTGAACTGTAAATTCGGAAAGCTCCCTATGCTGCATCGGGAATGAATGGGCGGTTTCCCAGCCGCGTTGCAGCACCGAATACCGCGCTCCTGCAGCAAATTTTTGCGCTGGGTGCGCACGCAGCAGAAAATCACAATACCCCCCTTGGGCTCAAAGCTGACGTTGCCTGTGCCCAGAGTTATCTGCAATCACAAGCCGTCTTTCGACCACCTGCGCCAGTCTTGATCCTCAATACCCCACAGCACAGCCGTCTTTGCGCGGGTCGCTGCCAGCTTCGAGCACCCCGTCCTCGTGCAACAGAATGGCTTGCGCCCCGCCGATGGCAGTCGCGGGGGTCTGGACGGTGTGCCCAAGCGCGCTGAGCTCGGCCTTGACCGCGTCGCTGTACCCGTTTTCCACGTTCAACACATCCCCTTCGGCAAAGCAGCGCGGGGCGTTGATGGCGGCTTGCGGCGCAAGGCCGAAATCCGTGATGTTGCTCACAAACCGGGCATGGCCGGTTGATTGATACTGCCCGCCCATAACCCCAAAAGGCATATGTGCCTTGCCGTCCTTTTTCAGCATGGCCGGTATGATCGTATGCATCGGGCGTTTGCCCGGGCCGACCTCGTTCGGGTGTCCTTGTTCAAGCGTGAAACCCGCCCCGCGGTTCTGGAACAGCACGCCGAACTTGTCAGACGCGATCCCCGATCCAAAAGAATGAAAGACAGAATAGATCAGCGATACGCACATCCGGTCCTTGTCGACAACAGTGATATAGATTGTGTCCTTGTGCACGGCCTCGGCCCCCGGCACAGCCCCCGGCATCGCCTTTTTCGGGTCAATCAAGCCGGCCAGCTGCGCGGCTGTTTCAGGCGCCGTCATATGGTCAAGCCGCGTCATGTGATCTGGATCAGCTACAAAGCGATTGCGGGCGTCATAGGCGAGCTTTGTCGCCTCGGCCTCGATATGCGCCCGGGCGGCGCCCCACGGGTCCATGCCCGCAATGTCGAAATGCTTGAGAACATTCAAAAGCAGGATCGCCGTGGCCCCCTGCCCGTTTGGCGGATGCTCGTACAGATCAAGACCGCCATAGCTGCCCAGCACCGGGTCGGTATACTCACATTGGGTATTGGCAAAATCGTCAAGCGTATGGGTCCCCCCCAGCGCCCGCAGGCTGTTCACCATATCTTCGGCTATTTCGCCTTCGTAAAATGCATCGCGGCCATCCATGCCGATACGCCGCAGAATCTCGGCCTGTTTTGGGGCGCGGAACATCTGCCCGGGCCGAGGTGCGACACCATCCAGCAAATAGAGATCGCGCGCGACGCCGGACAGGTTACCAACCGCCTGCGCCCAGTCGAATGCGACCCGCTCATGCACCGGAACGCCGGCCTCGGCATAGTGGATTGCCGGGGCAAGGACCGCCTTCAGCCCCAGTTTGCCCCAATCCCTGGACAGACGGCAAAAGGCATCAACCGCGCCGGGGATGCTGACCGCGTCAGCGGAGTATGGCGCGATCACATCACCCTTGGCCCGCAGACTGGCCGCCTCAATCCCCGCAGGCGCGCGGCCTGATCCGTTCAGGGCCACCACGCGGTCCTCACCGGGTGGGGTCATGATCACAAAGCAATCACCGCCGATGCCTGTCATCTGCGGTTCGCATATTCCCAAAAGAACTGCGCCCGCGATGGCCGCATCCATGGCATTGCCGCCAGCCTCGAGCATCTGCACGCCGACCTTCGCGGCCAACGGGTGCGAGGTCGCGCAGATCCCATTGCTGGCATAGACAGCCGACCTGCCAGGTTTGTGAAAATCCCGCATGATGCTCTTCCCCATTTTCGGACCGGGTTGAACCTAGGCCAAATGGGTCTGCTTGCAATCACATTCTTGGGGGGAGGAGTTTGGTCCCGACGCTGCTTACATGGGTGGGGGCTATGAACAAACAGCGTCGGGGTCAGCCAAACTGGCTATGTCACATGATTTGCCAACCGATCAGGGCGCAAGCATGATCGCATTGTGGCAGTTTGAGGGCTTTTCCTTTTTTGCAGGTCCGCGTAGTTTCCGCGCGTAGCGAATGGGGGACGATATGAGACAGGTTGTTATTTCAGGCGCGGCGCGCACACCGATGGGCGGATTTCAGGGTGCCTTTGCAGATGTTGACGCACCAACCCTTGGCGGCACCGCGATGAAGGCCGCGATGGCAGGCGCCGGTATAGACACCGTTGACGAGGTTCTGATGGGCTGCGTGCTGCCCGCCGGGCTGGGCCAGGCGCCGGCAAGACAGGCCGGGTTTCTGGCCGGGCTTGGCGAGGACGTCCCTGCGACGACCCTGAACAAGATGTGCGGTTCCGGCATGAAAACGGCGATGATGGCGTTTGACCAGATCGCCCTTGGCGACACCGATGTGATGATCGCGGGTGGCATGGAAAGCATGACCAATGCCCCCTATCTCAGCCCGAAAATGCGCGCTGGTGCCCGTATCGGCCATCAGGTCATTCAGGACAGCATGTTTCTGGATGGCCTTGAAGATGCCTATGACAAGGGCCGCCTGATGGGCACCTTCGCCGAGGATTGCGCCGAGACATTTCAGTTCACCCGACAGGATCAGGACGACTACGCGCTGAAATCCCTGTCAAACGCATTAGCCGCACAAGGCGATGGCGGCTTTGCCACCGAGATCGCGCCAGTCACCCTGCGCAGCCGCAAGGGCGAGGTTGTGATTGCCGAAGATGAACAACCCGGCAAGGCCCGCCCCGAAAAGATCCCCACGCTCAAGCCCGCCTTTCGCGATGGTGGCACCGTGACGGCGGCAAATTCCTCGAGCATCTCGGACGGGGCTGCTGCATTGGTGCTTGCCGATGACACGGCAACCAATATCCGCGCGCGCATCCTGGGCCATGCCAGCCACGCACAGGCGCCCGGCTGGTTTACCACGGCCCCTGTTCCGGCCGCACAAAAGCTGCTTGCGAAAATCGGCTGGTCCGCGGACGATGTCGATCTGTGGGAGGTCAACGAGGCCTTCGCCGTCGTGCCGATGGCCTTTATGCGCGAAATGGGCATTGCCCGCGACATCGTGAATGTGAACGGTGGTGCCTGTGCATTGGGACACCCGATTGGTGCCTCTGGCACGCGGATTATCGTGACCTTGCTGCACGCGCTCGAGGCGCGCGGGCTGAAACGCGGGGTGGCCGCGATCTGCATTGGCGGCGGCGAAGGGACGGCAATCGCCATCGAACGCCCCTGACCCAAACGCCTGATCACAAGGCAGTGCACTGGTCACCGCGCCCGCGCAACCAAGACGTTATATAAGAAAGAGAGACGCGATGCCATTTACCCTTGCCACCTGGAACATCAACTCTGTCCGGCTGCGCGAACCCATCGTGGCACAGCTGATGCGTGACGAGGCACCCGATGTATTGTGCCTGCAGGAATGCAAAAGCCCCGTCGACAAAATCCCGCTCGCGCAGTTCGAGGCGCTCGGCTACACGCATATGGTCGCGCGCGGTCAAAAGGGTTACAACGGCGTCGCGATTTTCTCAAAAATCCCGATGGTCGAGGCCGGTGCCGAAGACTATGCCGGGCTTGGCCACGCCCGCCACATCGCGGCCCGTCTGGATAATGGTGTGACGATCCACAACCATTATGTTCCCGCCGGTGGCGACGTCGCCGACCGTGCCGTGAACGAAAAATTCGGCCAGAAACTTGATTACCTCACCGACATGCGGGACGCCTTTCATGCCAGCAAACCGCAGAAATCCATCCTTGTGGGCGACCTGAATATCGCACCCGGCGAAGATGATGTCTGGAGCCACAAGCAGCTGTTGAAGGTCGTCAGCCACACGCCGATTGAGGTCGATCACCTCAATGATGTCATGGCGGCCGGCGATTGGTCAGACGTCACCCGTGCCGATATTCCAGATGGCAAGCTTTACAGCTGGTGGTCCTATCGCGCCAAGGATTGGGATGCTGCTGACAAGGGGCGCCGGCTGGATCACATCTGGGCCAGCCCGGATATCAAGAACGCGGCCCATTCATCACGGGTTCTGCGCGCCGCGCGCGGCTGGGAAAAGCCCAGCGACCATGCCCCGGTATTTGCAAGTTTCGATCTTTGATACCCACACAGAACTGAACCAAAGGAGCGGTCTGTGACCCTGCCCCACACAATGACCGCCCTTGTGCAAACAGCGGATGGCTATGTCGATACTGCTACCGGCCCACATGTGACCGATCTTGCGCCCTATCTGGAACATCGCGACCTGCCTGTTCCGCAACCGGGGCCCGGGCAAGCCCTGATCAAGGTGCATCTTGCGGCGATCAATCCGTCCGATATCCATTTCATAAAGGGCGAATATGGCCAGCCGCGGATCAAGGGGGCACCTGCCGGGTTCGAAGCGGTTGGCGAGGTGGTTGCGGGTGACACGCCACTGCTGGGGCAGCGGGTCAGTTTCTATGCAACAGGTTCTGGCACATGGTCGGAATACGCGCTGACGGATGCCGCGACCCTCGTCCCCTGCCGTCCCGATCTGGCCGAGATTGACGCCGCCGGGTTGATCGTCAATCCGCTGACGGCCATGGCGATGTTCGGCATTGTCACGAAATCAGAAACAAAAAGCATGGTGCTGACCGCTGCCGGGTCACAACTCTGCAAGCTTTTGATCGCACTCGGGCGGGATAACGGCGTCCAGCCCATCGGCGTCATCCGTCGAGCGGCGCAAGCCGCAGAGTTGCGCGCGCTTGGTGCAGCCGACGTGATCGTCGCCGCCGACGCCCTGCCGCTGGATCAGGTCCAAGCCGTCATGCGTGACCTCAAGCCAACCATCCTGTTGGACGCTGTTGGCGATCAGATCACGGCCGATTTGTTCTTTGCGATGCCCAAAAACGCCCGCTGGATCAGCTATGGCAAGCTGTCCGCACAATCGCCCAAGCTGGACAAAATGGGGCAGTTGATCTTTCAGAACAAATCCATCGAAGGGTTTTGGCTGACCCAATGGATGCGGCAGGTGGGCAAAGGTGAAATCGCCAAGGCATTTGCTGAAATTCAGGCGCGCTATGTAGACGGTCGCTGGACAACCGATGTGGCAGGAATTGTGCCATTGTCGGCGGCAATGACCGACCTTCCCCCTCTGTTGGCGCAGCCAGATGGCAAGGCGTTTATCGACCCTCGCCAGTAGGCAAATCGCCCTTTTCGGCGCTGATTGGCCGAAGTCAGTGTTTCCATACTTGAGACAATCATCGGAACCCAAGATGCTTGTTCCGTCCCAATTATTTCGGGACGACGTCTATTTTGAAAAAACGATTGGAAACCAAATGACTGAGGAACGCACCATTCGGGCGCGTCAGGTTCGCCGTGACGCCGCCCATCTCGCCCATCATCGGACACATCCAGACCATCAGGCCAACGGCGATGAGCAACGCTTTGCGCTGGCCCACTATCCGATGAGCTTTACCAAGGGCCTCGACCATTCGACCGAAACGGGACTGGTCGATGACAAGGCCGATTTCGAGGCCTTCCGCCAGGCCATTGATGCCGGCGAAATGCATGCCTTTACCACTGGCGTGCCCGTCCCCAAGGACCAACCGCGCCGATTGTGGGAAGCCCCCACAGCGGGCCTGGCCTATGATCTGCAGGGGCCGGATTGTCAGGCCGTGACGATGCCGCCTGCCCCGGCCCTGTGCTCGGACGAGCTGGCATTTGAAATGGCAGAAGTCTACGAGCTGGCGCTCGTTCGCGATGTCCCACTTAGCGATTTCAATGAAACGGGTACAGCTGCATTGAATGCATCCGTGGCGCGACTGAACGGGCTTGATTACGCGACGGGCAAGTTTCAGGGCCGACCGCGCAAGACCGATGCGGCGGGCCAACTGACCGGTCAGACGATCTTTCGCGGCTCTGCCCCGGGGGTCGAAAACGGCCCCTATCTGTCGCAATTCATGGTGATGGGCAGTCGTGATCAGGCCGGCAACCACGCCGAGATTGATGGCTATATCAACTACGGCGCGCTGGCGATTGATCAGCGGGTCCTGACGGCCACACCCGGCAAGGATTATATGCAGGATTGGGCATCATGGCACAGCGTCCAGCAAGGGCATGACGTCAATAATGGCGGCCCGGGTCAGGAGCTTGGCGCCCGCCGGTTCATCTGCACCCCCCGTGATCTGGCGACCTATGTGCATTATGACGCGCTGTATCAGGCCTATCTGAATGCCTGTCTGCTGCTGTTGGGGATGGGCGCGCCGTTTGATCCGGCCTTTGCCAATCTGTCGGGCATGCGCGGCTATTATGACGCGGCCACCGACACGAAACTGGCGCCGAATGCGGGGGGCTTTGCCCTTTATGGCGGCCCGCATATTCTGACCCTCGTCACAGAGGTCGCAACCCGCGCGCTCAAGGCCGTGCGCTATCAGAAGTTCAACAATCACCTGCGACTGCGCCCCGAGGCCCTTGCCGCACGTGTCGAAAAGGCCGCGATCATCGACGAAAAGCACCCCAGCACGTGCGGCGCATTCGGCAAGCTGCGCCATCAGATCTGCGGCACGGTCGAAGCGATCAAGGCGTTTAACGGCGATACGGCACTTTTGCCGATGGCCTTTGCCGAAGGCTCGCCCATGCATCCGACCTATGGTGCAGGTCATGCCACCGTCGCCGGGGCCTGTGTGACAATGCTCAAGGCGTTTTTCGATACCAGCGCAGTGCTCGCACATGACATGACCGGCAAGGTCGCGTTCAGAACCGCCCTGACAGGCACCACACCTGCGCATTTCGAGGTGATCGAGAAAGGTGAAAACCTCAAATGCATCGCCACCGAAAATGGCTGCCCCCTGACATTGGAAGGTGAGTTGAACAAGCTTGCCGCCAATATCTCGATCGGGCGGAACATGGCGGGCGTGCATTACTTCTCGGACTATTACGACAGTCTGCGGATGGGCGAGCAGATTGCCCTGGGCATTCTGGAGGAACAGGCCCTGTGCTATCCGACAGATGAATTTGTGATGTCGGTGCCAACCTTTGATGGCGCAGTTGTCCGGATCGGTCAGCGATAGTCCCCAAGATGTTGCGCGGCGGCCCGACCGCCGCGCATCCACGATCATTGTGACGCATATTGACCAGCCATTGTTGAAAATGATGCAGACTGTTGCTAGGTTTGACCCATGCCCGGCGTCGGGGCCATGTCGACGTGTTTTAAGGAGGACAATGAACTGTCTCTTTCCGCATCGGCTGATACATCAGCCAATAACGGCGCCCCGCAGATGAGCGCCAAGACGACCGCGACCAGCGAACTTCTTCTGGCGGCTGTCCTGAAATCTCTTGATGATGACAAAGGCGAAGACGTTGTGCAGATCAATCTGCGCGGCAAGTCCGAGATTGGGGACTATATGGTTATCGCCTCCGGGCGCTCGACCCGGCAGGTCACAGCCATGGCCGAGAAACTGACCGACCGGCTTAAGCAGGAATTCGGTGTGATCTCGAAGGTCGAGGGCAAAAGTGCCGGTGACTGGGTCCTGATTGATACTGGCGACGTCATCGTTCACATTTTCCGCCCCGAAGTGCGCGAATTCTACCAGCTCGAGAAAATGTGGCAGCCGGGATCGGCCACAGCTGGTTAATGCGTGTCCATATCTGCGCGGTGGGGCGGTTACGCAAAGGCCCCGCGCGCGACCTGTATGATGACTATCTGACCCGGTTTGACCGGACCGGCCGTGCGCTGGCCCTTGGCCCGTCCAAACTGCACGAGGTCGAAGACAAAAAAGGCGGCGGCATGGCGGCAGAGGCGGCGCTGCTCGACCGCGCAATCCCCAACAGCGCCCTGATCTGTACCCTTGATGAACGCGGCAAGGTGATGTCCTCGCCCGACTTTGCACGGCTTTTGGCCAAATGGCGCGATAACGGGCGCACTGACCTGGCCTTTGTGATTGGCGGGGCGGATGGCATTGACGCTGCCCTCCGCGCCCGCGCGGATGCATCCCTGAGTTTCGGGGCAATGGTCTGGCCGCATATGCTGGTACGGGTGATGCTGTCGGAACAGCTTTATCGTGCTGCAAGCATTCTGTCGGGCGGTCCGTACCATCGGGCCTGATCCTGACCCCGATTCCCCGCTTTTTCGCCGAAATGACGGCCTGCTTGTTTCTTCTATGGGCATGTTGCGTTAAATCAGCCGCAAGTCTTTAAAGGAGTATCCTATGCCCGTCCCAAAACCTGTCGTTCTGTGCATTCTGGATGGTTGGGGCGCGCGGGACGCCACGGACGGGAACGCCCCGAAATTGGCGCAGACACCCAACTTTGACCGGATCATGCAAGGCCCACACGCGCAACTGCTGACCCATGGCCGCGATGCGGGTCTGCCCACCGGCCAGATGGGGAATTCAGAGGTTGGTCATACAAATATCGGCGCAGGCCGCGTTGTGGCTATGGATCTGGGACAAATTGAGCTTGCTATCGAAGATGGCAGCTTTGCCAAAGCCGATGCATTGCAGGCATTTGCCGCAAAGCTGCGGCAAAGCGGTGGGGCTGCGCATCTGATGAGCGTGGTGTCCGATGGCGGGGTGCACGGCCATTGGGAACATTGCGTTGCAGCCGCGCACGCCCTTGTCGACGCCGGTGTGCCGGTTGTTGTGCATGCCATCACCGATGGCCGGGATGTCGCGCCATCATCCGCGCCGACCTACCTGCAAAAACTGCAAGATGCCCTGCCCCGCAACACCACAATCGCGACGGTGATCGGCCGCTATTACGCGATGGATCGTGATAATCGCTGGGACCGGGTGCAGACGGCATTTGCGGCCATGGTTGATGGTCAGGGTGACAGGGCAGACACGGCCGCATCCGCCATTCAAACGGCCCATGACGCGGGCAAAACGGATGAGTTCATTCCTGCAACGGTCATCGGGGATTATGCCGGGATCGCCCCGGAAGATGGTTTTTTCTGCCTGAACTTCCGCTCTGACCGCGCCCGCGAAATCCTTGCGGCACTTGCCGATCCGGATTTTGACGGGTTTGAGCGCAAACAACCTGCCTTGGCGGCCCGGCTGGGCATGGTCACCTATTCCGACCGTCATGATGCGTGGTTCGACACCGTTTTCCCCAAACGCGATATCCAGAACACTTTGGGGGCCTGGGTCGCGAAAAAGGGTCTGCGCCAATTCCGGTTGGCAGAAACCGAAAAATATCCGCATGTGACCTTCTTTTTTAATGGCGGCATCGAAACCCCGGCGGATGGCGAAGACAGGTACATGCCCAAATCGCCGAATGTCGCCACCTATGATCTGCAGCCAGAGATGTCTGCGCCCGAGGTCACGGCGCGTTTCGTCCAGGCAATCGGTGAGGGGTATGACCTGATTATCACCAACTATGCCAACCCCGATATGGTGGGGCATACCGGCGACCTGAATGCCGCTATCAAAGCCTGCGAGGCGGTGGACCAAGGTCTGGGCCAAGTTCTCGAGGCGCTGCAAGCGGCGGGTGGGGCCATGGTCGTCACCGCGGATCACGGCAATTGCGAAGTCATGATTGATCCCGAAACAGGCGGTGCGCATACCGCGCATACCACCAATCCGGTGCCTGTGGCGCTTGTCGGCGGTCCGACAAACGCCACCCTGCGTGACGGCCGTCTTGCGGATCTCGCCCCGACATTGCTGGACCTGATGGGTCTTGATCTGCCGCCCGAGATGACAGGACGCAGCCTGATCAAATGAGACTGGCCGCGTTCCTTATCTGTCTGGCAATGCCGCTGGCCGCGCAAACGCCCGAAGAAACAGCGGCTGCCCGGCTGGAGGCGGCAAACGCACAATTGCAAGCCGCGCAAACCTCGGGCGAGCGGGTGGCCGCATTGACCGAAACCGTTCGCGCCTACGAGGAAGGCCTGGCCGCCATGCGTGACGGCTTGCGCCAGATCGCAGCCCGTGAAGCCGCACTGAAAGCAACATTTGACGCAACCCAGGACGAGCTGGGTGAACTGCTGGGCGCGTTGCAATCGGTTGCCCGCACGCCCGCACCGGTGATCAACGCACATCCGCAAGGGGTTGTGGCAGCAGCACGTGCGGCGGGCGTGTTGGCCGATCTGACACCGGCCCTGCAAACCCGCGCCAACGCATTGCGCACCCAGATCGACGAAATTGGCGCGCTCCGGACGTCGCGCGAGGAAACGACGGCCAGGTTGCAGGCCGGGTTAATCGGGGCGCAGGACGCCCGAAGCGCCCTGGGTCTGGCGATTTCAGAACGGCGTGACTTGCCCGCCCGCTTTGACGAAGACCCGGTCCAGACGGCCATTTTGCTGGCCAGCACCGCGACATTGGCCGCATTCACAGATGCGCTGACAGCGCAGCTTCCGACGGCAGAGGCCGCACTGGAACCGGCGGGCGATCTGCCATTGCCGGTGCGGGGCTACGCGTTGCCTGACGATGGCTCTGGCCGGCCTGGCGTGCGTATTGCGGGGCCTGCAAACGGGCTTGTCACCACGCCCGTCCCGGCCACCTTGCTGTTTCAGGGGCCGTTACTGGACTATGGCACTGTCATCATTCTGGAACCGGCGGCTGATCTGTTGTTCATCTTTGCGGGTCTGGAACAGACCTTTGGTACGGTCGGCCAGATTATTCCGGCAGGCAGCCCGGTCGGCATGCTTGGCGGCGCAGCGCCCGCTGATGACGCCGAATTGAGCGAAAATTATGCAATTGAGACGGGTCAATCCACGCAAAGCCTTTATCTTGAGGTCAGACAAGGGCAAAGTCCCGTGAACCCTGACGCTTGGTTTGCGCTTGAGTAGAGTAGGAATTGGAATGAAAAAGTTGATGATAGCCGCAACCGGCGGTGCTGTTCTGGGGCTGCTGGCCACAAGCCAGATTGCTGGCCCCTTACTCGCGCAGGAAGCAGCCGATAACGGCAATGTCTACGAACAGCTGGATCTTTTTGGCGACATTTTCGAACGGATCCGGGCCGGCTATGTGGAAGACGTCAATGACAAGGAACTGATCGAGGCGGCCATCAACGGCATGCTGACATCGCTTGATCCGCATTCCAGCTATCTGTCCGCAGATGATGCCGCGCGCATGCGGGTCCAGACCTCGGGCGAATTTGGTGGCCTGGGGATCGAAGTGACGCAGGAAGAAGGCTTTGTCAAAGTGGTCTCGCCCATGGATGGGACCCCGGCAGAGGCTGCCGGCGTGATCGCGGGGGACTTCATCACCGCCGTTGATGGCGAAAGCGTTCTTGGGCTGACCCTGAATGATGCGGTCGAGATGATGCGCGGCCCGGTTGGGTCCGAGATCATCATTACCATCGTGCGTGATGGCGAAACCGAACCATTTGACGTCTCGATCATTCGCGACACAATCAAACTGACAGCCGTGCGCAGCCGGACCGAAGGGAACGCAGTCGTCTTGCGGGTCACCACATTCAACGATCAGACATTCCCCAACCTGCGCGAGGGGATGGAACAGCAAATCGAAGATGCAGGCGGGATCGACAATATCGACGGGATCGTCCTTGACTTGCGCAACAATCCGGGCGGATTGCTGAACCAGGCGATCTATGTGTCAGATGCCTTTTTGGACGCGGGCGAGATCGTCTCGACCCGCGGCCGCGATCCTGAAGATGGCGAACGGTTCAACGCCGAACCGGGCGACCTTGCCGAGGGCAAACCGATTGTCGTGCTGATCAATGGCGGTTCGGCCTCGGCCTCGGAAATTGTGGCAGGCGCGCTGCAGGATCATCGCCGGGCAATCGTCGTTGGCACAAAATCCTTTGGCAAGGGCTCTGTCCAGACTGTTGTGCCGCTGCGGGGCGAAGGCGCGATGCGCTTGACCACCGCGCGCTACTACACCCCGTCCGGTCGATCCATTCAGGCCTTGGGCATTTCACCCGATATCATCGTTGAACAGCCCGTCCCCCGCGTTGACGAGGAAGGCGATGACAGCGATCAGCCGCGCCAGCGCTCTGAAGCGGATTTGCGCGGGTCGTTGGACAATGACAGCCTGACAGAAGACGAAATTCTGCAAATCGAAGAAGACCGCGCCCGGGCAGAAGCGGCCGCGCAACTGCGCGAGGATGACTACCAGCTCGCCTATGCCATTGATATCCTGAAAGGATTGAACGCGCTCGGCCCCACAGCACTCGCCGCCGAATAGCCAAAGACTACGGGCTGCAGCCTGTCCGGCCGCAGTCCAAAATCCGCACCAAATAAAACAACCATAAGTTGCATTGCTCTTGTGGATGTGATAGAGTGGCGTCGCAGCCTGCAACGGGCGCGAAAGGGTTTCCTGTGTCACACTCGCTAAAAGGCCTCGACGTCTTCCTCGTGGAAGATGATTTTCTGATTCTTCTCGATATGAAATTCATACTCGAGGATGCCGGCGCATCCGTGATAAGTGCCGCGACATTGGCGCAGGCGGATACGCTGAGCACCGGTTCGTTTGATGCGGCGGTGCTGGATATCCGGCTGCCTGACGGCGATGCCTATGCGCTGGCCGCACGGCTGAAGGCGCAGAATACACCGCTGATTTTTCACACAGGCAACGCCAATCAGGCGCGTCTGCGGCAAGAATTTCCCGAGGCGGTGACATTATCCAAACCGATTTCCGAAGCGCATCTGCTTGCTGCGGTCAAGCAGCAATCCTCTGCACCCGTGCAGAGTTAGAGGTCCCTACATGTCGAATGTTTCGCGCTTTCCCCCGATGCAAACGCGGGCAGAGCACAATCTGATGCAGCATCCGCCACGGCCGGACCCATCCGCGCCTTTGCGGGCCGCGATGGCGCTGGACGCGGGCGGCATGGCCAGCTGGTCGCTGGATCTGCAACCCGGCACGATCATGGGCGATCCGCTTGCCGGGTATCTGCTTGGGCAGGCCGGCCGGCCGCAGCCATGGTCCTTGCGCAAGGTTCTGGCCCGGTTGCATCGCGAGGATCTGGGCAAGATCGGCATCCTGTCGACCCGGTTGCGCAGCGGTGAAGATAGCGCGCAGATCATGCTACGCCATCTGGATCGGGGCCGCCAGCATTGGCTGGGTATCCGCGGCAAGGTGATCAGCCGATCCCCCGACGGCACCCTGAAACGGGTGGTCGGGGTGATTTGGGATGCGGCAATGCCACAGGATTTGCTGCACCAGCAAGACAAGATGACCGCCGAACTGGATCACCAGGTCAAGAACGCCTTTGCGGTCATGCGGGCCCTCGTCAATATCGAACGACGGTCAGCCCAAAGTGTCGAAGAATTTGCTGCACTGCTGAACGGGCAAATCACCGCCATGGCAAACGCGCACGCGCTGTCATCGCTCGCCGCCGAGCATACGGCGATTTCGGGCGCGCTGGTGGGTGTGCCGGACATTGTTGAGGCCGCATTGGGTGACTGGCTTTACCCTGACCAGGGCGCATTGCCGGTCGCGAACCTTAACATTGAGACCGCCCCCCGCATGCTCCCCGCCAAGGTGTCTGCGTTCATGCTGTTTCTGGGCGACCTCGTCAGCGATGTGCGGCGATCAGCACCCCCCGAGGCGGCGCAAATCACCGCGACAATATCGGCCGCCGATGAAGCGCACGCGGTGCTGACATGGCAAAATGAACTGACCGAAAACGAATATAAGCCAAGCCCCCTGGCCCGACATTGTTTGCGCATGCTGGGCGCCGAGCTGCGTCTGCGCACGACATCGGACCCCGCATGCATCGACGTCATACTGCCGATTGACGGCTAAGGTGCGGCCCGGCCTATGCCTTTGCGCGCTCACCTTTCGGATCATAGAACGGCTTAAGTTGCGCCTCGGCCCGGACGCGTGCGCCCATCACGTCGATTTCATAGGTGCTGGCCAACATGTCGGCAGGTTTTTCGCCCGGTTCCGCGCAGGGCACATAGCCCATGCCAACCGCCGCACCAAGATGGTGACCATAGCCACCCGATGACAGGTAGCCGACAACCTCACCATCCCGTAAAACCGGTTCGTTATGGTACAAGAGCGGTTCCCAATCCGTCAGTTTGAATTGCACCAGACGGCGGGACAGGCCTTCCTCGCGCTTGCGCAGCACCGCGTCGCGCCCGACGAAATCAGCTTTGTCGGTCTTGACCGCAAAACCAAGGCCTGCTTCGAGCACGTGATCCTCTGATGTGATGTCGTGGCCAAAGTGGCGGAACCCTTTTTCCATCCGGCAGGTATCCATCATATGCATCCCGCACAGGCGCAGGCCAAAGTCGAACCCCGCCTTCGCAATGGTCTCAAAAACATGGCCGCACATATCGGTGGGGATATAGACCTCCCACCCCAATTCGCCCACATAGGTCACACGGTGAACGCGCGCCATGCCCATTCCGATTTCAATCGTTTGCGCGGTGCCAAACGGGTTTACGTCGTTCGAGAAATCATTGGGCGACACGGCTTGCAGCAACTCGCGCGACCGTGGCCCCATGATCGCAAGGATCCCTTCGCCGGTTGTGACATCGGTGATCACAACGCTGAAATCACCCTTGTTGCGGCGCATCCATGTAAAGTCGGCCACCCGCGATGCCGCAGGTGTCACAACCAGATAGCAATCCTGCTCGATCCGGGTGACGGTCACATCCGCCTCGATCCCGGCGGACCTGTTCAGGAATTGCGTATAAACGATCTTCCCCACGGGAACGTCGTAATTGCCCCCGCCAATGTAATTCATGAAGGCCATGGCATCCGGCCCTTCGACCCGGAATTTGCCAAAGGATGACATGTCATACATGCCCACATTCTGGCGGACCGACATATGCTCTTCGCGGACATTGTTGAAAAAGTTCTGACGCGACCAGCTATATTCGTACTTTGCTTCCTGTGCCTCGCGGGCGAACCAGTTGGCCCGTTCCCAACCGGCGAATTCGCCCATCACAGCGCCGCGTTCCAGCAGATGTTCATGGAAGGGCGACCGACCAATGCCGCGCGCGGTTTCCTTTTGACGAAACGGGAAGTGATCGGCGTAAAGCAGGCCCAGCGATTCCTTTGCCCGTTCAAACAGGTAGGTTCGGTTGCCTTGGAAGGGCTGCATTCGGGAAATATCAACATCCCCCAGATCAAACGGCTTTTCGCCCGTATCCATCCACTGCGACAGGGCCATGCCCGCCCCGCCAGCAGATTGAATACCGATGGAGTTAAAGCCCGCCGCGACCCAGACATTATCCATCTCGGGCGCAAGCCCCAGATGATAGGCGTCGTCAGGCGTAAAGCTTTCGGGACCGTTGAAGAATGTATGGATTCCAGCCTCGGCCAGCATTGGCAGACGTTCGACAGCCTGTTCGAGGATGGGTTCGAAATGGTCGAAATCCTCGGGCAATTGGTCGAATTCAAAATCCTTTGGAATCCCGTCCATGGCCCAGGGTTTTGCGTTGGGTTCAAAGGCACCCAATAGGATTTTGCCTGCGTCTTCCTTGTAATAGGCGCATTCATCCGGCACCCGCAACACAGGCAGTTGCTGCAAGCCCGGGATGTTTTCAGTGACGATATAGAAGTGTTCGCAAGCATGCAGCGGGACGTTGACACCCAACATCTTGCCAAGCTGATGGCCCCACATGCCCCCGCAGTTGACGACCATCTCGCAGGCGATATGCCCGGTCTCGGCCCCTTGTTCCCAATCAACGCCGGTGATCCGGCGCCCATCGCGTTTCACGCCCGTAACGAGGGTACGTTCAATCACCTGCGCGCCGTTCTGGCGGGCGCCTTTGGCCAATGCCAGCGCGATATTGGCGGGATCACCCTGACCATCCAGCGGCAGATACACACCGGCCTTCACGCCGTCGATATTCAGATGCTCATAACGCTGCTTCACCTCGGTCGGCGAAATCTCTTCAACCGCGACACCAAAGGCGCGGGCCATGCCGGCCTGGCGAAAAATCTCTTCGCGGCGCTCATCGGTCAGCGCAACGGTGATCGAACCGCAACGTTTGAAACCGGTGGCCACTTCGGTCTCGGCTTCCAGATTGCCGTAGAGCTCTTGCGAATATTTCGCGAGCTTGGTCATGTTCGCCGTCGCCCGCAATTGCGCAATCAGCCCTGCCGCATGCCAGGTTGTCCCCGATGTAAGCTGCTTGCGCTCTAGCAGGACAACGTCTTTCCATCCCAGTTTTGTCAGATGGTATGCCACCGAACATCCGATCACACCGCCGCCGATAATGACAACACGCGCGGAAGAAGGGGGGAGAGCCATTATGCGATTCCTTTGATCTTGAACTTGCGTCACAATTGCCATGGCACCGAAAATCGTCTGTATGAAAAACGCCATTTTTGGCGCATCTTACTACTTCTGTCGACCTTTCTTGCGGGCGGTGCTGGGGGTCATGCCGAACATGTCTTTGTAGATCGCGGTGAAACCGCTGGGAAACCCGCATGCCAGCCCGATCTCGTTGATGCGCATGTCTGTATTCAGCAAAAGGTTGTTGGCCTTGTTCAACCGTAGCTCTCGATAGTACCCGTTTGGCGTGGCGCGCAGGACCGCGTTGAACTTGCGTTCAAGTGACCGTTTCGAAAGGCGGGTTTCGCTGGCGATCTGGCTGATCGAAAGCGGAAATTCGATATGTGCCTGCATCAGTTCAATCGCCGCATCCAGCCCCTGATCGCCCGTCGCCAAGGCCGCCCGCCCGGCAAAGGGCTGCAAGGTGTTGTAGTGCCGGATGCGTTCATGCAGCAGGATGTCCGCCACCGTCATCATCGCAGCTGACGACATGTGCTGGCTGGCAAGTGACAAGGCCACATCAACCGTCGCCCCCATACCGGCACAGGTAATGACAGACCCTGCATCCACGACAAGCGCGGATTTTGTGTCAAACAACCCCAGTCGTTCCAAAAGCACGGCCCGGTTTTCCCAATGGGTGGTATGCTTGGCCCCCGCATCCCGTTTATCGGCGATATAGCGGCTGGCCGCCTCGGACAGCAGGATGACCCGCGCCTGCCGGTTCGTATAGTTGGCAAGAGTTGCCCCCAGCGATAGTGCCGGGCAATCCGCGTCAGCATTGCCAAGGACAAAAAGATAGTCGGCATCAGGGCGCGCGGGCAGTGCTGTGGTCTGGATGATGGCGTCGCTGCTGCCCGTCACATTGCCGCCCGCAACGGACCTGTAGTGCCACCGGAACACCGGCCGTCGACTGATCCTGTTGGACAGGCGCAACACATCAACCACACCGGCCAATTCCGTCAGGATGAACCCGTCGGCCAGTGCAATGTCAAAATGGACCTCGGTTGCCATGACCTAGACAATCCGGTGTCCAGCCGCCCTGATCGCGTCTGCAAGCGTCGCAATATGGCGTGGGCCGACCTCGCAACAGCCACCAACAATCGTCGCCCCCTTGTCGATCCAGCCCATCGCATGTCTGGCATATGCGTCCGGGCCAAGGTCACGGCGGGCTGACAGGCTGTCGACGGTTGGCTTGTCCTGCAGAAAGTCATTTGTGATCTGCTCAAACCCATTGGCATACCCCCCAAAGGGCAGGCGTTGCGTCGCGAACACGTCCATGGCCCCATGCAACGCCTCGGGGGCTGAACAATTGGCCAGCAAGGCCTTCGCGGACGTCGTCACGGGTAAAACATCCGCCAGTGGTTCACCCGACCGCAGCCGGCTGCCATCCTGATCATCCACCGTCATGGCCAGCCAGACGGGTTTGCCAATGGTCTGCGCGCCTTCCAATACCGCGCGGGCATGGGCGACGGACGCAACAGTTTCGCAAATGATCAGATCAATGCCCGGCGATAGCAAACGCGCGATTTCTGCATAAAGGCGAACAGCCGTATCATGATCGGGATGCAAATCCGGACGGTATGATGCGGCCAAGGGGCCAATCGCCCCGGCAATGCGTCCGTCACCGGCGGCCTCGGCCACGGCAGCCTGATGCAACGCAGCAAAGCGATCCTCTAGCCCGGTGCCCGCCAACCGGTCGCGGTGAATGGCATAGGTATTCGTCGTATGCACTGTGGCACCAGCGGCGCGATAATCAGCATGCACCGCGGCGACCAGGCCGGGGTGGTCGATCATCACCTGGGTCGACCAAAGCGGGGTCGGGTTGTCACCAGCGCGATGGACCAGTTCCTGCCCCATCCCCCCGTCAAGTAAAGTGATATCCGTCATGCACGGATACGTTCATTCTCAGGATCCCACAGGGGCTGATCTTCGTGGATGGTGGCCGCGTATCTTTCGCCATAGATCTCGATCTCGACCTTGCCGCCGACGATATTGACGTCCGACCGCACCATGCCCAGCGCGACGGATTTGTTGATCCGGAACCCCCAATCGCCCGACGTGGTTTCGCCAACCACCTCGCCATTTGCCCAGATGGGCGACATATAGGGCGCGTCTGCCGGCCCCGGATTGTCGAGCGTCATGGTCGCAAAGCCTTTCTTGCGCCCCTGCTGTTGTTCACTCAGCAACGCGGCCTTGCCGGGGAAATCCTGTGGTTTGTTGAACCGGATGAACCGTTCCATCCCGCCTTCCAGCAGGGTGTAATCTGTTGAAAGATCGCCCTTCCATGTCCGGTAGCCCTTTTCGATCCGCATGGCGTTCAGGGCGAACATGCCAAACGGCTTGGCGCCTGCGTCGCGTATGGCGGTATAAACGGCAGCGGCATCATCAAAGGACGTATGCACTTCCCACCCCAGTTCGCCGCCGAAATTGATGCGGAACAGTTTGGCCGGTTTGCCTGCAACAGTCGCATCCTGAATGGTCAGCCAGCCGGTGGACAAATCGCCATCCGAAATCTGCGCCATCAGGTCGCGCGACTTTGCGCCGGACACGAGGGCCGTTGACCAGTCTTTGGTGATGTCGGTCATCGTCAGGCCTGGGGCCAAGCGATCACGCAGAAACTCAAAATCGTGCCATTGCGCCACGGCAGCGGTCATCAGCCAAAAGTCATCCTCGCCCCAGCGAATGATTGTGACCTCGGTGACGATCCGGCCACGGCTGTCGGTGAAGTAGCCCAGGTTCATGCGGCCCGCCTTGGGCAGCGCACCCGCAATCTGGCCACGCAGCCATTCGGCGGCACCTTCCCCGGTCAGTGTGTAGCGCGAGAAACCGGGCATATCGAGAACGGCAACATCATTGGTCGCCGCCTCAACTTCACGAGCAACACCCGCTTTCCAAGGGCCCTCACGCTCCCAGGTTTCGGTCGCCTCAACAGATGTGTCTTCGCCGTCGTGGGCAAACCAGTTCGCCCGTTCCCAGCCGTTGTATGCGCCCATCTGGCCGCCATCCGCGATCAGACGGTCATGGTTCGGCGACAGTTTCTTGTTCCGCCCGGCGGGCCACATCTTGTGCGGGAAATGCATGCCGTATTCATGGCCATAGGTTTCCAGCGCTTTGGCGTGGCAGAAATCGAAATCGGCATAGTCGGTGTAACGGCGTGGATCGACGGCCCACATGTCAATCTCGGTCTCGCCATGGATCAGCCATTCGGCCATGACCTTGCCTGCAC
This sequence comes from Yoonia sp. SS1-5, assembly GCF_038443705.2. NCBI lineage: Bacteria > Pseudomonadati > Pseudomonadota > Alphaproteobacteria > Rhodobacterales > Paracoccaceae > Yoonia > Yoonia rhodophyticola. Next base: position 3,346,425 of record NZ_CP151767.2, on the reverse strand, counting down.
CACCGCCCTGCACGATGCCAAAGGTGAATGAATGCGCCTCAAACGCGTTTTTGACGCCGGGCATCGGGCCGATCATGGGCAAGCCATCGGGGGCATAGGGAATGGGGCCATTGATGTTGCGGCCAACACCAGCGGTGCCAAGCGCTGGGACGCGTTCCATCGCGTCCTCAATATACCATTCCAACCGCTCAAGATCGTCAGGATACAGTTGAAAGCTGAAATCATGCGGCATCGGATCATCCTTGGTCACCCAATGCGCCTTGCAGTTCCGCTCGTAAGGGCCAAGGTTCAAGCCGTTCTTGTCCTGCCGTAAGTAATACGAGCTGTCGACGTCCCGGATCATCGGGGTCTTCTTGCCGTTTTCCTTGGTCCAGGCTTTGATCTCGTCAATCTCCTCGGTCAGGAAATACTGGTGGGACATGACCGTCAGCGGCACATCGCGACCACCATAGGGCTTGAACCACTCACCGACCCGGGCGGCGTAATATCCAGCTGCATTGACGAGCTTTTCGCAGGTGATGTCGCCCTTTTCAGTATGGACAATCCAATCACCGCTGTCTTTCTGCGTCACGCCCGTCGCCGGGCAGAACCGTTCGATCCGGGCGCCCAGATCACGGGCGCCCTTGGCCAGCGCCTGGGTCAGCTGGGCGGGGTCAATGTCACCATCCAGCGGGTCCCACAGAACCGCAGACAGATCATGGGTTTCCACAAATGGGTTGTAGTTCTTCATGTCTTCGATGCCGATCATCTCAAGCGGCAGTCCCATGGCCTGCGCCTGACCGCAGACGCGCTGGAATTCTTGGGCGCGTTCCTTGGTGTGGCCCAGGCGCAGCGCACCGGTGACGTGATAGTTCATCGGATAATCAACATCATCAGCCAGCGTGCGATACATATCCAGCGAATAGCGCTGCATGTTCATGACCGCCCAGTTGGGGGCAAAGTTCGGGCAGTTACCGGCCGCGTGCCAGGTAGATCCAGCGGTCAACTCGTTCTTTTCAAGCAGAACACAGTCGGTCCAGCCAGCCTTGGCCAGATGATAAAGGGTCGAGACACCGACAACACCGCCACCGATGATGACCACGCGGGCCGTTTTTGGAAAATCTGACATGGTCGCTCCCTAATATTTCTCGATATGCGGCGCATCGTCCGCGATTTCGTAATATGTGCCCTTGTCGGCACAAAAGATGTGTTTACCCGGTTTCAGGTCGTTTGGGCTGTCGATGCAACCCGCGGCAATCCCGATGCCGGTTTCGTCATTCATGCGGTAAAACAGGCTGGACCCACAGGTGCCGCAGAATCCGCGCTTGGCCCAATCCGATGAGGTATACCAGCGCAGGCCCCTGTCCTGCGTGAATGTCAGCTGATCGAACGGCGCGTTGGTCGCGGCCCATTGATGCCCACTGGTCCGGCGACATTGGCTGCAATGGCAAAACGTCACGGTCTGGCGCAGTCCGGTGACCTCAAACGCCACATCCCCACATTCACAGCGTCCGGTTGCCATCACATGCCCCATCAGTAAACCGGCGGCGAGATCACCCAGATCATCTCGCAGGGTTCGTCATAAGAGTTGGCCCAGCGGAAGGTTTCCCCCCGCAGGCGGAAACTGTCGCCCGGACCAAGCCGAAACAACCGGCCTTCGATCCACAGATCGAAATGGCCTTTGATCAGATACGCAATCTCTGTTGTGTCGCGGCACAGCGCCTCGGGGCTGACTGCGCCCGGGGCAAAGGTCGAATGCAGCACCTCGTAATCATCCGTCAGATCCGGCGAGAGCAGCGATTCCACAAGGCCGGGGGCCCGTGACCCAATGGGGCGGCGGGCATTTTTGCGCACGATCAGACCCTCTTCGCCCGCGACCGCGCCAGTATGCGCTAGGCTGGACACCGAGACGTCAAGCGCGTCCGCCAGCGCGCGCAGATCCGCAATTGTCGGCACGGAAATGTCGCGTTCAACCTGGCTCATCCATCCAACAGAACGGTCAAGGCGGCTTGCCAGTTCTGCCAATGTCATGTGCCGCGCCTTGCGCAACGACCGCAAATCAGCCCCAAGCGAGTTTCGGTTTATGGGTCTGATTTCTGACATGGGTCATCTCATGAAATTTTTACCTAAAATTTCATACGCCCAATTCATCGAAATGGGAAATGATTTTTCATCCGCAATCAAGATAAATGCCGATCACGGCCAAGTTTACCACCCAAGCCACCACAATTGTCGGCGCAACACCACGTATTTCGCGCCGATGCGACATCGTGCCGGACGCGCATCCCTTGACACCTTTGCGGTTGAGTTGTGTCTTGGATGCACCCAATCCGGAGACCACAATGAACATACGTATCCCCGCGATCCTGACAGCCATTGTGGTTGCCGCATCCGCACATGCAGAGGTCACCATCAGCCACGGCTATTCTGCCTTTGGTGATCTGAAATATGGACCTGATTTCACCCATTTTGACTTTGCAAACCCGGACGCGCCCAAAGGCGGCACGATGAGCCAGCGGCAGCTTTTCGGGACCCCCACCTTTGACAGTCTCAATGCGTTCATCATCAAGGGCGACAGCGCCCCCGAGGTCAGCCAGCATATCTATGATAGCCTGATGGCGCGGGCCTATGATGAGCCGGATGCCCTTTACGGGCTGCTCGCAGAGACCATCGAATATCCTGAAGACCTATCATATGTCGCCTTCAACCTGCGCCCCGAGGCCCGGTTTCACGATGACACCCCGGTCACGGCGGATGATGTTGTATTCACCATCAATGCGCTAAAGACCGACGGGCACCCCTATTACAGGAATTTGCTTGCCGATGTGGTTGCTGTCACCGCCGAGAGCGATCAGCGGGTTCGCTTTGATCTTGCCGAAGGCGCGGGCAGCGCATTTCCCGGCGATCTGGCCGAGCTGGCAATCCTGCCCGCACATTTCTACGACGAAAATCCGTTTGACGAAACCTGGATGGAACTGCCGCTTGGCTCTGGCCCCTACATGGTCACATCCGTGGATGCCCCCCGCACGATCACGTTTTGCAGAGACCCGGATTACTGGGCAGCCGATCTGCCTGTGAATGTGGGGCGCAACAATTTCGACTGCTTTGCCTACGAATATTTCGTTGATGACACCGTCGGGTTAGAGGCATTTGCAGCCGGTGAATACACCATGCGGGTCGAGTACAGGTCAGCCTCCTGGGCCACGGGTTATGATTTTCCCGCAGCCCAGAAAGGCTGGGTCAAGCAAATGCTGCTTCCCGATGCCCGGCCCGCGAATGCGCAGGGTATCTGGTTCAACACCCGCAGACCGATATTGCAGGATATCCGGGTCCGGCAAGCGCTTGAATATGCGTTTAATTTCGAATGGACCAACGAGACACTGTTTTACGGCACCTATAACCGAACAGACAGCTTTTTCGAAAACACCGATATGGAGGCGACAGGCCTGCCCGAAGGTGAGGAACTGGCCATATTGGAACCGTTCCGCGATCAGCTACCGCCCGAGGTCTTCACCGAACCCCCGCACATCCCTTACGCTGGCAGCAGCAGCCCCCGGGACCGCACCGCCCTGCGCGCCGCATCGCAACTGCTGGATGATGCCGGATGGATCGTTGGTGATGACGGGATGCGGCGCAACGCCGATGGCAAGCTGTTGTCGCTGGAATTCCCCGATGACAGCCGCAGCCTGGAACGGGTGATGGTGCCATTCACCGAGAACCTTCAGGCCCTTGGCATCGACGTCAATTTCGAAATTCTGGACCCCAGCTCATGGAGTGAACGCCGCCAGACATTCGATTTTGATCTGTCTGCGACGGCCTGGCAGGTGCAAATCACGCCCGGTGCCGAATTGCGCGCCTTTTACGGCTCGGAAGCGGCAGCAGCCGAGGGCAGCAACAACCTTACAGGTCTCGCCGACCCTGTTGTGGATGCGCTGATCGAACGTGCCGTGCAGTCAGAAACCCGCGAAGAGCTAACGGTCGCCGCGCGGGCACTGGACCGGGTGCTGCGGGTCAAGAACATCTGGATCGGAAATTGGCATCTGGGCGCACACCGGGTCGCGGTCTGGGATATCTTTGGTATGCCTGATCAACCCGCCCCCTATGACTTTAACCGCGGTGTCGACTTCTGGTGGTTTGACCAGGAAAAATATCAGGCACTTGTCGATGCCGGCGCGCTTGAGGACGCATTCTAGGGTCAGGACCCTCGCGGCGAAAGCGTCCGGATCATTAACTGCCATTCCTTGGTGGCTGCGTCCCAGTCTTGTTTGGCACAGGGGGCGCTGGCCGCGAATTTGAAACCGTGCCGTTCATAAAGCCGCCGGGCGCCGGTATTGTCATCGGCAACAATAACGCTCATGCGGCCTAGGCCCGCCGCCCGCGCCAATTGTTCGGCAATGTCCAAGAGGCCTGTGCCAATCCCCGCGCCCCGCCGTGCCGGGTAGCAAGCCAGCACATTCACGTACCAGCTGTTCAGAGCCATATTCTCAAGCTCCAGCAACGGACGCAGCAATGCGGAAAGGCCCGGATCAATCGGCTCGGGCCCTGCCCCGATCACGTAGCCGGTCAGGCTGGCCACAGCACCGTCGCCATCATCCATGACGACAACCGTGCCGTCCGTTGCCTTTTCAGCCTGTCGATCACGACCGATCTGCCAGGGGTCCTCACCGGGTTTGGCCCGTTTCTGCCATAGATAAAGCGGCAACCCATCGCCTGCGAAATTCACAAGTGCTGCCAGGCGGCTGGCATCATTCGCGTTGGCAAGCCGGAATGGCGGATGCAGTATGCACATATCCTGTTCCTTTCTTTCTGTGTCGTCCAAGACAACCCAAACAGCACCCCCGACGCTTGCGCGCCAGGGGTGATGCGGATCAATCATCAACGATTTCATCCAATTGCACGTCAAGTGATGCATGCTGCTCTGGTGCGACATCGACGGATAAACGCACGCCATAGCCGTCAGTCATGCCCAGCAGCGTCTGTGTCATCTCACCGCTGAGCTTGGCAAAGGCACCTGTACCGCCGGTAATCACCCGGGGGGCAATCACATTGACATCCGCCAGTTCAGCGCCCTGATTGATCAGGATTTCACCCGTGTCGAATTCGAAAACCTGCCGCGTAATCACCATTGCGCCGGACGTGGTGCGCGCCCCCTCGCCCACAAAGTAGCCGTCACAGGTCCAGCGACCGATGACCTTATCGGGAAAAGCCGAGCTGCCATCGGCAAGCGTACCTTCGGCGCCGCCATCAAGTGTGCCGTCTTCGTAGATATAGCCTTGGGTAATAAAGGCATTGCCAAAAGCGGGCATGCCGTCATCAAAAACCGGCGCTTGGGCAAAGACAAAGCGCGACAGGTCTTCGGCCACGTCAAAGGACATGGGCGCGCCACCGGCAGTGGCAAAACCGGTACTGGCCACCAGGGCCAGAGCAGAGAGCGTAGATTTGAACATTTCGTTTCCTTTCAATCATGTGTTTTGGGGTCATGTTCACTGAACACCTGCGGTGAAATTCGCAGGCGGCAGTTCTTTTGGGGGTGCGTGTCGCACCCGGCATTTCGATATTTCAGGTGCCGCTGGTGGCCGCGCAGATTGCTGCCACATGCCGGTGGTCGGTCCCACAGCAGCCGCCCAGAACCCGCAGGTTCGGCAACACGGATAACAGACTGGCGTAAAGCGCGCCCAGCTCAGCCGGGTCGCCATCATCCAGCGCCTCGGCCGCGTCCAGCTCTGCATGGCTCATGCGTGATGCATTGGCGCGCATCCCCATGATCCGACCCGTCCAATCGCCCTGCAACACATGGGCAAAGTGATCGGGATGGGCGCAATTGATCATGTAATAGGCCGGATAGCTGTCGGTGCAGGCGTCAATCGCGGCAATCGCGTTGCCAAGCGGTTCACCCGATGGCAACCGCCCGTCGGTCTCAACGGTGAACGCAATCGCAACAGGCATGTTGCGGGCTTTGGCAGCGCGGGTAATGCCATGCGCCTCGGCGGTGTAGGTCATGGTCAGCGCCGAGATCATATCGGCGCCAAACGCATCAAACCAGCCGACCTGTGCGGCGTGATAAGCCTCGGCCTGCGCCACGCTGAGTATCCGGGCTGGGGCATAGCCATCATCCTGCGGCCCAATGACACCATTGATCACAAACGGGCTGTCGCCTGACACCTCTAGCCGGTCCCGCAATCCATCCAGATAGCACACGGTTTCGCGGTGCAGCGCGCGCAGCATATCCTCTGTCATGCCCAGTTCGGCAGCCCATCTTGCACTGGCCCGCCAGGTCGGCGTGTCCATCACAAACCCGCGTTTTTCGCGCCGCGCCATTTCGGCGAACTGTGTCATGTAGCTGTCGATTGCGGCCATACCCGCATCAGTCTCAAGCGCCTTGAACGCCGCAAAAAGGGGTAGTTCAATGCCGTCGCGAAAAATCAGGCTGGTTTCCAGCCCGCCATCTGTGATCATCTGTTTGCCGGCAAGCTGCGGCAAGGCGTTACGATATTTCATCTGCGATCCTTTCCATCATGCGCCCCAGCGCGGGGTTGAGAAAGCAGATACGCCGCCCGGACCCGCCAAGCTTGAGAGAAACCTGAGAAGTATCTGAGATTTGCTGAGGCTTTGCTATTGCGGGCCGGCGGGGTAGCCTGCGGGCCATGAAAATCATGCTCGCAGATACCGCGATTGATCTCGACCAGATGACAGCTACCCGTGCAGGGCGGGTGACACGGCTGACGCGCCAATCGCTGGGCATTCTGCGTGCCCTGATCGCAGTCAACGGGCAAATCGTCAGCAAGGATGATCTGATCGCCCAGGTCTGGGACGGCCGGATCGTCACCGACGCAACATTATCGACCGCCATAAAAGAGGCCCGGCGCGCCGTCGGCGATACTGGCGCTGCACAAGCGGTCATTGAAACAGTGCATGGTGTGGGATTTCGGCTTGCGGCGCCGGTGACACCGATACCCTCAACCGATCGCCCCAAGGCGGACAGGCCCCTGATTGCGGTCCTGCCGTTTCGCAGCCTCAGCACATCTGACGCGGATAGATGCATCGCCGACGGCCTTAGCGAAGAGGTGATCAGCAGCCTGACCCGCTTTCGCAATCTCAAGGTATTGTCCCATCTGACGGCAATCCATCATCAGACCACCGGTGCCGCGCATGCGGACCTTGTGACCACCTATGACGTCGACTTTATCGTCGAGGGCAGTCTGCGCCGCGCGCCGGAACGCATGCGCGTCACTGTTCAGGTCAGCGATGCGCATACCGGTGACATCGCGCTGTCCGAGCAGTTCGACCGGCCCTGTACGCCCGACGCCATCTTTGAGGTGCAAAACGAAATCGGCCTTTTGACGGCCGGGCGTGTGGCTAGCCAGCATGGGGATCTGGGCAGTCGCCTGCGCGCACGGACCCGGGCAGGGCAAACGACCACATGGGATGTCTATGCTGCTGTCGGCCAGTTCTACGAATTCTACAAGACCTATGACCCGGCCCTGCATTTTGAACTGCGCGACCGACTGCCAGCGCTGTTAAAGAACGATCCGTCCTCATCTGACGGCTGGGCTGCCTACGCGCTGCTATTGCTGGAGGAACAGCGATACCACCTGAACGAACGCTTCGATGTCAACGCAACCTTGCTGGGGCTGGACGCGGCCAAACATGCGGTTGCCAGCGACCCGCAAAGCGGGTTCGCTTATATGGCCCTTGCGCTGTGCCAGTTTCACAGCGGGGATCTGCCCGGGTTTCGGGACGCGGCCCGCACCGCGCTTGATCTTAATCCCGGGCATGCCGACATCCTTGCCGAAATCGGCCATTGCCACGCGTTTCTGGGCGAATTTGACAAGGCTATCCCCCTGTTGGACAAGGCCATCGCGTTGAGCCCTATTCACCCCGGCTGGTATCACTATGCGCATGCATGGCGGTTTGCGCTGGGTGACTTCTGGCAGGCTGCACTGCTTGAAATCGAAAAGGTGCCGATGCCGGGCTTTGCATGGTACTACGCCCATCTGGCATGGTTTCATGCCGAACTTGGGAATGCGGCGGCGGCTGAAGACGCAAAGCAATCCCTGCTAAAGGTGTTCCCGAGCTTTGAGCAGGATATCCCTCGCGAAATGGTCTTTCACTATTTCACCGGGCCACTTGTTCAAAAGGCGTTTGAGGGCTGGCGAAAGGCCGGTCTGCATGTGGCCATGGACGCGCCGAAAGACGACATTATTACGGATTAGCGCCGGGCGTTTTGAAATAATAGCGACAAAAGCCCAAGTGCCGCAGACACAATGATCAAGAGAAGCGAGACCGCATTCAAAACCGGCGTTGATCCTTGTTTCAGTTTATCGAACATGGTGATTGTCAGCGGCGAATCCGAACCCACCAGCATTAACGTGGTGTTGAAATTCTCGAAACTCATCAGGACCGACACCACCGCAGAGGCCACAATCGCCGGCAGCAGAAACGGCAACGTGATCTGACGGATCGCCCCCCATTTGCTTGCACCAAGGTTCAATGCGGCTTCCTCGAGGCTTGGATCGAACTTTTGCAGGCGTGCCGAAATCACCAGCGTGGCGAAGGTCGTGATGAACGAAAACTGCCCTAGAATAACAAGGATCAGGCCGGGGCGCAGCCCGTCGAACCACATGTCAGTCGCATCCTCCAGCGCGTTCGCAACAGAGCTGGAAAAGACCAAGATCGAAATGCCCAGGATCACGCCCGGAATGATCAGCGGCAACAGCATCAGCATATATAGCACCGCCTTGCCCCGAAAATCATGGCGCACAAACAGGAACGCGTTGCAGGTCCCGACGGCCACGGCAAACCCCGACACCCAAAAGGCAACAAACGCGGATGTCCCGATCGACCGCATGATCGCCCGCTCTTGAAAAACGCCGATAAACGGTGCCTCGGTTCCGAAAAACCACGCCAGCGTGAACCCTTCCCATGGAAGCGACGGGAAAACGCTGTTGTTGAAGGCAAAAACGCAAACAACCGTCAATGGCAGCGCAAGATAGACAAAGAACAGCGTCACATAGGCGCGGTAGCACCACTTGGCAAAGCCGGGCTGCGGGACGGTGGGGATCATCGGCGCCCCATCGTTTCAGACAGCGACTGCCCGGACAGTTTAAGCCCCACAAAAACCACCAAGGACGAAAGCGCCAGCAACAAAAACCCGAACGCCGACCCCAGTTCCCAATTAAAGCGGGTGATGAATTGCGTATAGATCATGCCTGTGAACCACAGGCTGTCCTTTCCCCCCAACAGGATCGGCGTCAGGTAGTTCCCCAGTGACAGCATAAAGACGACGATGCACCCCGACACGATCCCCGGCATTGCATGCGGGATCACGATCTCGCGCATGATGGACGTGCTTGTGCCACCCAGATCATAACCCGCCTCGATCAGGCTGTCGTCAAGGCTGTCCAGGGTCGTCACCAGCGGCACAACCATGAACAGGATCGACGTATAGACAAGCCCCACCATGATGGCGGCGTCATTATACAGCATCTCAACCGGGCCGGTGACCAGCCCGAGATATTGCAAGAGGTTCGAGATCACGCCTGTTTCGCGCAACAGGATCATCCAGCCGAATGTGCGCACCAGCTCGGACACCCAGAACGGGATCATGCACATCAAAAACAAGGTTGTTTTGGTCCGCCCCCGGGTCAGCTTGGCGATGTAATAGGCAATCGGAAAGCCGAGGATCAGCGTCAGGGCTGTCGCAAGGATCGACATGATCGCCGTGCGCGCAAAAGTCCGCCAATAAAGTGGTTCACCAAAGAAGGCCGCGTAGTTCCCAAGGCCGGTCTCGTACTCGCGCGGGCCGACACGTTCGCTGATGGACACCACAAACAGGCCGATATGCGGCAGAATGATCAGCACGACCAGCCATAGAAGGATGGGCGCAAGCAATAGGTAGAACCCCAGACGAGAGGCGTCAGCGTTCATGGCCTACCCCTTCGTCGCCGGATAGCAGCGGGCCTGATCCGGCTGCCAGCGGGTGAAGACGGTGTCACCTTTGCGCAGGCTTGCGAAACTGCCGGTCTGCGGCAGCGCAACTTTCAGCAAACCACCACGATCATCGCGTATGGTCACGCTGCTGTTGGCCCCGTTGAACAGCACTGTATCCACCACACCCCGGCAGACATTCAGCGCATCGCCCGGATCGGCGGCAAGCAATTCAATCGCCTCGGGACGCAGAAAGACCTGCACATCCTGGCCAATCGCAAGGTCGGCACCCGCCCGCTGCACCTTGACCTCGGCCCCGGCGGTCGCAAGGGTCATCATCTGGCCGTTGATCGCGGTGATGGTCGCGTTGATCTTGTTCGCCTCGCCAACGAACCCCGCGACAAAGGGCGTGTCAGGTGCGTGATAAACCGCGTGTGGCGGGCCGATCTGTTCGAACCGGCCTTTGTTCATCACGGCGATATTGTCGCTCATCACCAGCGCTTCGGACTGGTCATGGGTGATGTAGACAAAGGTTGTGTTGAACGCGGCCTGAAGCGATTTCAACTCGACCTTCATGTGTTCTCGCAGCTTCAGGTCAAGCGCGCCCAGTGGTTCATCCAGCAGCAGCAAATCAGGTTCCAGCACCATGCACCGGGCGATGGCCACCCGCTGCTTTTGGCCACCTGAAAGCTGATCCACCCGGCGGGCCGACACCCCGGGCAGGCCGACCCGTTCCAGAACCTCGCCGACGCGGGTCTTGATCTCGGCCTTGGCAAGGCCGCGCTGCCGCAACCCAAAGCCCACATTATCCCCGATATTCATCGTCGGAAACAACGCCAGATGTTGAAACACCATCGACACCGGCCGCCTGTTGGGCGGCACCCCGATCATCGACTTGCCTTTGATCCGCAGATCGCCACCAGTCGGTGACTGGAACCCCGCAATCATCCGCAGCAATGTTGTCTTCCCGCAGCCCGAAGGGCCGAGGATGGAAAAGAAGGACCCTTGCGGCACCTCGAAACTGACATGATCAACCGCGCGGAACGCGTCAAAATCCTTGGTCAGGTCCTGACATACCAGATCGGGATGGGCGCTTGCCAAATCTGCAACCTCGCAGGATCAAAAAGGGCACCGCAGGGTGCCCTTTTGCCGATTGATTAGACGGGTTCAGTTCGCCGCGTTGATCCGGTCGAGCGTGGCGCCTTCCAGCGCTTCCAGCCCGGCAGGCACGGGCGGGTACCACTTGATGTTATCAATCGCGGTCTGATCAAAGCTGCGCTGATAACGGGCCTTGAGATCAGCACTGACCCCTGCATCGCCATCAACGGCCGCCGTGAAGTTGCCCGCAGTATTGGTGATCATCGCGGCAACATCCGGACGCATCACAAAGTTGATCCAGTCATAAGCCGCATCATCAGCCCGTCCGCGGGCAGGCAGCACAAACGTGTCGATCCAGCCCAATGCACCGGCTTTGGGGGCGACAAACGTGATATCGGGATTGTCCGCGTTCAGCTGCCAGCCGCCCGTATCCCAGGCCATCGAGGCCACAACCTCGCCCGAGCGGAGCAGGTTCTTGATCTCATCCCCGCCATCCCAATAGGTCTTTACGTTCTGCTTGCAGTCGGTCAGCTTTGTCTCAACCGCGTCAAGGATGCCCTGATAGGCGTCGGTGTCGCCATAGGCGGCAAAAGGATCAAGGCCCATGGAATAGGCAAACCCGATCAAAGTCGGGCGCTTGAGGCGGTAAGACACCTTGCCCGCAACCGATGCATCGCACAGATCGACATAGTCCTGCACATCGCCAGCCATTGCGGTGTTCACCACCAGACCACTGGTTCCCCAGACATGCGGCAGGCCGTAAACCTCGCCGTCATAGGTGGTGTTCCCGGCCGTTGCGGACAACATCGACGGAATGAACAAATCCGCATTCACACGGGACATGTCGATGGGCTTGTAAATGCCGAACTCTTCCTGGGCGCTTGTGATCCGGTCCTGACTTGGCTGCGCAAGATCAAAGCCACCCCCATTTGTGGCACGCAGCTTGGCGATCATTTCCTCGTTGTTGGAGGTGGTCACCTCGACGGTATGGCCGGTCTCGGCCTCGAACATCGCAATCACGTCTTCGGGCGCATAGCCGCCCCATGTCAGCAGCCGCAGCGTTTCGGCCTGCGCGGTTGATGCGCCGATCACTGTTGCGACGACGACTGACGAAACCATAGATAGTCTCATGAAATACTTCCCCCTATTGGATCCACGACTTGATGACGTTGATCAGCAATGCGTAACAGCATTAAGTCAAACTCCGGTCGTGCTGTCCATGTTAATGCGTGATCACGCCCTTGCCTGCAGCCGGGCCGAACTTCATTCTGCGGCCTCGGCATAGTCGGTCATGGGTGGGCATGTGCAGGTCAGGTTGCGGTCGCCCCAGACATTGTCGACGCGATTGACCGGCGGCCAGTATTTGTCCACCCGAAAGGCACCGGGCGGAAAACACCCCGTTTCCCGGGTGTAGGGACGGTCCCAATCCTTGACGAGGTCTTCCATCGTGTGCGGTGCGTTCTTCAGCGGGTTGTTCAACGGGTCCATTGCGCCATCCTCAATCGCACGGATCTCGTCCCTGATCCCCAGCATCGCATCGCAAAAACGGTCGAGTTCGGCCTTGGTCTCGGACTCGGTGGGTTCAATCATCAATGTGCCTGCAACCGGCCAAGACATGGTGGGCGCGTGAAAACCGCAATCAGACAGACGCTTTGCAATGTCATCGACGGTGACCCCCGCACTGTCAGCAAAGGGGCGGGTATCAATGATACATTCATGGGCCACCCGGCCCGAAGGGCCCTTGTAAAGAACGTCAAACGCCCCTTCGAGGCGTTTGGCAATATAGTTGGCATTCAGGATCGCCACCCGCGTCGCCTGGGTCAGCCCCTCCCCACCCATCATCAGGCAATATGCCCATGAGATCGGCAGCAGCGATGGGGACCCGTAAGGCGCCGCACTGACCGCACCTTCGCCGTCATTGGGATCGCCCGGCAAATGGGCGATCAGGTGATCCTTGACACCAATCGGCCCCATACCCGGACCACCCCCGCCATGCGGGATGCAAAAGGTCTTGTGCAGGTTCAGATGGCTGACATCCCCGCCCAGATCACCGGGGCGGCTCAGGCCGACCATGGCATTCATATTCGCACCGTCGATATAGACCTGCCCGCCCGCCGCATGGGTGATCTTGCATACCTCGATCACGGTTTCCTCGAAGACCCCGTGGGTAGATGGATAGGTGATCATGCACCCGGCAAGGTTATCTTTGTGTTCTGCAACCTTGGCTTTGTAATCCGCCACATCAATATCGCCATTCTCGGCCGATTTGACCGGCACGACCTTCCATCCCACCATCTGGGCAGAGGCCGGATTTGTGCCATGCGCGCTCATCGGGATCAGGCAGATATTGCGATGGCCCTGCCCGTTGGCGCGATGATAGCTTGCGATGGTCAACAGACCTGCATATTCGCCTTGTGCGCCCGAATTTGGCTGCATCGAAATCGCATCATAGCCTGTGATGTCACAGAGCTTTGCGGACAGATCATCAATCATTTCAGTATACCCCGCCGCCTGATCCTTGGGGCAGAACGGATGCAACTGCGAGAATTCGCGCCAGCTGACCGGCATCATCTCGGCAGCCGCGTTCAGCTTCATCGTGCAGGATCCCAGCGGTATCATCGCCCGATCCAGTGCCAGATCCCTGTCCGCCAGACGTCGCATGTAACGCATCATCTCTGTTTCGGCCCGGTTCATGTGAAAGACCGGATGGGTCAGGAAATCGGTTGTCCGGATCAGCTTTTCTGGCATCTGGTAATGCGGGGTGTAGTCCTTGTCCTTGCGGTCAATCCCGAAGGCGCGCCAGACGCCTTCAATTGTGGCAGGGCGGGTCCGTTCATCAAGGGTGATGCCAACCTGGGTCGTCCCGACAGCACGCAGATTGATCCCCTCGTCCAGCGCCGATTTGATCACGGCTGCCTGCAGCGGGCCTACATCAACGGTGATCGTGTCAAAAAAGCTGGCCGGACGCACCGCAAAACCTGCCTGCTTTAGCCCTTCGGCAAGGCGGGCGGTTTTGCGGTGGATGCGTTGGGCAATTGCCTTAAGGCCTTCGGGGCCATGAAACACCGCGTAAAACCCGGCCATAACGGCCAAGAGTGCCTGCGCGGTACAGACATTCGATGTCGCCTTTTCACGGCGAATATGTTGTTCACGCGTTTGCAATGACAGCCGGTAAGCCCGGTTGCCGTGACTGTCGACGGAAACGCCCACAATGCGTCCGGGCATGTTGCGCGCATAGCTGGCCTTGGTCGCCATATAGGCCGCATGTGGCCCACCATAGCCAATCGGCACGCCAAAGCGTTGGGTGGTCCCCACCGCGATATCGGCCCCCATGGCACCGGGTTCTTTCAACAAGGTCAATGACAGCGGATCAGCCGAGACAACGCCGATCGCCTTATTCTCATGTAGCTTTGCGATTTCGGGCGTAAAGTCGCGGATATGCCCATGCGTTCCCGGATACTGGAAAATCGCCCCGAAAACCTGCGTCGGATCCAGCGTATCAGGATTGCCGACAACAATCTCGATCCCCAGCGGTTGCGCCCGTGTCCGCATCACCGCGATATTTTGCGGATGGCAATTTTCATCGACGAAAAAGCCGGGCTGCTTGGATTTGCTGATCCGCTGCGCCATGGTCATCGCCTCGGCGCAGGCGGTCGCCTCATCGAGGAGTGAGGCGTTGGCGATATCCAAACCCGTCAGATCGGATATCATGGTCTGGTAGTTCAACAGCGCCTCAAGGCGCCCCTGCGATATCTCGGGCTGATATGGCGTATAGGCCGTGTACCAGGCCGGGTTTTCCAGGATATTCCGTTGAATAGCCGGGGGCGTGACCGTGCCATGATAGCCCTGCCCGATCAAAGAGGTCAGCACCCTGTTTTTTGATGCGGTGACACGCATATGATGCAGCAATTCCCGTTCGGACTTGGCCTTGCCGAAATCAAGTGGCGCCTTCTGCCGGATTTTTGGCGGAAGGGTGTCGTCAATCAGCGCATCCAGGTCCTTTGCCCCGACAACCTGCAACATCGCGTCCATTTCGGCAGGTGACGGTCCGATATGGCGACGATTGGCGAAATCATAGGGCAGATAGTCAGTCGGCGTGAAGGTCATTGCTGCGGTCTCCTAGCCAATCATCGCGTTATAGGCGGCTTCATCCATCATCGCGTCAAGCTGCGCGGGGTCGGACGGTCTGATCTTGAAGAACCAGCCGGCGCCAACGGCGTCACTATTGGCAAGGCTTGGGTCATCAACCAGTGCGGTATTCACTTCGGTAATTTCGCCATCAATCGGCGCCAGAATGTCCGAGGCCGCCTTGACGCTTTCGATCACGACAATCTCGTCATCTTTGACAACTGTGTCGCCAACTTCGGGCAATTCGACAAAGACCAGATCGCCCAATTGCGTTGTCGCGTGTTCCGTAATGCCAACAACATAAACATCGTCCTCGGCGCGCAGCCATTCATGTTCTTCGGTGTATTTCATCATGTCTCTCCCTTGCTATCTTTTGAAATTGGCTGGCGTGAACGGCATCTTTGTGACCGTCAGCGGTTGGCGCTTGCCCCGCAATTCACCATAGATGGTCTGGCCGATTGTCGTGTGATCCGCCGCGACGTACCCCATCGCGACCGGTCCGCCGACCGTCGGGCCAAAGCCGCCCGAGGTGACGGCACCAATCGGATCACCCCCGTCCGCGCCTGCAAACAGGGGCACGCCTGCGCGCATGGGCGCACGGCCTTCCGGCAGCAACCCGACCCGCTTGCGCGTTGCGCCATTGGCCAATTGTTCAAGGATCCGCACAGCCCCCGGAAAGCCCCCTGCCCGGTCACCACCAGCGCGACGCACCTTTTGGATCGCCCATGTCAGCGCCCCCTCAACCGGGGATGTGCCGGCATCAATATCGTGACCATAAAGACAAAGCCCGGCTTCCAACCGCAGCGAGTCGCGCGCGCCCAACCCGATCAGTTCCACATCCGGATGCGCCAGAAGCGCGCCTGCGATATCTTCGGCTGCCGCGGCAGGCACCGAAATCTCGTACCCGTCCTCACCCGTATAGCCCGAGCGTGACACCCAGGCCGCCACACCGTTCAAATCAAGTGTTGCGACATCCATGAATGTCATCGCCGCTGCCCGCGGATCCAGTGCCGCCAGAACATCCTGCGCCATTGGCCCCTGCAACGCGAGCAATGCGCGATCGGCGATCTCGGTCACTGTCAGCCCCGGTTCCAGCGCCGCTTTCATTCGGGCAATGTCAGCAGCTTTGCAGGCCGCATTCACAACCACAAAAATGTGGTCCCCCCGATTGGCCAGCATCAGATCATCATAAATCCCGCCTGCGTCATTTGTGAAAAAGCCATAGCGCTGCCTGCCTTCGGCAAGCCCCAGAATATCGACAGGCACAAGCGCTTCCAGTCCGCGAGCGGCGTCTGCATAACGGGGGCCGCGCACACTCACCTGGCCCATATGGCTTACATCAAAAAGACCGGCCTTGGCGCGGGTATGAAGGTGTTCTTTCATCACGCCCAGCGGATACTGGACCGGCATGTCATAACCGGCAAAAGGAACCATCTTGGCCCCGTTTGCCAGATGCAATGCATGCAGTGGCGTGGTCTTGAGGTCTGACATCGCGCCCTCGCTTTCTTCAAGCCAGCGAGATTTCAGATCAATCAAGCGGCACCACATTTGCGCAGGGTCAGACCTGCGCGCCAGTGCCTCCTCTGTCCGGGCGCCTGAGATCGTTATCCCTTCGGCGGGTGCATGTGGCACCACTCTCCAGAGTTGTCGTTTCCCGATATCGGTCCTGTAGCCTGAGAGTTTCCGAGGCGGTTGCTCCTTCGGCACCAGTGGTCTGGTTCTCCCGATATCTCGTTGAGATGTTTCCTATCGGAAACGCCTACAGACAGGCAAGTAACAATTTGCGTGTGTTGTCCGCCGTCATGGTTATGGGGTTCCCGCCGGTACTGGGATCGTTCAGCGCGCCTGCAACAATCCGGTCGATATCAGGATCGGTCACACCCAGCCCGCCAAGGGTTTTGGGAATTGCAAGTGAGGCATTCAATTCATCAACATAGGCGCAGAACCCGTCAAAACCGCCTGCAATCCCCAGATAATCGGCCGCCTGCCCGATTACTTTTGTGATGGCCGGTTTGTTGAACTGCAGGACTGCCGGCATGCAGACTGCGTTCGTTGTCCCGTGATGCGTATGATACATCGCGCCAATGGGGTGGGACAGCGCATGTATCGCGCCCAGCCCCTTTTGAAAGGCCGTGGCCCCCATCGCCGCTGCTGACATCATATGCGCGCGGGCCTCGATATCCGCGCCATCCGCATAAGCGCGCGGCAGGTAGTCTTTGACCAACCGCATCCCTTCCAGCGCCATCCCCTGCGACATCGGGTGGTAGTGGGGCGAGCAGAACGCCTCGACACAATGTGCGAATGCATCAAGGCCGGTTCCGGCGGTGATGAATTGCGGCATGCCAACCGTCAGCTCGGGGTCACAGATGACAACGCTTGGCAGGAATTTGGGGTGAAAGATAATTTTCTTTTCTGCGGTCTCGGAATTGGTGATGACCGACGCGCGCCCGACCTCTGACCCTGTTCCGGCAGTTGTGGGGACGGCTACGATAGGGGCAATGGCATCGGCATCCGCGCGGGTCCACCAATCGCCGATATCCTCAAAATCCCATAACGGGCGGGTCTGGCCCGCAAGAAAGGCCACAAGCTTGCCCAGATCCAGACCAGAGCCGCCCCCGAATGCAACCACCCCGTCATGTCCGCCGTCCTTGAAGGCCTGCACACCGGCGGCGGCGTTTTTTTCATTCGGGTTCGGGTCTACATCTGCAAAGATCGCGCGGCCAAGGCCCGCAGCCTCTAACAGATCAAGCGTGCGCGTTGTAATCGGCATATCCGCCAGCCCCCTGTCAGTGACCAGCAGCGGCTTGGTGATGCCGGCCGCCGCGCAGGCATCGGCGATCTCGGCGATGCGCCCTGCGCCAAAACGCACGGCAGTGGGGTAGGACCAATTTGCAGTAAGTGACATCTGTCAGGCCTTCTTGAGATGGTAGGATTTCGGGCGGGTCAGGTTGTGATAGCCGATCACAGACAGGCCGCCGCCGCGACCGGTATCTTTGCAGCCGGTCCAGCACAGACCCGGATCAAGGTAATCTGCCCGGTTCATAAAGACCGTTCCGGTGTCGATCTGATCCGCGATCGCTTCGGCACGGGTCACGTCCTGTGTCCAGACCGATGCGGTCAGACCGAAATTGCTGTCATTCATCAGCCGGACCGCTTCGGCGTCATCCTTCACGGGCATGATGCCCACAACCGGGCCAAAGCTTTCATCGCGCATCACGCGCATGTCGTGGGTCACATGGGTCAGGATCTGCGGGGACAGATACGCCCCGCCATCATCTTCGGCAAAAGTCGCGATATGGGCCTTGGCGCCTTGCGCAGTCGCCTCGGCGATCTGGGCGCGCACTTCATCGGCAAATCGTTTATGCGCCATGGGCCCAAGCGTGGTCTCGGGATACAGCGGGTTGCCCAGCTTGTAGTTTTGCACAATGCCGACGGCCTTTTGGACAAATGCATCAAAATGCCGTTCAGCCACATAAATCCGTTCGATCCCGCAGCAGCATTGCCCGGAATTGAACATCGCCCCGTCAATCAGCGTATCAGCGGCTGCGTCCAGATCGGCGTCATCGCAAACATAGCCCGGATCCTTGCCCCCCAGTTCGAGCCCAACGCCGGTAAAGCTGCCCGCGGCCGCGGCGGCAATGGCCTGCCCCCCGGCGACGGAGCCTGTGAAATTGACAAAACCAAAGGATCGGGCGGCGATCAGGTCTGATGTGGTCTGATGATCCAGAAACACATTGATAAAGACGTCCTCGGGAACGCCGGCGTCGTGGAATGCCTGCGCCATCCGTTCGCCGACCAATGGGGTCTGGCTGGCATGTTTCAGCATAACAGAATTACCCGCAATCAGGGCGGGGGCGACGGTGTTGATCGCGGTCATGTAGGGATAGTTCCAGGGGGCCACCACCAGAACAACACCATGCGGAACCCGCTTGATCACGCGGCGAAAATCGGCGCTGTCCTCGACCACGATATCGGCCAGAGCATCCTCGGCGATCTGGGCCATATAACTGGCGCGCTCGTGAAAGCCGCCAAATTCGCCGCCATAGCGGATGGGACGCCCCATCTGATGGGCCAGTTCGGGGACGATTGCATCATTCATCTGACCAACCGCCGCCACGCCTTCCTGCACAAGTGCGATCCGTTCGGCCAGCGGTCGGGCGGCCCAGGCGGCCTGGGCCGCTTGCGCCCGCGCCACTGCAGCAGTGGCGTCGTCGGTCGAAAGCGTGGGGCGTTCGGCATAGACCGACCCGTCAATCGGAGAGATACAGCGGATCATGTCTATGCCCTTTCAAACCCGCGGGCGATTTCCCAATCGGTCACCACGCGGTCAAATTCTTCCTGTTCCCATTCGGCGCAGCGGGTGTAGTGATCAATCACATCATCGCCCATCGCGGCGCGCAGAAATGCCGAATTGCGCAGGGTTTCGGTGGCGGCGCGCAGGGTTTGCGGGATGTCTTGGGCCTTGGCATCTTCGTAGACGTCGCCGCGTGTTGGCGGGGCCAGTTCCATCTTGTCCGCGATCCCCTTGATGCCGGCAGCCAGCATCGCGGCCTGCGCCAGATAGGGGTTCAGATCCGACCCACCGATACGGCATTCAACGCGCACGCCGCTGGTGCCATCGCCGCAAAGCCGGAAACCGGCGGTGCGATTGTCCACAGACCACACGGTTTTGGTTGGCGCGAAGGTACCCTTGGCAAAGCGTTTGTAGCTGTTGATGTAGGGGGCCAGAAAAAAGGTGTAGTCGGGTGCGTAGGCGATCAGCCCGGCCATATAGTTTTTCATCAGTTCCGACATGCCCAGATCAGCTTCGGGATCGTAGAAGGCCGGTGTTTCACCCGTCCAAAGGGATTGATGCACATGCGATGAACTGCCCACCTTGTCATGGTGCCACTTTGGCAAGAAGGAGGCCGCACATCCGTGCTGCCATGCGATTTCCTTGATCGCGTTTTTTGCAATCGTGTGGTGGTCCGCACAGGCCAATGCCTCTGCGTAGCGGATGTTGATTTCTTCCTGACCGGTTTCGGCTTCGCCTTTGGAATTCTCGACAGGCAGGCCAGCACCAAAAAGATGATTGCGGATCGGGCGCATCACGCCTTCTTCCTTCGTGGTCTGCAGGATGTGATAATCCTCGTTATAGCCGCTGATCGGGGTCAGATCGCGAAAGCCCCCCTTGCGGATATCGTCAAAGCTTTGCTCAAAGAGGAAGAACTCAAGCTCGGTCGCCATCATCGCATCAAAGCCCAGCGCCTTGAGTCGGGCGATCTGGGTTTTCAGAACCTGTCTGGGTGCATGGGGTACCGGTGCATGTGTGTGGTGATCCAGAATATCGCAGATCACCATGGCTGTCCCTTCCAGCCATGGCAAAAGGCGGATGGTCGTCAGATCAGGCGCCATCACATAGTCGCCATACCCCTTTTCCCAACTCGTGGCCGCATATCCATCGGGTGTTGCCATTTCCAGATCGGTGGCCAGCAGGTAATTGCAGCAATGGGTTTCCTTGAACGATGTCTCGACAAAGTTGACGGCATGAAACCGTTTGCCCATCAGCCGCCCCTGCATGTCGGGAAAGCAGGCCAGAACGGTGTCGATCGTGCCGTCGGCGACACGGGCCTTCAGGTCATCAAAGCTGAGATTTCCGGGCATAGTCATCCTCTTTCATGCAGGGCGGGGGCGGATCGTGGCCGCCCCCGCCAATGTATCAGCCGTAACGATAGGGCCGTCCAGCCTTCACCATATCGGCGTTGTACTTTTTGAAGATGTCCACGACGCGCCGCTTGGTGTCACTTTCGGCGGCAATCTCTTCCCAGAATTCTTGGGCTGCGTTTTCGACCTGCGCCCATTCCTCATCCGGGATCGTTGTCAGTTCCATCTTGGTGCCGTTGACCCGCAAGTCGGCCTCCCCACCCCAATACCAATGCTGGCGGTAGTAGTGCGACTGTTCGCAGCAGACTTGGAACAGCTTCTGCAAGTCTTCGGGCAGCTCATTCCAGCGGTCCATATTGGCAAAGAAGTGTCCAATCCACGCGCCCGAGATGTTGTTGGTCAGGAAATAGTTGGTCACGTCTGCCCAACCCACGGTGTAGTCTTCGGTGATGCCTGACCAGGCGATACCATCAAGCTCGCCGGTCTGGACCGCGACCTCGATATCCTCCCAAGGCAGGTTGACCGGGACGACGCCAAACTGGCTGAGGAACCGACCCGCTGTCGGGAACGTGAAGACCCGCTTGCCTTCCAGATCCGCAAGACTGCGGATTGGATCCTTGGTGGCAAAATGGCAGGGATCCCACGCGCCGGCACTGATATGTTTGACGCCAACGGCTGCGTATTCTTCGGCCCAGATTTCGTTCAGGCCGTAGCGGTTGAACAGCACCGGCACGTCAAGCGAATACCGCGAGCCGAATGGGAAATACCCCCCGAAAACAGTGACTTCGGTCGGTGACGCCATGCTGTCATCATCCGATTGCACCGCATCAATCGTGCCGCGCTGCATGGCCTGAAAAAGCTCGCCCGTGGGGACAAGCTGATCGGCGTAGAACAGCTCTATCTGCATCCGGTCGCCGGCGATGTCGTTGAACATCTTGATCGCGGGGTCGATCACTTCGGCGGCCAATGCGGCCCCCGCATAGGTCTGCATCCGCCATGTAATTGTGCTTTGCGCCAGGGCTGGCGCGGCCAATGCGGCCGGCGCTGTCAGTGCCGCCCCTTTGATAAACTTACGTCTTGTCGTCATCTTCGTTTCTCCTTGTTGCAAGATGCCGGTTGGCCCGGCTTATGGTTCATTTTCCGTAGACGAAATCGGGGAGCCACGTGGCAAGGCCCGGAAAGACCATCACCAGTGTCAGGGCAAATACCATGACAAGCACAAACGGCGTAATGGAGCTGTAAATGTCACGCAGCGATATTTCGGGCGGCGCCATGGCCCGCATCAGGAACAGATTATAGCCAAAGGGCGGCGTCATATAGGCGATCTGGGTCGTGATCGTGTAGAGGATCCCGTACCAGATCAGATCAAACCCCAGCGCATCCACAAGTGGGACATAAAGCGGGGCAACGATGACCAGCATCGCCGTGTCATCAAGAAAGGTCCCCATCAGGATAAAGCTGAGCTGCATCAGGATAAGGATCATCCACGGGCTCAGGTTCAAGCGCTCTGTAAACAGGCTTTCTATTGCCTTGACTGCACCCAACCCGTCAAACACGGCCCCAAAGGCAAGTGCGGCGAGGATGATCCACATGAACATGCATGTGATGCCAAGCGTGTTTCGCACCGAATTTTCGAACACTTCCCGGGTCATTCGGCCCTTGAGAACCGCAGCGACGAACGCGGCCAGTGCGCCAATGGCCGAACTTTCGACCAGTGACGTCCAGCCATTCACAAATGGCACCATCATCACCGCAAAGATAACCAATGGCAGAAGGCCCGCCCGCAGCAGGCGCAGTTTCTCGGCGCGGGGCATGTCCCGATCCTGGGCGCTTAACACCGGCCCAAGGCCGGGGTTCATCCGACAGCGGATCGCGATATAGGCCACAAACATTGCGGCCATCATCAGCCCCGGCACGATCCCGGCCAGCCATAGCTGCCCCACGGGTTGGCGCGCGATCATCGCGTAAAGGACAAGCACGACCGAGGGCGGCACCAAAATGCCAAGCGATGATCCGGCCTGGATCACCCCGGTCACCATGCGTTTGTCGTAGCCGCGTTTCAGCAGCTCGGGCAGTGCGATTGTCGCCCCGATGGCCATGCCTGCAACGCTTAACCCATTCATTGCAGAAATCAGGACCATCAGACCGATTGTGCCAATCGCAAGCCCGCCACGTAGCCCGCCCATCCAGACATGGAACATCCGGTACAGATCATCCGCAATCTTGGATTCGCTTAACACATAGCCCATGAAAATGAACATCGGCAGGGTCAGCAGCGGATACCACTTCATCAGCTTCATCGCGGCGGCAAACCCGATATCGTATCCACCCCGATCCCCCCAGAGCAGCAGGGCCGCAACCACGGCGACAAAGCCAATCGCCCCAAAGACCCGCTGCCCTGTCAGCAGCATCAACATCATGGTCGAAAACATGAGGGTCGCGATCATCTCGTAAGGCATCAGATATCAGCACCTTTGAGACGCAGGATGTCTTTGAACAATTCCGACACACATTGCAGGATCATCAGAAAGAAGCCGATAATCATCACCAGTTTGACAGGCCACATATACGGGCGCCATGCAGATGATGATTGCTCTAGCCGCCCGACCTCTTCGGTGCCGATCACAACACCCAGCAGGTAAGAGAACGGCGCATCCTTCCAGTATCCCAGCGAATAGGCCGTCGAACTGACCGCCCCGTAGAGCAGGACGCAAAGATAGAAGATCAGGAACAACACGGTGATCGCGTCAAACCATGCCTTCCGGCGCAACGACCAACTGCCATAGAGCAGGTCCATGCGCACATTTGACCCCAACTGCAATGAATATGGGCCGCCCAGGATGTAGTAGCCAACCATCACGAATTGGGCCATTTCCAGCGTCCAGAGCGTCGGCAGAAAGAAGGTTTTGCTGATCGACGACCACAACAAGATGCCCATCAGGACAAAGATGCCGTACATCATCACCCGGCCCAGCCGGTAATTGACCGCATCGACACCCCGAATATATCCGCGCATTACGCCCTGCATGCGGTGACCTCCAGCCGGTCTAGCGCCTGCAAAAGCCAAGATGTCAGCGTCTTGCCCATTGCAACCTGTGCGGTGTCATCCGCGATCAGGTCGTTGCGGATTTCGATCATGACGTTCAGATGCCCGCCGGGCACCGCATGATGGCGCAATGTGTGTGTGACACCATCCTGCGGCCCATAGGGCGCGTTGCGCTGCACATCGTAAGTATCGGCGACATCAAGCATGACATCCGCAAGCCGGCTGTCCGTATCGTGCAATATCCCGATTTCGACGTCCCGTCTTTGGCCATTATAGATCGGGGTAAAGCTATGAATTGTCACCAAAATTGGCGCTATGCGCTGTGCCAGCGTGGCCTCGAGGGCTGTGCGGAAGGGGGTATAGTAGCTGGTCACCCGGGCTTGTCGCTGCCGGTCCGTCAGGCCCCTATTTCCCGGCACGGCGAATGCCTCGCTTTGGGCGGGCATGGCGTCGGCGGCGTCTGGGGGGCGGTTGCAATCATAGACAAGGCGCGACACGCGTGAGGCAACCAGCGTGGCATCCAGACCGTCTGACATCGCCTGCGCCACACCCAATGCGCCGGGGTCCCAGGCAACATGGCTGCGTTTGGCATCGGCACTTAGCCCAAGATCTTTCAGCTCCGCGGGAATGAAATTGCTGGCATGTTCGCAAATCAAAACCACCGGCGATCCACCCGCCGGGCGAGAGATATCGACAATGCTGGAATCGTAGTCCCCGTGATCCATCGCGCCCCCTCCGAATAAACTGCTTGCCATATGGCGCAGCTGTCAACAAAATTGTGAAAAATTTATCACACGACATATCAGAGTGATAATATTTTGAACAAATGGGAGGCGATGATGGCTGAGGCTGCACAAACGATCTCTGACCGCATCCACGAAATGCTGGACGATCTTACCCGTGCAGAGCGCCAGCTGGCCCTCTCGATCCTTGAAAACTACCCGGCCTCAGGTCTGGGCCCGCTGACCGCATTGGCCAAAGCTGCAGGGGTGTCGGTGCCGACCGTGGCGCGGATGGTGCAAAAGCTTGGCTATAAAGGGTATCCGGAATTTCAGGCGGGCTTGCGCGAGGAGCTCAAGGCGCGGGTCAAGACGCCGATTGCCAAACACGACACCTGGGCAGAGGCGGCCCCGTCCGAACATATCCTGAACCGGTTCACCGATGCCGTCATTGACAATATCCGGCTGACGCTGGGCCAGATTGACCCGCAAGCATTCGATGACGCCTGCGCCTTGATCGCCGATGAAAAGCGGCATCTGTATATCGTTGGGGGACGGATCACGCACACGCTTGCGGAATATCTGTTTTTGCATATGCAGGTGATCCGGCCAAATTTGACCCATGTGCAATCAACCTCGAATACATGGCCGCACTATCTGCTGAATGCCGCGGAGGGCGACGTTTTTGTCATTTTTGATGTCCGGCGGTACGAAAACAACACGCTGCGTTTGGCAGAATTCGCGCATCAGCGCGGGGCAGAGATTGTTCTGATGACGGACCAGTGGCGCTCGCCTGTCCATCAGATGGCGACGGTCTGCCTCAGCAATCGCATCGTCGTCCCATCCGCGTGGGATTCAGCGACCACCACGATGCTGCTGCTTGAAACAATGATTTCGGCGGTTCAGACACTCAACTGGGCGCAGACAAAGGCCCGCATTGAAGAGCTTGAAGACATGTTTGATCAAACCAAACTCTTTCGCAAATTCACCTGAGATGCTTGGCAGACCAAAGGAGGACCTGTCGTAATTTGGCGCCACTTTTTTCAAGGTGCAGGAAAACCTGGCGAGAAACTCTTGCAAGAAATGGGTCTCAGGTCAACATTGATAATGCGCAACTGGATACGGGCATAGACCAATTGAAAGAACTCAAGCGCCTTCAGCGGTAACACGAGAGATTGCGTAAGGCCGTGTCTGATTTGAGCTTGGACAAGTTAATTCCGGCGGCGGCAGCAAAGGAAAACGTCCAAGCGCCGCACGTCGTCGTGCCTGCATTGATCGTCGTCGCAGTTGACCTGCTCTCCTTAGCGTCCGCTAATTTAGGTTGGCTCTATTCAGGTTGTGGCCTTCCCTTGACCCGATAATGTATTCCGTTGGTGTAATTCCAGCAAGGCTGGAATGTGGTCGGTGGTGGTTGAGGTCGATATGCCATGCCGCCATACTTGGAACGCCACTTGCAAAACGTCGCATCGCTGACCCCGTGCTTGCGGCACAAATACGGGACAGGTCCAGAGGAATTCGACTCCACTTGCTCATCGAGACAGCGTAAGAAACACTTCGAAGCCCCCGTTGCTCGGATATCTTTCACCCCAAGCCCTTATTGCCGCGCCATCGACGACCATTTCGCTCTCAAATACTTGGGAGTGTGGAATGAGTGAACCAATTGCGACATCGCCATGCCCGACAGCTTTTTCGCAAAGCAATGCGCCGATCACTCTGAGCTTTTCGATTGCTTCTCTACTGTCGAAGTCATCCATGAACTTCCCCGTCAGTTTGAGCATGGTAACAACGCCTTCCTGTCCTTCGATGTAGAACACCGCCTTGTTCGGAAGGATGTGGCTGTCAAGATCGACATATTCTGAACTGGCCCAGTATTCATCGTAGCCCTTCTGGTAATCGTTTGTCCTCAATCCCTTCTCCCTGAGGAAATCTCTGGCTACAAAAGGGCTCCAGCCCTCCATCGGGTCCACGATTGGCGGAGCTTCTTCATCTTGCTCGTAGTTGAGTATGTCGGAGATGATCTGGTCCACATCTTCATTGGTTCTTGCAGGAAGCACGTGGAATTGACGTGTTGCCCGCCGTAGAAGCCAGGGCCGCAACGGGAAGATTAGAAAGAAGCGTTTACGTGCATACTCCTTCAGGTCGTCAGACTGGAAGGTCTTTTGATCAACCTGAATACGGGCTTGTTCAATGTGCGAGTAGCAAAACAGCAGGTAGAAAACTGGGATGCTTCCGACGGTGAGCAGGATCGGTAGAACGAAGTTGCGCCCCGTATCTGTTGTGAAGAACTGGTCTGGCTGTGACCAAATCGAGGATACGGAGTTCCAGACCAAAACGATGGCAATGGCCGCGAAAACGAACTCCAGCAGCGTGTTTGCCTTCGAATACTCTGGCTTTGTGTCTGCAAAAGCCAGAGTGGCGGCCAAGAAAAAGAGGACGGGGGCCAAGACCAACTCGGTTACGAAGCTGAAAGTGTAGGCAACGACGATAAACTCAAAGATGCCGCCGAGCCTCAAGCTGCCGCGAAACAGGTTGCGGAAATACTGGTCATCTTTCTTCGATTGCAATGCTCGAGCTGCAAAAACGCAGCCGCCCATCGCAAACCACCGAAAAGTGGGTGGCATCTGGGGCTTCGAGCACAATCCAATTTCTGCCAGTAGCCAGCACAGAGCGACCACGTTGATGGCAACTATGCCGAAGAACAACAGGAGCTTTGGCGCAATCAGTGCACTGGCAACGGTCCAGAGACTGCTTCGGAGGTCTGCCCTGAACAGAAAAAACAATAGGCCAAGGATGATCCAAAGGCCAATTGCAATTTCACGGTTGTTGAAGGATTCCTGCAACCAAGTGAGAAACTGTTCGATATTGATATCCCTTGAACTCGCAAAGTGAGGCATTCGACGGCACCCTCACTAAAGTCGGCATATTGGCCGGACGAACTATTTTACCGTGGCAAGTTTCGGACACGGAAGGAGTCGAATGTCCGGTTCCACGACCACCAACATAAGCTCTTTGCAAGCGCGGCTAAAGTCCGCTTCCCGCCCTGGGTGCCGAATCTAGGCCCGGAACGCTCCAGTTATTGGGGGCAGTTCTTGGAAACGAGGCAACCAGCCACCTAGGCGAGGAGTTTAACCCAAAATCTGCCAAATTCGGCGAAAGTTGCGTTCCTACCCGACAAAAGTTGCATGTCTCGCCGGACGAGTTCCAATTCATGCCGGACGACACAAAAGGGAAATTGCTGGCTGGGATGGTAGGATTCGAACCTACGGTACACTGTACCAAAAACAGTTGCCTTACCACTTGGCTACATCCCAGCAGCGAGCCGCTGAATACTGCGAAGCTGACACCGGTTCAAGCCCCGTTTCAACAAAAATACCTATTCCTTTGGGCCATCCTCGCGCAGAAGATCTTCGGCGCTGTCCATGTCACGTTCGGCAGTCACGATACGCTCCAGCGCCTGATCTTCGGTGGCATCGACGGTTTCGACCTGCGTGCTCTCATCCGGGTGCGGTGGCGCGACCTGAATATCCCTTGTCAGGGTGATGGCCTGGCTTGCGTCAGGAATGGTGACGCCCGCCGCCTGGATCGCCAATTTGACCTGACGCAGAGCCTCCCCCTTGCCGCGCACGATCGAGGTTTCGTTCTGATCAACCCAGCCGGTCACCACCAGTTCGATCCCTGCAGGATGCAGCGCCTCAATCCAGGTCTGTGCTGCAGGCTCGGCCAGTATGAAGGGCAGGCTTTGCACGGTGTCAGCCACAAGGTTGCGGGTCGCCTGCAAGTCAGCCTCGCGTTCGATCATGATCGAAAACATGAACCGCCGTTCGGCGTTCTGGCTGTAATTAATAATCCGGCTTTTGAAGACCGTGGCATTGGGGATCCGGATATGGTTGCCATCAAATGACAGAAGGATCGTCGCCCGGCTTGTCAAGCGGATCACCTTGCCCTGATCGCCATTGATTTCAACCGTGTCATTTGGCCGAAACGGTTGGCGAAAGGACAGCATGACCGAGGCGATAAAGTTCTCGACCGTGTCACGCACCGCAAAGCCCAATGCCAGGCCGATGATCCCCGCCGCCCCAAGGATCGTGCTGAGCAGCGCAGTTGCATTTACAATATCAAGCGCGATGACGATCCCCATGACAACAAAGGCGATCCGCAGCAATTGCCGGTAGATTTCCGCAATAAATGCGTTTGGGGCAAGACGCTCCCAAGGTTGTCGCATCCGCGCGATCGTGAACCCCAGCAAAACGACAAATGCAAAGACCAGCCCCGCGATGGCGGCCAGTGGCAAAAAGACAATGACCTGATCAAGGCGGGCGCGAAACCGGTCCAAGGCGGGATCAAGGCGTTGACTGATATCGGCTGTCTGCGTGACCTCATTCTTGACAGCGACGACCCCTTCGATCCGGTTGGCCAGCGTGTCCAGCGCCTGTGCTTCGGTTGACGACGTGGTGGTCCCGCGCAGCCTGATGACCCCCTCGCTGACGGTGACTGTCACGTCCTCGTAGTTGCCAAGCTCTGCAAGGATTTCGCGCATCCGTGTGGCGATATTCGCGTCATCCTGATCGCTGCTTTGGGCCGCGATCGGTCCGGCCCCTTCCTGCGTGTGCGCAGGCAGCGCCAGAACGCAAAACAACAGAAAAGACACAAAAAAACGCATTCTCAAATCCGCAAATTCTGAACAGGCCGTCCTGGTTCTAGACCCGCAATGGCGCGTCCTTGGCCAGCGCGTCGAAACCCATCAAATTCTGAACCAATGCGCCCATTTTAGCCAGAGGTATCATATTTGGCCCGTCAGATGGCGCATTGTCCGGGTCCTCGTGCGTTTCAATGAAAACCGCCGCAATCCCCAACGAGACCGCCGCGCGGGCCATCACGGGCGCAAATTCGCGTTGACCACCAGAGGATCCACCCTGCCCGCCCGGCTGTTGCACGGAATGGGTCGCGTCCATAACAACCGGATAGCCCGTGCGCGCCATGATCGGCAAAGACCGCATATCGGCCACCATCGTATTATAGCCGAATGTCGCGCCACGCTCTGTCAGCAGGATGCGCCGGTTACCGGTGCTTTCGACCTTGGTCACAACATTCGTCATGTCCCAGGGGGCCAGGAACTGCCCCTTTTTGATATTGATTGCCGCACCTGTTTCGCCCGCGGCAAGCAGCAGATCGGTTTGCCGGCACAGATAGGCCGGGATCTGCAGCACATCGCAAACCGCTGCAACCGGGGCGCATTGTTGCGTTGTATGAACGTCGGTCAGAACAGGGCACCCAATGGCGGACTTTACCGACTGCATCACCTTCAGACCCTCATCCATGCCCAAACCGCGCTTGCCGGAAAGGGATGTCCTGTTGGCCTTGTCATAGCTGCCCTTGAAGATGAACTGCGCCCCATGCGCCGCACAATGTTCTGCCATCTGGCCGGCGATCATCTGGGCGTGGTCGGTGCTTTCCAGCTGGCAAGGCCCCGCAATGACAAGCAATGGGCGATCATTGCTGACAGTCAGCGCGCCAATCGTCACATCATGCATCAGGAACTGACCTGTTCACGCAGGATCGAAGCAGTAAGTGAAAGCATCAGATAAATCCCTGAAAAGATAAGAAACGCGAGAATTGTGTTTTCCAACGCCCGTGGATAGGTCGGTTCGTCCGGCGCAACCGGACTGACACTTTGCGACAGATAGCGGACCTGCCGGTTTGCTTCAATCCGTGCCGTTTCCATCTGGGTCAGGGCCTGCTGTACCAACACCGTCTGAAAGCTGTAATTTTCCTCGGCCGTCCGCAATTCAGTGTTCCGGGCCGCAAGCGATGCGCTGGCACTTTCCGTGCCGGTCATTTCCCGGCGCAGATCGTCGATCAGGTCGTCGATATTCGCAATCTGATCCCGCAGGGTTTGCACCTGCACCTCGCTGGGGCGGGCCACATTCAGGCGCGATTGCAGGACCAGGTTCAGCCGCTGTCGCTCGCTCTCTAATGCGCCAATCTGGCTCATCCGGGCGGCAGTCTCGCTGACGGGGTCGATCTGTTGCACATCCTCCTGGATCGCAAGCCAAGCGGCCAGTGCTTCGGCCCTGCGCGCCTCTGCGGCTTCATAGCTGGCGCGCGCGCCACTCATCTGGTCATCCCGCAGACGGCTGGTCAGCTGATCCACCTGCTCTTCGGCGTAACCGATCAGGGCATCAGAAAACTGGACGCTGGTTTGCGGGTCGGCTGCGATCACCTCCATCCGGATGATCCCTTCGGTCGGGTCATAGCTGATACGGACATGATCTGCGTATAGCTTAAAGGCGGTTTCATTTGTCGCATCTGCCGGAAGCCGCTGAATTTCATCAATTTCGGTATTTGAAAAATGCGTCTTAAAGCCATGATCCTGATCCAGACGCAACATCGCCTCGCGCGATGCAAGATAGGATTGCACCGCGATACTGTCCTGCTGGGTCGCGATCGAGGTGCCTTGGAAAAGATTGGCAAAACCGCCCGCGGCTTGTTGGGATTGGGCCTGCTGGATCACAATCTCTGAATTGGTCGCATACATGGGCGTCGCAATCTTGAAGTAATACCAACCGACAACAACCGTCGGCAGCAACACAAAGAACGACAGGCGGGTGAACAAAAGCGCAAGCTTGCGCCGCCGTCTGCGGGCAATATCGCGTTGTATCTTGCGAATTTCATTCATCGGCTGGTCGGGCATCTTGGGCGTGGTCAGTGCACGCCCGCCCCCCGCCGCCGTTTGCAGCAGGTCGGTACCACCCTTCGATCCGGCCTGTGGGGCCACAAGCTCCAGCACCGAATTGCGCTGAAACGGATCAACACCTGCCGCCCGCAATTGCCGGACGGCGTCGAAGTCATTGATGACGTTCAGACCATGTTTCTGCGCGACCCGGCGGGCCATGCGCAATTGCCGCCCGGTCAGGCCCTCTTCGGCGATTTCGGCAAGCTCGCGTTCCAGCGGCGTGGCGCCTTCTTCAACGTCATCCACATCGTCCACCGGCGGCGCGGCAGGCGTGGCGTTGCCCCGTCTGATCCGGAACTTCTTAACCTTGGGTTTCGTAGTCATATAGAACTTTCGCCTCTTCCAAGGTGTCAAACATATGCAGCTTGCCGTGACGCAGTACCGCCGCAGACCGCGCAAATCTTTCCAGCGTCGATGCCTGATGTGACACGATGATAATCGTGGTTTTTTCCAAACGGTCGCGTAATATCTTGCCCGCCTTGCGATTGAATTCGGCATCTGTCGCGTTGGGCATGCCTTCGTCGATCAGGTAGATGTCAAAATCCAGCGCCAGCATCAACGCAAAGGTAAAGCGCTGCGCCATACCTGTCGAATAAACCCCGACCGGTTGGTCAAAATACTCTTCCAACCCACATAGCCAGCGGCAGAACGCCTCGACATAATCGGGGTCCAGATCATAGAGCCGGGCGATGTAGCGGGCATTTTCCATCGCCGTCAGCTTGGGCACCACCCCACCCATGAAACCCAGCGGAAACGAGATTTTGCTGGTGCGGGTGATCGTGCCCTCATCAGGCTTTTCCAGCCCGGCCATCATCCGGATCAAGGTCGTCTTGCCGGTGCCATTTGGCGCCAGAATACCCAGCGAATGCCCAAGCTCCACCCGGAAGGACACCCGGTCAAGGATCACCTTGCGTTGCGTTCCAGTCCAGAACGACTTGCTGACATCGGCAAATTCTAACATCTTTCGTCCCGATATGACCCACGCGGGCCCATGCCTGTCATGACGATAATAGGTTAATACCCGATCACAATCGCCTGTTTTTTCGGATATTATCCCGAAAATACGGCATGAATACAGCGACAAAACTGTTATTGCGTGAAGCAGGCGCGCGATTCAGCGCTGTTTTGCGACCTCAAGCGCATCCTGAACCGCCTTTTGCAAGGCCGGAAGCAGGTCGGTCTCAAACCAGGAGTGCTTTCGTAGCCAACCGGTGTTGCGCCATGAAGGATGCGGTAGAACGAAGGTCCCCGGCGCGTGGTCCCGCCAATGCCCGACAATGTCAGACAGCGACCCGCGCAGGCCTAGATGCCGGCGGATCGCATAGGCCCCGATCAGCAACCGCAATCCTGGCGTGCCGATATGATCAAGCGCTCTGGCGTGCCATGTCTCCCAACAGATTGCGGGTGGGGGCAGATCCGCACCTTTTGCGTCATAGCCCGGAAAGCAGAAAGCTGTCGGCAGAACAGAGACCACCGCCCGGTCATAGAAAGTCGCCCGGTCAATCCCCATCCAGTCGCGTAGCCGGTCGCCCGACCGATCCCAGAATGGCTTGCCCTCGACATGCACCCGCATGCCGGGGGCCTGGCCTGCGACCAGAATGGCCGGGTCCTGCCCGAACCATGGGACAGGGCGCGGACGGTGCTGTGTGGCCGTTTGCGCAAACCTGTCCGCGCACAATCTGCAACCATTGATTTCATTGATCAAATCCGGGTCTTCCATCCACATGGCGTAACATGTGGCCCCGAACTTGTCTTTCCTGATTTGGCGGCCTAGGTCGGGTGACATGACTGATCTTGATCTTGCGCATGCGGCGATGGATGCTGCACCTGATGACGACGTGGCCCGTTTGCGGTTTTACGAACGTCTGGCCGATACCGAACTGTTCATGCTGCTGGGCGAAGAAGCCGCCGGCGATCAGGTCACCCCCGAATTATTCGAGATTGAAGATCAGCGTTTTGCCTTGATTTTTGACCGCGAGGCACGGCTGGCGCAATTCGTCGGGCGCGCCGCCCCTTATGCAGGTGTGCCCGGTCGCGATCTGGTCAAGATGCTGACCGGGCAAGGGGTCGGCCTTGCGCTGAACCTTGAAGTTGCGCCATCGGCCATGCTGATCCCGGCCGAGGCGGTTGATTGGCTGATGCAAACACTATCGCATGGACCAGAAGCTGCCGAAGCACGACTGACCGAGATCAGCCCGCCTGCGGGCCTGCCTGAGGCTGTTGTAACCGGGTTGGACCGCAAACTGGCGATTGCAGCAGGGCGCGCCCGCTTTGCCTATCTGGCGGCGGCGACTTACGACAATGGGGCGCAGGGGCATATACTGGCCTTTGTCGATGCCGCACCTGGTGCCGAAGATGCGCTTGCATCCGCAGCCGGCGAAGCGCTGACATTCTCGGGGATCGAGGCCGGTGTCATGGACGTGCTCTTTGTGCGCGCAAGTGATCCGATGGCCGCCCACCTTGCCAAGGTCGGTTTGCGATTTGACCTGCCTGAACCCGTCACACCGCAAGCCCCCACCGCGCCGGGTACAGACCCCAACACGCCACCAAAGCTGCGCTAGGGTCAGGACCCTGTCGCAATCATTCAAGACCAGCGCGCAAATGCCGGGCATGGTGCGCGGACCAACGCAACAGGGATGATCCAGATGCAGTTTCGCTACACCATTCTTTACGTGGCCGATGTACCCGCCTCGCTAACCTTCTATCAGGCTGCCTTTGGGTTCGAGATCGCATTCCTGCATGCGGGCAAGGATTACGGCGAACTCAAGACCGGCGAAACGAAACTGGCCTTTGCCGCAAAAGATCTGATCCGGCAGCAAGGCAGGGCGCCACAAGCACAGTCACCCGCGACCCCGGCCTTTGGCCTGTCATTCGAGACATCAGACATTGCCGCTGACCTCGCCCGCGCAGTGTCTGCCGGTGCGACGCTGGAACATCAGGTCAAGGAAGAACCCTGGGGGCAAACAACCGCATCCGTCAGCGATCCGGATGGCTACCTGATCGAGATTTGCTCGCCCGTCCAGGTTCCCAGTGCGGGCTGATTGATATCGGACAGGATCCGGCGGTTTCTGCGGATCTGGCCGGGCGTGTGTGAGAACCAGTATTTGCAGGCCCGGCTCATATGTGCCTGATCGGCATATCCATGTATGCCTGCGATATCTACCAGTGGATGATCGGATGCCAGATCAATTGCAGCACGGCGGGCGCGGGCCAATAGCCGCCAGAACTCGGGCATTGGCAATCCAAGGGTTCGAAATCGCCGTTGCAGTGTTCGCGGGCTGACCCCGCTTCCGCGCGCGACCTGCGCCACTGTTGCGCCACCGGTGCCAAGGGCTGCGAGGGCCGCGCTTGTCTCGGCCAAACGGGTATCCGCATCATGGATCAGGTCGGTCGCATCTTTTTCATCCCGTATCCCGGCCAAACCGGCCTGATCAACGCAAAGCCCGGGACGCAACCGAAAACCGGTCATCCTTTGCCCCGGATGCAAGGTGATGGATCGGGGCTTGAAATCAAACGATGTCAGTTCCGCCGATACAGAACCATTGCGATCTGTGGTCAGAATGATGTCCCTGCACCCGTCGGGATAGATGACAAATTGCGCGGGTTCCGTGATGTCGCTGTACCAGCG
Source organism: Yoonia sp. SS1-5 (assembly GCF_038443705.2). Lineage (NCBI taxonomy): Bacteria > Pseudomonadati > Pseudomonadota > Alphaproteobacteria > Rhodobacterales > Paracoccaceae > Yoonia > Yoonia rhodophyticola. The sequence continues at coordinate 3,311,524 of NZ_CP151767.2, read as the reverse complement.
CATATAGGCCGGATTGTCAGTATCCACGCGTCCGATCCACAACATGCAGCAAGGGCAGGCCAGCCTCACCAAGGCGAATATTCTCGGCAATGCTGCGCACGGCCGTTTCCGGCCGGGTGGTCGCGGCGATATGCGGCGTCACGGTGACCTGCGGGTGCGCCCAATAGGGATGATCGACCGGCAAGGGCTCTTCGCGAAAGACATCGAGCGTGGCATGGCCCACCTGCCCGTTGTCAAGGGCCGCAAGAAGGGCCGCATCGTCAATCAGCGGACCGCGACCGGGATTGATCACAAACGCACCGCGGGCGAGCAACGCCAATGTATCGGCGTTCAGGATATCATTGGTCTGCGGGGTTTGCGGCAACAGCGTGATGACGATTTGCGCGCCCGTCAGCGCCTCTGTCAGGCCGGCATCTCCATGCAGACACTGGATGTCGGGTACGGACTTCGGGCGTCTGCTCCACCCGGTCACGGGAAAACCAAGATGGACCAATGCCTGACCGCAGGCCGCGCCAAGCGCACCAAGGCCCAATATGGTCACAGGACGGTCGGCGGCGGTCGGCGGATAAACCGTGTTGCGCCACAGGCCATCCTGGCCATGGATATGCCTGTCCATCCCGATATGATGGCGCATCGTATGGGCGGTCACCCATTCGACCATCCCGGTTGTCAGGCCCTCATCGACCATCCGGCACAGCGGCTGGGTCAGGGTCGCGTTATCCACCACCGTCTCAACCCCGGCCCAAAGGCTCATCACGGCCTTGGCATTGCGGTATGGCCGGAAATCCTGAACCGGCCCGTTGGGCGCAAAGACAATATAGTCCACATCATCCGGGGCATGGTCCCGGGCAAGATCGACATCCAGCCCGGCCGCCACAAAGCCCGCATTCAGCGGCCCCTCGTAAACGGCCCACATGTCAGGTTCGGCGGAAAAGAGAACGTTAATCATTAGCGTGGTTTATGGACATGGGCGCTTTGTACAAGTCCAAAAGCGACGAGCAATACAAGCATGGCAGACCCACCATAGCTGACAAGCGGCAGCGGCACCCCGACAACCGGCGCCAGCCCGGTGACCATGGCCATATTGACCGCAAAGAACAAAAAGAAGGTCATCGCGACCCCCAATGTCAGCAACGCTGCAAACCGGTCCCGGTTGGTCATGGCGGAGATCACGCAAAAGGCCACGATCAGCAGGTACAGCCCCAACAGCGTGAACGCGCCGACAAAGCCGAACTCTTCGGCCAGCGTGGTGAAAATAAAATCGGTATGCTTTTCGGGCAGAAAGTTCAGCCGGCTTTGCGTGCCTTGCATAAAGCCCCGGCCTGTCCAGCCGCCTGAGCCCAACGCGATCTTTGCCTGCGTGATGTGATAGCCCGCCCCAAGCGGGTCGTTGGCCGGATCAAGGAACGTGTCGATGCGCCTGTATTGATAATCCTTGATCAATTGCCATTCCGTCCCCCGCGTCTGGAAAACCGCGACCACCGCGCCGACGCCTGCCCCAATGACTGTCGCGAAATAGGCCCAGTGAACCCCGGCCAGAAACATCACCGTGGCGCCCCCCATCAACAACAAAAGTGCCGTCCCCAGATCAGGTTGATTAAGGACAAGTGCGGTTGGGGCCAGAATGAAAAGGACCGGCAAAAGCACCCAAAACGGGTGCGATGTCTTGTTATTGGGCAACCAGTCGTAATAGGCGGCGAGAAACATCACCAAGGTGATTTTGGTCAGCTCCGAAGGCTGCAGGCGCATAAAGCCCAGATTGATCCAGCGTTGCGCGCCCATGTTCACTTCGCCAAAAAACTCGACCGCCAGCAAAAGCAGAAGCGATCCGCCAAAGGCCAGACCGGCCATGTTGCGCCAGAACCAGATCGGCACCATGGCAACGATCACCATCAGGACCATACCAAGCGCAAAGCGCTTCATCTGCGGTTCCATCCACGGGGCCGGATCACCGCCTGCGACCGAATAAAGCATCAGGAAACCAGCGCATGCCACAGCCGTCAGCAGCATGATGACCGGCCAATGCAGATACCAAAGCTTGCGAAACCCGGTCGGGACAAATTTGGTGTTATACTCAAGATAACTCATGCGCGGCCCGATCCGCGAGACCCCGGCGGGATGCGCGCCTCGATCCGGCGCTGCTGATCTGCAATCCGGTCTCTGTCCGCCTCTGGATACGCATCAAGCGGTGGCGGTCCGCCATAAAGCGCCTGCAACATGATATCACGCGCAATCGGTGCGGCGGCCTTTGAACCACCACCGCCATGTTCGACCACAACTGACAGCGCATAGCGGGGTTTGTCGAAAGGGGCGAAACTGACAAATAACGCGTGATCGCGGCGCTCCCAGGGCAGATCCTCGTTCTTGGTAACACCGGCGGCGCGTTCCTCTGGCGTAATCCGGCGCACCTGACTAGTGCCAGTCTTGCCCGCCATCTTGACGTCGTCCCCCAGAATGCGCGACCGGTAGGCCGTGCCGCGTCTGTGGTTACAGACATCATTCATTGAGGCGCGCACCCGGCGCAGCACGTTTTCATTGATCCCAAGGTTTTCGCCCAACCCGCTGGGCTGCTCGACCCCGTCAATCAGCCGGACAAGGCGCGGCGTGACTTCGCGCCCGGTGGCGATCCGTGCGGACATCACGGCAAGCTGCAGGGGGGAGGCCAGAACATATCCCTGCCCGATTGAGGCGTTGACCGTATCACCGATCCGCCAATCCTCGCCGCGTACTTCCGATTTCCAGGCCTTGTCGGGGGCAAGGCCACTTGCGACAGCAGACAGGGGCAGATCATGCTTGATCCCCAATCCCAATTTGCGGGCCATCTCGGCCATCTTGTCGATGCCCACCCGCTGGGCGATTTCGTAATAGTAGCAATCGCAGGATTGCTTGAGGCTTTCATGCAGGTTGATATTGCCATGGCCGCCGCGTTTCCAGCAGTGGAACCGGATGCCGAAAACATCCGTATGCCCGGGGCAATAGACCGTTTCGTTGGGGCCAACCACACCCGCCTCAAAGGCGGCAAGGGCCGTGACCATCTTGAATGTTGATCCGGGCGGGTAAGCCCCCTGAATGGCCTTGGCGGCAAGCGGCCGGTACTTGTTTTCGTTCAGGTCCGTCCAGTCCCTGACAGAAATCCCGCGCACAAACAGGTTGGGATCAAAGGCGGGGGCGGATGCGATGGCGCGCAAATCGCCATGTTCCAGATCAATCAGAACCGCGCCTGCACTTTCCCCATCCAGCCGGGCCTGCACATAAGACTGCAGGCGGCTGTCGATGGTCAGTTGGACATCCTTGCCGGACGTGCCTTCCTGCCGGTCAAGCTCGCGCATGATGCGGCCCGCGGCGTTAACCTCAATGCGGCGGGTGCCGGCACTGCCGCGCAGGGTTTGTTCCAGCTTGTTTTCCGCACCGGTCTTGCCGATCTGAAATTTGGGGATTTGCAGCAATGGATCGGGATCGTCGATCCGGCTGAGGTCATAATCGCTGACAGGACCGACATAACCCACCACATGGGCCAAATCAGCCCCGGCTGGATAAACCCGGCTGAGGCCCACATCGGCCTGAATACCCGGAAGGGCCGGTGTGTTCAGGTTAATCCGGGCCACATCCTCCCACGATAGACGATCCGCGATGGTCACCGGCACAAAAGGCGAGCGGCGTTTCATCTCGTCCATGGCACGGGTCAGATCATCGGGATCAATCTCGACCAGTTCGGTCAGACGGGCGAGCACTTCGCCGATGTCGCCCGCATCCTCGCGGACCATGACAACGCGGTAATTCTGCTCGTTTGCAGCAATCGGAATGCCGTTGCGATCAAAGATCATCCCGCGGGCGGGCGGCAGAAGCCGGATATTGATCCGGTTTTCCTCGGCCAGCAAACGGAACTGATCTGCCTGTTCGACCTGCATGGATTGCAAACGCCATCCCAGCGCGCCGATCACAGCCACCTGCGCGCCACCAACGACCAGCGCACGGCGGCTGACCGTGCGGGCGCTTTCGATCACGTCCTTGGGGCTGCGTTTCATAGCCTCTGTCCTCTGCCATCAACCTGACCGGGGGCCGGCCGGGTCACACCAAATACAAAATGCGCAATTGCCACCACCAGAGGATAGGAAAGAATTGTGGCAATCATTTGGATCAGGGTCAGCCCCAGCGGTGCCTGCGGCGTCATCACCACCGCCAAAACCAGCCGATTGGCCAGCGTAATCCCGACGATCCCAAACGCGATCATGCCCCATTCCAGCAAAAGCGGCATATTGCGGATCCCCCGCGCACGTTTGCGCACAGCCTCGGTCAGCAGAACCACCAGCGCCGCCCAAAGCCCGGGCGGACGCTGAAACAGCAAATCCGTCAGCAGAAAAACAATCGCGATCACAATCACGGGCAGATAATCGGGCCGCCGGGCGACCCAGGCTAGCGTTGCGGCCAGCAAGACATCGGGCCAGGCCCAAATCACCGGGCGCATATCAAGCGGGACCAATTGCACGACAATGATGACAAAGGCGATCAGGACAAAAACAGTCCGGTTGATCCAGATGCGTGTGTTGGGGATATCAGCCATCCGCACTCTCCAACACCGTCAGGGCGGCGGGGCCGAAATATTCGTCCTCGGGGGCGAGCAGACTGCCGGGGTCGTTGATATCCTCATGTGGCTGGGCGCGCAGGACCCGCAGGAATTCAAGGCGCTGATAGTCCGCCGCCAGCCGCACCCGCAAGCGCCGATCCGTGCCAAGGGCCACCTGCCCGACCAGCAGATCGGCCGGGAACACACCGCCATCGCCCGATGACACGACCCTGTCGCCGGGACGGATAGTGCCCGGGTCCTCAAGAAATTCCAGCGGTGGGTTCAACGTGTTATCGCCGCCCAAAATCGCCTTTTGGCCGGACGGCTGGATCGTCACGGGGATCCGGCTTGAGCTATCGGTCAGCAGCATCACACGGCTGGTTTCCTGGCCCACACCGGCAATACGGCCCACCAGCCCGATCCCGTCCATGGTGGGCCAGCCGTCAATAATCCCGTCACGCGCACCCACATTCACCAAGACCGACTGGCGGAATGGTGATCCGCTATCGGTAATCACCACGCCGGTCACATAGGTGAATTGCGGATCAAGCTGGACATTGTTCAGCCCCAGCAGCTTGGCATTCTCCTGTTCGAGTTGCAGCGCGGCCTCTTTCCAGGCTTTCATCTGCTGCAATTCGCGGCGCAGGTCCTGATTTTGGGCAGCCAGCTGCTGATAGCTCTGAAAATCGCTGATCAGATTTGCCATCCCGGTGATCGGCGCCATGGCCCAATCGAAAGACGGAACCACCTTGTCAATCGCCATGGCGCGAAAACGTTCGACCCGCGGGCTGTCGATCCGCCACACCAGAAACAACCCCAGCAAGGCAAGCACCAGCACCCCAACCAGCAAACGCCGGATCGGGCCGATGAAATCTTCGCTGTTCTTATCCTTGGCCAAGGCGTCCCTCGGTCGTTAACTCTCGTAATCTATCACATGCCGGAGCTGTTTTTCATACTCTAGCGCACGACCAGTGCCCAATGCGACACAATTGAGTGACTCGTCAGCAACCGAAATCGCCAAACCGGTCTGCTCGCGCAAAGCCAGATCAAGCTGCCCCAGCAACGCGCCACCCCCGGTCAGCATCACGCCGCGGTCCACGATATCCGCGGCCAGGTCGGGCGGGGTCGCTTCAAGGGCGGTCATCACGGCCTCGCAAATCGACTGTACCGGTTCGGCAAGCGCCTCTGCGACCTGAGCCTGGCTGATCTCTGTTTCTTTCGGCACACCATTCAGCAGATCGCGGCCACGAATATGCATCGACTGGCCCCGGCCATCATCGGGCATCCGGGCTGTGCCGATGGATGTCTTGATCCGTTCCGCCGTGCTTTCGCCGATCAACAGGTTATGCTGACGGCGCAGATAGTTGATGATCGCCTCGTCCATGCGGTCACCGCCGACCCGGACCGACCGGGCATAGACGATATCACCCAGTGACAACACCGCAACCTCGGTTGTGCCGCCGCCGATATCAACAACCATGTTGCCTGTCGGATCGGTAATCGGCATGCCTGCCCCGATGGCGGCTGCGATCGGTTCGGCAATCAGACCGGCGCGGCGGGCACCTGCGGACAAGACCGACTGGCGGATCGCGCGCTTTTCAACCGGTGTGGCGCCATGCGGGACGCAGACAATGATCTTGGGCTTCGAGAATGTCGACCGGCGGTGCACCTTGCGAATGAAGTGCTTAATCATTTCCTCGGCCACGTCGAAATCGGCGATCACACCGTCACGCATCGGGCGGATCGCCTCGATGCTGCCGGGGGTGCGGCCAAGCATCAGTTTGGCATCTTCGCCAACGGCCAGAACTTTCTTGACGCCATCTTTGACGTGATAGGCCACAACGGATGGCTCCGACAGGATGATCCCCTTGCCTTTGACATAGACAAGCGTGTTCGCCGTCCCCAGATCAATCGCCATATCAGACGAAAACAAACCACCAAAGCCTGCCATAATGTCGGCCTTCCCATAACCAATGCAAGATTTTGACACCGTCCCCGGGCGCCAGTCCGAACTGCTTATAAAGAACGGGACGAGGAGAGAGAACCCCTTGATTTCATGCGACTGGCAGCAATTCGCTAGTTGCACAAATACGATAAATGTCCGAACGAAATCAAAGCAAAGCCCAGATTGCTTATACTTTTCCGATATTTTCCGCGTGGCGCAGCATTTCATTGCGGCAGAAGCTGGAAAAACGGGCGAACCGCATATGCGGTCCGCCCGTCATATCATTCCTTGCTGAGTCTGTGGCTCAGACGTCCTTGTAGCTGACACCTTTGATGTCATAGCCCGGCTCGGACTGCTCGCGCCGGACAAGCAATCTGTTCAACGCATTAATATAGGCCTTGGCACTGGCAACGACCGTATCTGTGTCGGCCGATTGGCCCGTGGCGATACGACCGTCCTCTTCCATTCGGACGGACACGGTTGCCTGCGCATCAGTGCCTTCTGTCACGGCACTGACCTGATACAGCTGCAAACGGGCTGTATGCGCAAACAGCGCCTTGACGGCATTGAAGGTCGCATCCACAGGACCATCGCCCGTTGCCGACGTTTTAACGTCGGCCCCGTCGATCTCCATTTCCATATCGGCGGTCTGCGGGCCATCTGTGCCGCAGACAACGCGCAGGGATTTCAGTTTCAGACGATCCTCTCCGGTCTCATTTTGCGACACCAGCGCCATCAGGTCGTCGTCAAAAACTTCCTTCTTGCGATCGGCCAGATCCTTGAAGCGGACAAAAACATCTTTCAGCTGATTGTCGGCCAGATCAAACCCCAGCTCGGATAATTTGGCGCGCAACGCGGCACGGCCGGAATGCTTGCCCAGGGGCAGCGACGTCCCGGTCAGACCCACATCCTCGGGTTTCATCACCTCGAATGTTTCGCGGTTCTTCAGCATGCCATCCTGATGGATACCGCTTTCATGGGCAAAGGCGTTCTTGCCGACGATGGCCTTGTTGAACTGCACCGCAAACCCGGACACGGTGGCCACACGGCGCGAGATGTTCATGATCTTCGTCGTGTCGATCTTGGTCGTGTAGGGCATGATGTCAGCGCGTACTTTCAAGGCCATCACGACCTCTTCCAGCGCGGTATTGCCCGCCCGTTCGCCCAAACCGTTGATGGTGCATTCGACCTGACGGGCCCCACCTTCGACGGCGGCCAGCGAGTTCGCCGTCGCCATGCCCAGATCATTGTGGCAATGGGTGGCAAAGATCACCTCATCGGCGCCGGGCACCGTGGCGATCAGGTTGCGGATCAGATCGGCGCTTTCCACAGGGGCCGTATAGCCAACCGTATCGGGAATATTGATCGTGCTCGCGCCGGCCTTGATCGCAATCTCAACCACACGGCACAGGTAATCCCATTCGGTGCGGGTGGCATCCATCGGCGACCATTGCACGTTGTCGCACAGGTTGCGCGCATGGGTGACCGTGTCATGAATACGCTCGGCCATTTCATCCATATTCAGGTTCGGGATCGCGCGGTGCAGCGGCGAGGTCCCGATAAAGGTATGGATGCGCGGGGATTTGGCGTGTTTCACGGCCTCCCAGCAGCGGTCGATATCCTTGTAGTTGGCGCGCGCCAACCCGCAAATGGTTGCCGATTTCGCGGCTGCAGCGATCTCGCTGACCGCCTTGAAATCACCTTCCGAGGCGATGGGAAACCCGGCCTCGATGATATCCACGCCCATCTCATCCAGCAGTTCGGCGATTTCCAGCTTTTCGGCATGTGTCATTGTAGCGCCCGGGGACTGTTCGCCATCGCGCAGGGTTGTGTCGAAAATCAACACATCGTTTGTATCTGTCATCTTTCTGGTTCCTTATTTCTTAGCTTGTGCTGGCGCTGGTCCCCTCTGAGCGGTCGCGCCAAATGGCACGCTCAGAGGCTGCTAAGAAGTAGGATGTCGCGCAAAAGCAGCCCGTTGGGGGCTGTTGTCAGGATATGTGCGCGGTTCATCATGGGCGCGACTATACAATCGTTTTGCGCATTGAAAAGTCACGAATAACATTAAGCTGCGCATTTTTTGAAAATCGAGACGCGCGGTGTCGCCGGTGTCAGGACGCTAGAAGAGCAGGCAATCCGGCACGGATGGCAGCGCAGGCGCCCCCTGTGGCAATGTGGGTTGGTAGTCGAAAGACGCGATACTTGCGCCACCGTCAAATGCAATGAACAGCTGGTTGGATCCCGGACGAATAGCGATGCCTTCAGGGTCCTGCCCATATGGCAAAAGGGACGTTGTCCCCAAAAGACGCCCTTCTGCGTCGAATTCATAAAGGCTGTTGCTGCCTTCCCAATCATCCACAATCAATAGATATCCGGTCCGTGGATCCCGGGCGATGCCCTGCGCCTCGGTCAGGGGTGGATCCATGTCCAGCGTATTGATTTGCCGGATGACCGTCCCGTCCGGGCGTAGCCAGGTCATTCTTTCGGGGTCATCCTCGACCATGATGACGCTGCCATCGGCATCAATGGCCAACCCTTCCGTATCCGCCCATTGCAGGTCTGACCGGAAAGGATCCGCAAGCGCCGTGCCGTCCTTGGTCAATCGTTGAAAACCGCCAAGCCCATCGGCGACCAAAAGGTTGTCCCCTTCCAGCGTCACCGCCTTGATCCGGGTCAGGTCGCTGTCAAAGCGGCGCAGTTCCTCGCCTTGCAATGTGACCAGGATGACCTCGGGGCCTTCATTGGCGATCCACAGGCCGCAAAATGTCGGATCATAATCCAGACTGGCAGGTCTGTTGAGGTCGTAGCTGTCCTGATAGGTCAGTTCCAGCGCGGGCGCGGATGTGCCCAGCGCAATAAGCGAAGTCAGGATTGCGCGCATTGTCACCTCCTTGTCATACAACAAGGTGGCGCTATGTGCCCGAGAGTCAAAGAAAGAGGTGTCCGGTGAAAGCGTTAATTATCGGGGCGAGTGGCGGCATAGGCAGTGCAATCGCAGATCAATTGGAACATGACCGGGTCGACGTCACGCGTTTGTCCCGATCCGCAGACGGGTTTGACGCGGGCAACCCGGGCTCCGTTGATCGGGCGTTGGAACGGCTGAGCGGCCCGTTTGACCTGATCTTTGTCGCGATCGGCATTTTGGCCCCACTCTGGGGGTCGCCGGAAAAGACCCTGAGCGCGATCAAGGCCGAAGACATGGCGCGGGTGATGTCGGTCAACGCCATCGGCCCGGCGCTGATCATGCGCCATGCCGCGCGCCTGATGCCCAAGGATAGCCGCGCGGTGATTGCCACGCTGTCGGCGCGGGTGGGGTCCATCGGCGATAACCAGATCGGCGGATGGTATTCCTACCGGGCGTCAAAGGCGGCGCTGAACCAGATCGTGCATGGCGCCGCCATCGAACTGGCGCGCACCCATAAGGACAGCATCTGTGTGGCCCTGCATCCCGGCACGGTCGAAACAAAGTTCACCGAAGATTATGCCGGACGGCACAAGACGGTCCCGGCGACAGAGGCCGCGCAAAACCTGATCAAGGTGATGAAAAAGCTGACCCCTGCGCAGACCGGTGGCTTTTACGACTATTCCGGTCAAGAGGTGCCTTGGTGAGATTGGTTCTGGTTCTGGGCGATCAATTGTCGCCAAACCTGTCGGCATTGGAAAAGGCCGACAAGACCAATGATATCGTTATCATGGCAGAGGTTGGCGAAGAAGCGGCCTATGTCCCGCATCACCCCAAGAAAATCGCGTTCACCTTTGCGGCGATGCGTAAATTCGCCGCCCAATTGCGCGATGATGGATGGCAGGTCGCCTACACGCGCCTCGACGATCCCGAGAATACCGGCTCTATCACAGGTGAACTGATCCGGCGTGCGTCCGAACATGATGCGGCCGGCGTCGTCTTTACCGAACCGGGCGAATGGCGGCTGATCACCGCCTTGGGTGAGATGCCGCTAAAAACCCATCAACTGCCGGACACGCGATTTATCGCAACACATGCTGATTTTGAGGCCTGGGCGGATGGCCGCAAGCAATTGCGGATGGAATATTTCTACCGCGAGATGCGTCGTAAAACCGGGTTGTTGATGGATGGCGACCAGCCCGAAGGCGGCAAATGGAACTACGACCACGACAACCGCAAGCCACCCCCCGACGCCGTTGATTTTGGCGGGCCGATGTCCTTTCAGCCCGACGACATCGTGGCCCAGGTTCTGGACCTGGTCGAGGTGCGGTTTGGCGATAATTTCGGAACGCTGCGCCCCTTCTGGTTTGCAACCGATCGCGGGTCCGCCAGACGGCATCTGGCCCATTGGATCAAACGCGGCCTGCCAAAATTCGGCGATTTTCAGGATGCCATGCTTGACGACAACGCCTTTCTCTATCACGCGGTGATCGGCCTTTATATCAACGCAGGTTTGCTTGATCCGTTGGACGTCTGCCGGCAGGTCGAACAGGCCTACCGCGATGGTGACGCCCCCCTGAACGCGGTTGAGGGGTTCATCCGTCAAATCATCGGTTGGCGTGAATATATGCGCGGCATCTATTTTCGCGAAGGTCCCGACTATGTCGCGCGCAACGGCCTAGGGCATATGCGCAAGCTGCCGGCGATGTATTGGGGCGGTGACACCAAGATGGCCTGTATGGCAAAGGCAATCGGCCAGACAAAGGCCGAAGCCTATGCACATCATATTCAACGTCTGATGGTGACCGGCAATTTTGCGCTATTGGCCGGGATAGACCCTGCCGAAGTGCATGAATGGTATTTGGCCGTCTATGCCGATGCCTATGAATGGGTCGAGGCCCCGAATGTGATTGGTATGTCCCAATTTGCCGATGACGGGATCATTGCATCCAAACCCTATATCTCGTCGGGTAACTACATTCACAAAATGTCCGATTATTGTGGCGGCTGCGCCTACAAGGTCAAAGACAAGACCGGCGCGGATGCCTGCCCGTTCAATCTGCTTTATTGGCACTTTCTGGTGCGCCATCGCGACCGGTTCGAGGGCAATCCGCGCATGGGAAATATGTACCGGGTCTGGGACAGGATGGCGGATGACCGTCAAGACACTGTTCTTGCCGATGCAGATGCCTGGCTGGCGAAACTGGATGATGGCGCGCCGGTCTGATCAAAGACCGTCGCATCAGGGACCAGACAAATCACGCAAGACCCGCTAAGCTGCGCTGCAGGTCGGGGGGACGCAGATGAAAGACAATAACACAACGACGCGGGGCTATTTTGACCCGGCGGATTGCGATGCCGCAGCATTTGCCGCGCTGATCGCGCAGGATACGACGGCCGAACAGGTGCCGTTTGCATCTGATATCCAAAAGAAGATTCCGATTTACGCGGTTCAAACGCTTGCTGATGTGCTGGCCGATCCGGCCCGCCGCAAGGCGCTGATGGCCGAATGGGCCAGGGTCATGCTGTCGGGTGCCGGTATCGTGGTGCTGCAGGGGGCCTATGCGGATACCGGCGTGTTGGATGAGGCGACAAAGGTCTATGAGGCAATTATTGCGGCTGAAAAGCTATCGGGTTCCGGCGGCGATCATTTTGCCGCTGCCGGTGCAAATGACCGGGTCTGGAATGCGCTGCAAAAGCTGTGCGTGCAGGCACCGTCAGTCTACGCGCGCTATTTCGCGAACCCGGCCATTGCCGCAATTTGCGAAGCCTGGCTTGGCCCGGGCTATCAGATGACCGCGCAGGTCAATCTGGTCCATCCGGGTGGCGCCGCGCAGCAGGCCCACCGCGACTATCATCTGGGCTTTCAGTCTGCATCGGCAGCCGCCCACTTTCCGGTTCATGCACATGATCTGTCGCCACTGCTGACGCTACAGGGGGCCATCGCCCATTGCGACATGCCTGTCGAAAGCGGGCCAACCCAGCTTTTGCCATTCTCGCAGGCCTACCGCCCCGGCTATGTGGCGTTTCGGCAAGACCCCTTTCGCGCATTATTTGATGCGCACGCGGTCCAAATCCCGCTGACCAAGGGCGATGCCGTGTTTTTCAACCCGGCGGTGTTTCACGCCGCGGGGGCCAATAAAACCGGCAACATCCACAGGCTGGCCAATCTGTTGCAGGTCTCTTCCGCCTTCGGGCGCGCCACAGAAGCGGTTGATCGGCACGGCATGTGCAAGACGATCTACCCGATCCTTGCCGCGGCCCGGAAAGATGGGCAGCTGGACCCCGCAGAGGTCGCCGCCCTGATCGCCGCCACTGCCGAGGGTTACGCGTTTCCGACCAATCTTGACAGCGACCCGCCGGTCGGCGGACTGGCCCCGGAAAGCCAGCAGGCATTCTTTCACCGCGCACTGGCAGACGGGATGAGCCCGTCCAGCTTTGCCGCAAAGCTGGACGAAATGGCCCGGAAACGTTTGCCCTAACGGGCGACACATTAAGGCAGAACATACCCCGCGGATCAATCAACCAGCGGTTTGCGCCCGACATAGCCGATACTGAAACGACGCGTGGCGGATTGCTTGTCCAGCGGGATTGCGCGAACGGATGTCAGCCCGCCGTGCCGTAGCCAGCCGATTGCGGTGGGCGTATCAGCCTTGTGGGTGCGCCATTTCAACTGGATATAGGCGCCGGTTGATGACTGCCGGGTAATACAGCAGATCAGGATCCCCCCGGGGCGCAGAACCCGGAATATCTCGGCAATGGCCTGCTGCGGCTGTGGCAAATGTTCGATCACATGTGCGGCAAGAACGACATCAAAGCTGTCATCCGCATAGGGAAGTGCGGTCAGATCGGCCTTTGCGAGGCTGACATCCATGCCCAGTTGGCCCAACCGCGCTGCGGCCGCCCGCAACATACCGGTCGAAATATCCACGCCCGCCGCCTCGAACCGCCTGCCGATACAGCGATGGAATGCCTCTGTCATGGCGCCCGTGCCGATGCCTGCATCGAGGACCCGCAGGTTGCCGGTAGGCTGCTGATAGCGCGGTTGCCGAAATATTCGGGCAATCAGACGCTCATAGGCTTGCTCGAACCCGTGATGCTGGATCATGGCGTGCCAGCTGTCGGATTGCCGGTCATATCGGCTGGCCAGGATGTCGGGATCGTAAGGCTGGCGATCAATAGACAATTTCCAGCTTCCAAATGACCGCGAGTAGACCGGCAAATACGGTGGGGAGGCCTGCGGCGCATCCGGCAAAAACCTTTCAGGTCGCATGGTGACCTCCGATCTGCCTGGTGGCACGGGGGGCGGTCTGCCACCGCCAGGCCATGACAAAGATGGTGATGAACGCGCAGATTTCCACCACCGCAAAAAAGTAGTCATCGGGGTCGTTTGGCGCGATATAAAACGTCCCCAGAATGGCGACGGGTACCATCACAAGGTTCAACAGGCGGGCCCAATATGGGGCAAGCAAGCCAGACAGCAGGAAAACCAGCAGCAACAGTTCAACCGCAAACGCGCCAAAAAACAGCACGCTCTCGGACATCGGGTTGCCATTCACGTAACCCGACAGGATTTCATTGATGGTCGCAGCCATCGTCATTTCATGGATATCGCGAAACAGCATGTTGAGGATCGCAAAGAGCCATAACAGCGACAGGATTTTCCCGCGATCATCGGGATGGTTTGATCGAAACATCATTCTCTCCGGTGAAATTACACTGGAGCCACATCTCGTTTATTCTATTTTCGAATGGAATTGACCAAATTCCGATCATTGATATACGAAAAACCATGAACTGGGATGCGATCTCATTTGACTGGAACCATATCAGGGCGTTCCTTGCGACGGTGGAACAAGGGTCGCTGTCAGGTGCTGCACGCGTGCTTCGGCAGACCCAACCGACCCTCAGCCGCCAGATTTCAATGCTGGAAGATGCCTTGCAGCTGACGCTGTTCGAAAGGGGAACCCGGGTCATGCAACTGACCGATGCCGGGTCAGAACTGCTGGCGCATGTGCGCGGCATGGCGGATGCCGCCACCCAGGTGTCGCGTGTTGCTGCGGGCCAAAGTCAATCCGTCGAAGGCATCGTCCGGATCACGTCAAGCGATGCGATGGCCGCCTATGCGCTGCCGCGCTGCCTGATATCATTGCGGCGCACCCATCCCGGGATCAGCATTGAGCTGGTGCCGTCAAACGAGGTAAGCGACCTGACACGGCGCGATGCCGATATTGCCATTCGCCACGTCCGCCCCGCGCAGCCGGATCTTGTGGCCCGTCGGATCGCAGATATAGAAATATCGCTATTTGCATCGGCGCAGTATCTTGATGCCTTGGGCGCACCGGCGACTCTTGCTGATTTCGCCGGTGCGGATTTCATTGGATACCAGCAACCCGAACGACTTGTCCCGCAGATCACCGCGATGGGTATACCGGTCACAAAGCAGAATTTCGGGATCACAACCTCGAACGGCAGCACAATGTACGAGCTTGTGCGTGACGGTGCCGGCATAGCCTTTCTGCCGACCGTGGTTGCCGAGGGCCGCCTTGGACTAAAACGTATCCTGCCGGATGCACCGACCTTTAATATGGAAACATGGCTTGTCACCCATCGCGAAATCCAGACCAACCGGCGCATCCGGCTGACATTTGATCACCTCGCCGCGGAACTGGACAAAGACGGATGGTCCAGCCTTATCGCCCGGTCCTGAAATATGACATGATAAAGCCTTTCCGCATCACCAGCGCATGAAAAAGCCCCGCCTGAGACAGGCGGGGCCGTTTCAAATGCGTTGTATGGCCGCGATCAGTTGCCGCCATTTGTCTCCGAGACAAGCGCGCCGTCCGACCAGATGCCTTCGCTTTCCTGACCGTTGGCAAATGTCATTGTGCCTTCGCCTTCGCGGCGGCTGCGGACAAATGCGCCTTCATAGACATCGCCATTGGCATAGGTCGCGACACCTTGGCCGTTGATATCACCATCAGCCCATTCACCCACATAGGTGAAACCATCGGGCATCGTGATTGTTCCGGTGCCGTGGCGTTGCCCATTCAGGAAGGCCCCTTCGTAGACTGTGCCGTCAGCATAGGTTGCGGTGCCGGTGCCGTTACGCTGCCCATCGGCCCATTCGCCTTCGTAGACGTAGCCATCAGCGTAGGTCATCGTGCCGGTGCCGTGGGTCTTGCCGTCCTTGAACTCGCCTTCGTAGACAAGTCCGCTTTCATAGCTCAGCTTGCCCGTCCCGTTGATCACGCCACCAACCCAGGTGCCTTCATAGACAGACCCGTCCGGATAAGTGATCTTGCCGGTCCCATCCGCAACATCGGCGGCAAATGTGCCGACATAGACGGACCCATCAGGATAGGTGACTTCGCCCTCGCCTTCGATCTGGCCGTCTACCCATTGGCCGACATAGCGGTATCCGTTGGTCCCCTGAAACGTTCCGGTGCCGTCGCGCCGGTCATTTGCAAATGATCCTTCATACGTGTCGCCATTCACATAGGTGACCTTGCCGTCGCCCTGGCGCTGGCTGTCAACCAGCTGGCCTTCATAGATGTCACCATTGGCATGGGTCAGGATGCCCGCGCCCTCGATCCGGCCATCAACCCATTCGCCGACATAGATGACACCGTCAGCCATCTGCATGCTGCCGTTTCCGTCCCGCTCGCCGGCGACAATGTCGCCTTCATAGACGGACCCATCAGGGTAAGTGATCTTGCCGGTGCCTTCCTTGACGCCATTGACCCATGCGCCTTCGTAGACATAGCCATCAGGGCTGGTCATGGTGCCAGTGCCATTATGCATCGCGTTGCGGAATTCGCCTTCGTACACCACACCGTTGGTGTAGGTCATCTTTCCGTTACCGGTCATGTTGCCGTCGACCCAGTCGCCCTCAAAGACGCTGCCATCGGCAAATGTCATGGTTCCGACGCCTTCCGGCTTGCCCGCCACAAAGCTGCCTTCGTATAGCGAGCCGTTGGGGAACCGGGCTGTGCCCTGGCCGCGAATCTCTCCGGCGACCCACTCGCCAGTGTACTCAAAGCCATTCGGCAGACGATATGTCCCGATACCATCCTGCTTGCCATCGACGAAGGTTCCTTCGTAGATGCCACCGTCATCGTATTGTTTTGTTTGGACATCTTGGGCCTGTGCACCCACTGCCAACCCTGCTGTCACAAGGGTAATGGCTACACCCCGCCTCACACCAAACATCGTCATTCCTCTCTCCCCTCGGCTATTCGCTGAAGCAGCCTAGATCAGGGTCTGCATCCTGACAACGCTTAAGGTCATGCGTTTCACAGGTTCAGGCCGCATTCGGCTTTCACTCAATTCCAATTCTGGTAAAGCATGGCAGCGCTTTGGGACAAAACTATGACAAAAACGTATCGACTGACGATGGCACAGTTAAATCCGACTGTGGGCGATATTGTGGGAAATGCGACACAGGTTCGCGCCGCCTGGGCCGAAGCAAAGGCCGCCAGCGCCGATATGGTTGCACTGCCCGAGATGTTCATCACCGGCTATCAGGCGCAGGACCTGATCCGCAGACCGGCCTTTGGCGCCGAGGCGATGCTGCATATCCGGACCCTTGCACTGGATTGCGCGGATGGACCGGCCATCGGTATAGGCGGCCCGCTCTGGGAAGAGGATCGGCTTTATAACGCCTATTTCATCCTCAAGGGCGGCAAGATCGCCGCGACCATGCGCAAGCACTTCCTGCCGAACTTCAACGTCTTTGATGAAGTCCGGCTGTTCAAAAGCGCCGATATCGCGGGGCCGGTTTCGGTTGGTAACGATGTCCGGATCGGATGCCCCATCTGCGAAGACGCCTGGTATCCTGATGTCTGCGAGGCGATGGTCGAAAGCGGCGCCGAAATTCTGGTGATCCCCAACGGGTCACCTTACTTCCGCGACAAGTTCCCCATCCGCATGAACAAGATGGTCGCAAGGGTGGTCGAGAATGACGTGCCCTTGGTCTATTTGAACATGGTGGGCGGTCAGGATGACCAGATGTTCGATGGCGGGTCGTTTGTGCTGAACCGCGGTGGTCATCTGGCCTTGCAGATGCCGGTCTTTGAAACCGGGCTTGCACATGTTGATTTCACGCTGACCAAGCAGGGCTGGGAAGCACAGCCCGGCGACAAGGCAACCCTGCCCGACAGTCTGGAACAGGACTACCGGGTCATGGTCGAGGCGTTGCGCGACTACCTGCGCAAAACGGGATTTGGCAAGGTCCTGCTGGGCCTGTCGGGCGGTATCGACAGCGCGATCGTGGCCACAATCGCCACCGATGCAATCGGCGCCGAGAATGTGCGCTGCGTGATGCTGCCGTCTGAATACACCTCGCAAGGGTCGCTGGATGATGCGGCGGCCGCTGCAGATGCGCTGGGATGCCGCTATGACACAGTGCCGATTTCCGGCCCGCGCGATGCCGTCACCGCGTCATTGGCCCCCCTGTTCGAAGGGTTGCCTGCCGATCTGACCGAAGAGAATATTCAGTCCCGCCTGCGCGGCTTGCTGCTGATGGCGCAGTCGAACAAATTTGGCGAAATGCTGCTGACCACAGGCAACAAATCCGAGGTCGCCGTGGGCTATGCCACGATCTATGGCGACATGGCAGGCGGCTACAACCCGATCAAGGATATGTACAAGACCCGCGTCTTTGCGACGTGCCGCTGGCGTAATGCCAACCACCGCCCCTGGATGAAAGGCCCCGCGGGCAAGGTCATCCCCACGGCGATTATCGACAAACCCCCGTCGGCCGAGCTGCGCCCGGATCAAAAGGATGAAGACAGCCTGCCGCCTTATGATATCCTCGACGGTATCCTGAAAATGCTGGTCGATGACGAGCTTTCGGTCGCTGAATGTGTGGCCGCCGGCTATGACCGGGACATCGTCAAGAAGGTCGAACACCTGATCTATATCAGCGAATACAAGCGGTTCCAGTCTGCCCCCGGCCCGCGCCTGTCCCAGCGTGCCTTCTGGCTGGACCGGCGCTATCCTATCGCCAACCGGTGGCGCGACAGCACCTGACAGGCTCGTGATTTGCCTACCGGCTGATCCGGGCCGACATTGGGACCGACCAGACAGATGAGGCCCCGATGCAGTTTGCCCGATATCTTCTCTCGATTGCCCTGATTGCCTTTCTGCCAAATGCCGGCGCGGCATGCGGTATCGAGACTGACTGCAACGTCGCAGGCGGAACATATCGCATTGATACGCCAGGTGGCGGGCCGACCGGGGCGATACTCTTTGCGCATGGGTATCGCGGGACAGCTGCAGGCACGATGCGCAATGGGCGGTTTCGCAGCATGGCTACAGATATGGGGCTGGCCTTTGTCGCGCTGGATGCAGGGCCGGGTGATGATTGGCAATTGCCCAACGCCCCGGGTGACAATGCCGCCGACGGCCAAGCAAACTTTGCCTATGTTGCCGCTGTGGTGGATGATCTGGCATCGAAATACGGGTTGGGCCGCGATCAGATCATGATCACCGGGTTTTCGGCCGGTGGCATGCTGGTCTGGAACCTCGCCTGCGCACGGCCTGATCTGGCGGGTGGTTTTGCCCCGGTTTCGGGCACCTTCTGGCTGACCCCGCCAGACACATGCGCAAATCCCGCTGCAAGTATCATCCATATGCATGGTGACCGCGACACAACTGTTCCGCTGGGCGGACGCCAGATTGCCAACACCAAGCAAGGCGATGTGGCCGAAGCACTTGGGTTCTATCAGGCGTTTGGCGGGTTTACGGATACCTATACCCGCCCCGGCCCGGGCCTGTCCTGCGATGGCCGGACCAATCCTGCCGGCGACATTCTGGAGTTCTGCCAATTCGAAGGCGGTCATTCCTTCAGCCGGAACTACGTGCAGGATGCGTGGAACCGGTTTGTGCAGGCCGGGCAGATTTCCCAATAGACCAGCCCCATGCTATGTTTTGCGCATGGCCGAGAACAAGACACAGTTTAACGACGTCTCCGTTGCCGATTTCCTGAATGCGGTGCCGCATCCGGTGCGGCAGGCGGATGCACGCGCGCTTGATGCGATGTTCCAGCGGGTGACCGGCTGGAAACCACGGATGTTTGGCCCAACCATCATCGGCTATGGGCAATATGCCTATACCTATGAAAGTGGGCATTCCGGCGTGTGTCAGGCCACCGGCTTTAGCCCGCGCAAGGCCAATCAGGTCTTGTATATCATGCCCGGATATCAGGATTTCGGCCCAATTCTGGACCGGCTGGGGAAGTGCAAGACCGGCAAATGCTGCCTTTACATCAACAAGCTGGCCGATGTGGATCTGGCAGTGGTCGAAGAGCTGGTGGCCGCGGGTCTCGAAGATCTCAAAACCCGCTGGCCGGTCAGCGGGACCTAGGGTCAGGACCCTAAAGTAGCTGATAGCTATGCGGCACGTAGTGGAACCCGCCTTCGCCGCGGGTGTCGATATAGCCCATGCCGGGGAATGGCATGTGATAACCGATCACCGGGAATTTGTCCGCTGCGGCCATATCCATCAGGGTCCTGCGCGTCGCGGCGGCGGCAGCCTTATCCATATCGAACCGAACCTCCCAATCCGGGTAGGCAACCGACCAGACATAATGGTTGGCCGCGTCGGCCATCAAAAACAGCTGCTTGCCGCCGCTTTCAAGCATATACCCCATGTGGCCAGGCGTGTGTCCGAAGGCCTCGACGGCTGTCACGCCTGATCGAACGGCGTCACCACCACCGATGAAACTGAACTTTTCAACCAGCGGGCGGACCTTGGCCTCGAACCCTTCATTTTCGGCCTGCGCCCAGGCATCATATTCGACCTGACCCGTCACATAGGCCGCGTTGGCGAAGGTTTCGTTGCCACTGGCGTCGGTCAGCCCGCCAATATGATCGCCATGCATATGCGTGATGACAACATGGGTGACCTGATCAGGCGCATACCCTGCGGCAGCGAGGGCAGCAGTCAGCCCGGCAGCGGCGGTGCCGGTATCAAACAGAATGACCTCCGCCCCGGTATTCACCACCGTTGGGGTGAAAAAGAACTGGGCCGCGTCAGTTGGCAGAAAGTTGTCGGCGCTGACGGTTTCAAAGGTCTCGTCATCAACATTCAACCCAAAGATCTGGTGCGGGTTTTCGACGCTGCGCTGACCGGCAAGCAAGGTGGTGACCTGAAATTCGCCAAGGTTAAAGTGGCGGTGGGTCGGGGCCGCTGACGCCGCATGCCCATCGGCAAGGGCGATTTGCGGGGCAGCGGCAAGCGGCAGGGCGGCTCCGGACAGGAGCGTTTGGCGACGTGTCAGGGTCATGCGTTTAACCTTTCATGTGTTTGCGGACAGAACGGTAGTACGACAGGCCGCAGCTTCAACCGACAGTTTCGTGAACGGCCACCGGACCGGGCGCAAACTGGACATCTGCCCGCCCGCATGCTCAAAGCCGCATAACAAAGGATGATCCCATGACCACCACCAGATTCGCGCCCTCTCCCACTGGCTGGCTGCATATCGGCAACCTGCGGGCCGCATTGTTCAACTACTGCATCGCCCGGCAGAGCGGCGGCACATTTGTCCTGCGGATTGACGACACCGATGCGGAACGGTCCAAGCCCGAATATATTGACGGGATCAAGGATGACCTGACCTGGCTCGGCCTGACCTGGGACAAGATCGCCTTTCAGTCCAAGCGTATGGACCAGTATCTGGCAGCCAAGCGAAGGCTGATCGACTTGGGGCGGCTCTACGAGTGTTTCGAAACCCCGACCGAGCTTGATCTGAAACGCAAAAAGCAGCTCAATATGGGCAGGCCACCTGTCTATGACCGGGCAGCGCTTGATCTTTCAGAGGACGAGAAAGACAAATTGCGGGCCGACCGGGGATCACACTGGCGGTTCAAACTGGATCATGCGCGGATCGAATGGACCGACGGGATTATCGGGGATATCTCGATTGACGCAGCATCCGTGTCGGACCCGGTCCTGTTCAAGAACGATGGGCAGATCCTTTATACTCTGGCCTCGGTGGTCGATGATATCGACATGGGGATCACTGATATCGTGCGTGGGTCTGACCATGTGACGAACACCGCAACCCAGATCCAGATGATCACGGCACTGGGCGGTGCGGTGCCACGATTTGCGCATCACTCCTTGCTGACAGGACCACAGGGCGAGGCTTTGTCAAAGCGTCTGGGCACATTGGCGCTGCGGGACCTGCGCAAGCAGGGGATCGCGCCCGAGGCAATCCTGTCGCTGATGGCACGGCTGGGGTCATCCGATCCGGTTGAATTGCGGGCATCCGTGGATGAGGTTGTGGCCGGGTTCGACCTGTCCAAATTCGGCTCTGCGCCGACGAAATTTGACGCCGCTGATCTGGGGCCGTTGACGGCACGGCATCTGGCGACACTGGGCCACGACGCCGTCGCCGACGTTTTAACGTCGGCTGGCGTGCCGGACGATCTGGCAGCACCGTTCTGGAATGTGGTCCGCGACAATATCAACGGGCTTGATGATGTGGTGGGCTGGTGGCAGCTGTTTCGCGATGGGGCGACGCCGCTGGTCGCAGACGAGGATCGCGATTTCATCGCCAAGGCATTCTTTCTGCTCGACAGCCCGCCCTACACGTCGGACACTTGGGCAAACTGGACCGCAGCCGTCAAAGAGGAAACCGGCCGGAAGGGCAAGGGGCTGTTCATGCCGCTGCGCAAGGCCGTCACCGGTCGCGAGCGCGGGCCAGAGATGGCCGATGTCATGCCACTTTTGCAGACCAAACCCACGTTAGGATAAAAGTTGACAGACACGCAGGCCAAATTCACCCAAGGAAGCCTGTTTCGTCATATCTCGGTGATGTCGCTGACATCGTCGGTCGGACTGATGGCGGTTTTTCTGGTCGATTTTGTCGACATGATTTTCATCTCGACGCTGGGCAAGGCGGAACTTGCGGCGGCGGTCGGATATGCCGGTGCCGTGCTGTTTTTCACCACATCCTTTGGGATTGGCATGGCAATTGCAGCAGGTGCGCTTGTTGCCCGCGCGCTTGGGGCCGGCGCTGCCGAAGAGGCGCGACGCCGCGCCACAAACGCGCTGATCTACGGGGTTGCATTCGGGGCAATCTTTGCACTTTTGGTCTGGCTGAACCTCGCCTTTCTTGTCTCGCTTCTGGGGGCGTCGGGTGCGACGCTTGATCTGGCAGTGCAATATCTGCAGATCATTGTCCCATCACTGCCGTTCCTGATGGTGGGCATGGTGGGTGGTGCGATCCTGCGGGCGCATGGGGATGCGCGCCGCGCGATGATGGCGACGATTTGGGGCGGTGTCGTCAACGCGGTTCTGGACCCCATTCTGATTTTCGGACTTGATCTGGAACTGACAGGTGCAGCCCTTGCCAGCGTCGCGGCGCGACTGACAATCGCCTATGTCGCCCTGCTGCCACTCATCCGGCATTATGGTGGCTTTGACAGACCGACCGCCGCCAGCCTGACAATTGATTTGCGGCCTATTCTGGCAATCGCCGTTCCCGCGATCCTGACCCAGCTCGCGACCCCGATCGGACAGGCCTATGTCACGCGCGCCATGGCTGAATTCGGTGAAGAGGCTGTGGCCGGCATGGCCATTGTGGCGCGGATGACGCCGGTCGGATTTGGGATTATCTTTGCGCTGTCCGGGGCCATCGGGCCGATTATCGGCCAGAATGCAGGAGCAGGTTTATCTGACCGGGTACAAGCAGCCTTTCGCGAAGGTCTGATGTTCACCGCCCTCGTCGTGCTGGTTGTATCGGGGCTGTTTTTTCTGGCCAGACCCGCGTTGCAAAGCCTGTTTCAGCTTGATGGTATGGCGCTGACCATTGTTTTTTTATTCGCGGGGCCATTGTCGCTGATGTTCTTTTTCAACGGTGTGATCTTTGTGACCAACGCAGCCTTCAACAATCTGGGCCATCCGTTCTATTCAACCATCGTCAACTGGGGGCGACACACTTTGGGGACCATTCCGTTTGTGCTGGTCGGCGCGGCGTGGTTCGGCGCACCGGGGGTGCTGATCGGGCAATATGTGGGCGGGGCCGTTTTTGCGGGCATCGCACTTTTACTGGCGCTGCGGGTCCTGTCACAACAAGGCACAACACCGAAGGAAGAACCATTCGCCAGACAGGCCCGGCTGTTCAGCCTGTTTCATCATCGGCGATAGGCGACTAGCAGGCACCGACCTGCATCAGGTGCCGGTCCACCAGTGATCGTTCCTCCGCCGATAATATCCGATGTCGGGGATAGCGGGGTTCGGCCCTGTCGTCGATAATCGGGGCCTGCCAGCCATCTGTCGTCGCAAAGAAGTCGCTGACACCAGACGCGCCGTAAAGACGGTAAAAGCCCTGCACGACCACATCGAGGTAGCTAAGCAGAATGCCTTGCGGTTCAGGCGGCACGCCATAGGTCGGATCAACCTGATAAACAGCCGTGACAGCACGATGCCCGTCTACCGACAACTGATCAGTGACATCGTGGCGCCGATAGCCCGTTTCTCGTAAATCAAGCGAGGACCAGTCACCGCCGGGCACCTTGGCTGCCACGCCCGCAATCACGCTATCGGCATCCTGCCTGACCGACAGAAACGCCAGATCGCGCAGATCGGTATGGCGCCATTCGCGCCGCCATCCATGCAATTTTGCCGGACGCGGGTCGGCATAGTCATGCGTGTCGAGGTTTACCAGGCTGCCATAGCCAAAAAATGCCGGATCGTTCATTCGCGGGCTCTTAGCACCTGTGCAGGACGGGCGGCAAGCGGTTGCCAGGCAAAGGCGAGACCAGCCAAGAGCGAGGCCAGCACACCACCCCCGATGATCAGCAAGGCATTGGCCCAGATGATCTGATAGGATGTCTCCATGATATAGGTGGACACAGCCCAGCCACCCAGAATGCCCGCCCCAAGGGCCACAACCCCGGCTGCCAGCCCCAGCAATGCAGCCCGGAGCGCGAAACTGGTCAGAATACGCCCCCTCGAGGCCCCGATTGTCTTGAGCACTGCCGCCTCAAACGTGCGGGCACGTTCGCCGGCTGCGGCAGCACCGATCAGCACCAGAAAGCCCGTGATCAGCGTGATCAAGGCGCCATAGCGTGTGGCGGCAGAAATCCCGCCCACAAGCTCGATCACCTGATCTATGGCATCCCGGATTCGGATGGCCGTAATATTTGGATAGGCCGTCGCCAGATCGCGCAGAATGGCGGCCTCTGCCTCCGGTTCGGCATAGACGGTGGAAATCCAGCTATGCGGGGCGCCGGCAAGCGCGGCCTCGTTCATGGCAAGCACAAACCCGATTCCCGCATCCTCCCAACTGACATTGCGAAAGCTGGTCAGCTCGGCGGTGATGTCCCGCCCCAGAACGTTCACCGTCAGCATGTCACCCAACTGCAAACCGATTTCGCGGGCCTCTTCTTCGGCAAAACTGACCTGCGGCGGGCCGTCATAACCATCAGGCCACCAACTGCCTTCGGTTACTTCGGTACCCTCGGGCTGGCGATCGGCATAGGTAATGCCGCGATCACCTTGCAGCACCCAATGCCCGCCACCGGTTTCCTCGGCAGGCCGCCCATTGATCTGGGTGATGATCCCGCGCAGCATTGGCGCTGTATCAACCCGGCTGACGGCATCATCCGTGTCCAGTCGGTTGCGGAACCCGTCGATCTGGTCGGGCTGGATATCCACAAAGAAATAGCTTGGGGCCACTTCGGGCAGGTCTTCGGCAAAGGCGCTGCGCAGGTTGCCATCAATCTGACCGACGGCGGCCAGAACGGTCAGCCCAAGGCCAAGGGAAAGCACCACGGATGTGGCCTCCCCCCCCCGCGCGCCGATTGCACCAAAGGCCAGCCGCAACGCGGGACGCCCCCGGGCCGGCCGCCGGAACCGTCTGGCCACCCAGCGTATGATCAACGCCGCGACAACCAGTATCAACAATGACCCCGCGATCCCGCCAGCCGTCCACAAGGTCAGAAATGCTGTGCCGGAAAACCAGATCGCCGCCCCCAGCAGCAGCCCGATCAGCACAGCCATCGCCACAAGGTAGCGCGGTGCGGGAAGATTGGATGCAGCGGAAAACGCATCGCGAAACAAGGTGGCCGCCTTGATGTCTTCGGTCCGGGCCAGCGGCCAGAGGGTAAAGATCATCGCCGCCAAAAGCCCGTAGATGCCCGCCTCGACCAATGGTGCCGGATAGATCGCAAAAACAGCCGGGATCGGCAGCCGTGCCTCTATCACCGGCGCCAGCAGTAGCGGTAAACCGGCCCCCAAAACGACCCCGATCAGCACACCCAAAAGGGTCAGAACCGCAACCTGCACAAAATAGGTTTGGAAAATTGTAGCGCGGGTCGCCCCGAGGGTCTTGAGCGTCGCGATGACACCCGTTTTGCCCGCAAGATAGGCGCGCACGGCGGCTGATACGCCCACACCACCCACGGCCAGCCCGGAAAGGCCTACCAAAATCAAAAAGGCGCCGATCCGGTCAACGAATTCAGCTGTGCCACCGGCGCCCCGGCGACTGTCACGCCAGCGCAAGCCGCTATCGCGGAACCGGGCCCCTGCGCTATCCTCAAGCTGCTGCAGATCCGCGTCATCGGGCAAATCCAACCGATATTGCGTTGAAAACAGCGTGCCTTCCCGCAAGAGGCCGGATTGCGCAAGATCACTGGTGCGCACGATCGTGCGGGGGCCCAGACCAAAACCGCCAGCGGCATTGTCCGGGTAGCGATCAAGGATCGCGCGCAAGGTGAAATCCTGCTCGCCCAATGCAAACGTATCGCCCGGTTGCAGGCCCAGCCGGTCGGCCAGGACCCGTTCCATGACCCCGCCATGGTCAGCCAAAGCCTCATCCAGCGGCATATTGGGGTCAAGGCGTACGGCACCCACCAGCGGATAGGCGTCATCCACCGCACGGATCTGGGTCAGACCGCGCTCGGCCGCATCGTCCCGCTGCACCACGGCCATGGACCTGAAATCGACGGTCTCAGAGATATCTGACGCGATGCTGTTCAGCCACGCCAACTCGTCCTCGCGCGCGAAACGGTAGGTGAATTCCACCTCTGCATCGCCGCCCAGCAGGGCGGCACCATCCCGTTTCAGACCCGCCTCGATACCGGCACGGACAGTGCCCACGGCGGCAATCGCCGCAACCCCAAGGGCCAGACATACCAGAAACACGCGAAACCCGCGCAGCCCGCCGCGCAGCTCGCGCATCGCAAAACGGGTTGCGATCCGCAGGCTCATTCGGCAGCCCGCACGACGCCGGTGTCGATACGACCATCGCGCAACCTGACGATCCGGTCGCAACGGCGGGCAAGCGCGCCGGAATGGGTCACCATGATCAGGGTCGCGCCGTGCCGGTCACGCAAGGTAAACAACAGGTCCATGATCGCCTGACCATTCGTCTCATCCAGATTGCCCGTGGGTTCATCCGCCAAAAGAAGCCGCGGTCGCGGCGCAGACGCGCGGGCAAGTGCGACGCGTTGCTGTTCGCCGCCCGACATCTGGCTGGGGTAATGATCCATCCGGTCGGCAAGCCCAACAGCCTGCAATTCAGCCTCTGCCCGATCAAACGCGTCCCGCGCGCCAGCCAATTCCAGTGGGGTTGCGACATTCTCAAGCGCGGTCATTGTGGGGATCAGGTGGAAAGATTGGAAAACCACCCCCATATTGTCCCTGCGAAAGCGGGCCAGCTGGTCTTCGTTCATTGCGGTCAGATCCTGCCCCAGTGCGGTGATCTTACCCGATGTGGCCTGTTCCAGCCCGCCCATCAGCATAAGGAGCGACGATTTGCCAGATCCACTTGGCCCTACCAGACCCAAGGTTTCACCGCCCGCGACATCCAATGATATGTCGTGCAGGATATCGACGCGCCCTGCATTGCCATCCAGCGACAGGCTGGCATCTGTAATTGTCAAAACGGGGTCAGTCATAGGCGGGACCTTTGGGCAGATGCTTTCACTGGGATATGGGGCTGCGCGCCGGATGCGCAACCTGAGCATCGGTGTTTTGGCCCTTGCAGGGTCTGCACATGCCGAAACTGTGACCATCGCCGCGCTTGGCGACAGTCTGACAGCGGGGTACGGCCTGGCGCAGGATGAGGGGTTCGTGCCCCAATTGCAGGCCTGGCTGGATGATCAGGGCGCCGATGTAAAGGTCCTGAACGCAGGTGTGTCAGGGGATACAACCGCAGGCGGGCTGTCGCGTGTCGCCTGGACACTGACCGATGACGTAGACGCGATGATCGTCACCTTGGGGGGCAATGATTATCTGCGCGGGCTGGACCCGGCCGTCAGTCGGGCCAATCTTGATGGTATTCTGGCCGCTGGCCGGGATGCGGGCGTGGCCATGCTGCTTGTCGGGCTGAAGGCCGGCGGGAATTACGGACCGGCTTACAAAGAGGCGTTTGACGCGAATTACGCCGATCTTGCCACGGACTATGACATTCCGCTTTATGACGGTTTCTTTGACGGGATCCGGGCAGCCGCAGGTAGTCAGGATCAATTTGGGGCCTATATGCAGCCCGATGGCATTCATCCCAACAAGGAAGGGGTGGCCGCAATTGTCGCAGCACTCGGGCCATCGGTGCTGGCGCTGCTGGACGGGGTCGACTAGATGCCCGGCCGGTTTTTCCTGACAGGACCGGTTTTTGGGATCACCGATCCGCCACGCCGCAATATCGCGCCCGGGCAAGAGGTGATCGTGCGCGTATCCGATGAGGTGCGGCATATGCGATGGGGGATGATCCCCGTGGGGCGGGTCAACGCGCGCGGCCGGCCGGTGATGGAGACGATTGTCAACGCGCGGTCAGAGACCGTGTTTGACAAATCGGCCTTTGCCGATGTCGGGCGGGCAATTGTGCCGGCCAATGGCTGGTATGAATGGACCGGCGAAAAGCGGCGCAAACAACCATGGCGGATCACCCGCAAGGATGGCGGTATGCTGTATTTTGCGGCCATCTTTGACGTCTGGAACGGACCGGGCGGCATTCTGGTGCATCAGGTGGCAACAATTACCTGCGCGCCCTCGGCGGATGTGCGGGATATTCACCACCGAATGGGGGTGATCCTGACCGCAGATCAGATCGACATTTGGCTTGGTGAAGACGACGATGCGGCATCGGATTTGATGCGCCCCCTACCCGACGGAACCTTGATTGTCGAAAAGGCCGATGATGTGGACTGGGACAGCCCGTAGCGCTAGGGTAGGCGTCTCAACAAATCGGGAGGAACGACACCATGTCCGTCGCAAAAGTCACAGAAATCATCTCATCCTCGTCAAAATCCTTTGATGACGCGGTTGAAAACGGGATCGCAAAGGCATCCAAGACGCTCAAAGGGATCACCGGAGCCTGGGTTTCCGACCAAAAAGTCACCGTCAATGACGGCAAGATTGACGAATACCGGGTTGTCCTGAAAATCACCTTCGTGCTGCAGGACTGACACCCCCTGATCCGCACAAACGCAAAAGGGCGCCCGACCAAGGGCGCCCTTTTGCATTTCGCGATATCGCTATGTCAGTCGGCCAGTGTCAGATTGACAGCGCTTTCGCGACCATCACGACCTGCTTCGATATCAAAATTGACTTTCTGGTCGTCTTTCAAACCGGTCAGGCCGGACCGCTCGACAGCAGAGATATGGACGAAGACGTCCTTGCTGCCACCATCAGGTGCGATAAAGCCGTAGCCTTTTGTTGTGTTGAACCATTTGACAGTGCCTGAAGCCATGTCCTTGTCTTCCTTCAAATTCTCCGCTCGCGGGAGTGCAGCGGGCCGGCGCGTCAAACGTGATCGAAAGACTGGGCCGCAGAGGAGACAGTGGTCGATAGATTAACGGAGCAGCTTCAGAATGCCATCTGCCGCAACAAAATCAAGAAAATTGCAGAATTGTAATAGAATCAGCGATGAATGGCGCAAAAAAAAGGCGCGCATGAAATTGCGCGCCCCTTGCTTCATCGCGTCGGACTTAAACCAGCGCGAGGTTCACAGCTGATTCGCGACCGTCACGACCGGCCTCGATATCAAAAGTGACCTTTTGGTCGTCGGCCAGACCGGTCAGGCCCGAACGCTCGACAGCAGAGATATGGACGAAGACGTCCTTGCTGCCACCATCAGGTGCGATAAAGCCGAAGCCTTTGGTAGTATTGAACCATTTCACGGTGCCATTCGCCATCGTGTATTCCTTTTCGTTTGCGCTGCCCGCGGTGTTGCGGCAGCCCGGCGTCGTCAGTGCAATATCGAAAGACTGCGGCCAAAATGGAAAACAGTGGGTCGAGTTGGTAACGTCTGCACCCTAGCGTGTGAGGCTCATTGAGCGGAATGGCAAGGGAAATGTTTTGGCAACGCCCCGGCGGGCGGTCTTTTACCGGGCCAATATGTGCGGCCTCACGCGACGAAAATCACCAATGCGGTGGCCGCTGATCTGCCAGCGGAACTGTGCCGCCTGCATCCAGTTCGCGGGTCGCCTCACGTTCCATCAGCATGGCAAGGCGGCGGGTCGCGATGGCCAGTTCTGTTTCCTGACGCGCAACAATATCCGACAATTCCTCAACCGTGCGGGTGAGGTGTGCGATCTGTTCTTCCAATGCAGTGATATCGGCCATCGCCGCTGTCTATACCGCTTTGGCTGCCGCGAAAAGGGCGGGCAGATCGCCCATTTCCTTGGCCTTGTCGATCAGGGCCGCGAAATCAGCGTCAAGCACCCGTGCAAGCTGTTCGAAGCTGTCGATCACAAAATAGGTCGGTTGCACGATGTCGATCCGGTATGGCGTCCGGAAGACGGTCAACAGATCGAATTCCTGCATGAGCGGCGCGTCCGACATCGCATGTGCCGCCTCGCTGGGTGACGACACGATACCCGCCCCATAGGCCCGCAGCCCGTCTTTTGTTCGGATCATCCCGAACTCAACCGTGAACCAGAACAGCCGGAACATGTGCCATGAATATCCCTTGCCGAGTGCGATGGCCCGTTTGCCGAACCCTTCGATGAAATCGGCATAGTCGGGATGTGCCAACATCGGGCAATGGCCAAAGACCTCGTGAAACAGGTCCGGCTCTTCGATGTAGTCCATGTGTTCGCGCCGCCGCAGGAAGGTCGCAACAGGGAATTTGCGCTGGCTTAGCAGATCATAAAACTGCGAAGGCGGAATGATTGCAGGTACGCCGTGGGCCCCTGCCCCGGTCAGGGCGCCAAGCCTTGCGTCAATATCCTTGACCTGCGGTGTCTTGTCGGCCGTCAGCCCCAGCTTTCCCACCCCGTCCAGATATTCCGGCGCAACCTTGCCCGGCAGGAACGCCATCTGCCGATTGAACAACTCGCCCCAGACCGCATCGTCATCGGCGCTGTAGGGGAACAATCCGTTCTCATCAGGGTGCAATGATGTGTAACTGGTATCTTTGGGCATGGTTCGACCTCCATTTTGATCAGTTTCGTGCACCCGAGGTGGATTTTTGTTCCTTTGCCGTCAGAATTTGAGTATTTTTGGCAAGATGATATTGAAAGAGCGCTATTTGTGAAATTTTCTGATCAAGAGCGGGCGTTGCTGCAGGTTTTGCAGGCGGATGCGGCCCTGTCATTGGCTGATGTTGCGGCGCAGTCCGGTATGGCAACGTCAACCGTTTGGCGTAAAGTGCAGGAGTTTGAAAAGCTGGGCCTGATCCGGGGCCGTGTCGCCCTGCTGGACCCGGCCAAGGCCGATGCCCGGCTGTGTGTTTTTGCCACCGTCCGTCTGGCCGATCATGCCGAGGCGTCGATCAACGGCTTTGCCACCGTCATCCGCGCGTATCCGCAGATCATGGAGGCCCATGCCATATCGGGCACCGCCGACTATATCCTGAAAATCCGCTGCAAGGATGTTGAGGCTTATGAGGGGTTCATGACACATACCCTCCTCCGCTCGCCGCTTGTCAAATCGGTTGTATCGTCCTTCAGCCTCAAAGAGCTGAAATACACGACTGCATTGCCCCTGTGACATTGGCGCGTTAAACGGCGCACGAATGACAAGGACAGGACCATGGCGAAGGACAAGAAACAGCCCCGCCCCAAACCCGTAACGCCCAAGGGTTTCCGCGATTATTTTGGTGCAGAGGTGACCGCGCGCACCGAAATGCTGACCAAGATCGCCGGGGTTTATCATCGCTACGGGTTCGACGCGCTTGAGACATCGGCCGTGGAGACGGTTGAGGCGCTGGGCAAGTTCCTGCCGGATGTGGACCGCCCGAATGAAGGCGTCTTTGCCTGGGAAGAGGACAAGGATTGGCTGGCGCTGCGCTATGACATGACGGCCCCTTTGGCCCGCGTCGCCGCGCAATATCGCAACGACCTGCCATCCCCCTACCGGCGCTACACGATGGGGCCGGTCTGGCGTAATGAAAAGCCAGGGCCGGGCCGGTTTCGGCAGTTTTATCAATGCGATGCGGATACCGTTGGGGCCGCAAGCGTCGCTGCAGATGCCGAGATCTGCGCGATGCTGGCGGATACGCTGGAAGCCGTTGGGATCGACAAGGATGACTACGTGATCCGGGTAAATAACCGGAAAGTGCTGAACGGCGTCATGGAGGTTGCCGGGCTGTCCGGCGACGACAAAGAGGCCGAACGCGGGATCGTGCTGCGCGCGATTGACAAGCTGGACCGGCTGGGCCTTGAGGGTGTGCGTGCGCTGCTCGGTGAGGGCCGCAAGGATGAAAGCGGCGACTTTACGAAGGGTGCGGGGCTCGGCGGCGAACAGGCAGACATCATCATGGGGTTCATGGATGCCAAACGCGACGAAGGTGCCGCCACCGTCAGCCGTCTGCGTCAACTCGTCCAAGGTTCGAATATTGGTGGCGATGGGGTCGCCGAACTGGAAGATATTGCCGGGCTTCTCGACGCCCAAAGCTACGGTAGCAACCGCATCGTCATCGACCCTTCTGTCGTCCGTGGTCTTGGCTATTACACCGGTCCCGTCTACGAGGCCGAATTGACCTTCGAGATCGAAGACGAAAAAGGCCGCCCCCGCAATTTCGGCTCTGTCGCTGGCGGCGGGCGTTATGATGACCTGGTCAAGCGCTTCACCGGGCAGGCTGTGCCGGCCACCGGGGTCTCTATCGGGGTTGACCGGCTGCTGGCCGCGCTCCACGCCAAGGGCCGCACCGATACCACCGCCCAGGGCCCCGTCATCATCACCGTCATGGACCGTGACCGGATGGCTGACTATCAGTCCATGGTTGCCGAATTGCGCAACGCGGGCATCCGGTCGGAGGTTTATCTGGGCAATCCCAAGAACTTTGGCAATCAGCTGAAATATGCGGATAAACGCCATTCCCCCATCGCGATCATCGCGGGCGGGGATGAGTTTGATCAAGGTGTTGTACAGATCAAGGACCTGATCCTAGGGGCCGAGATTGCCAAGAACGCCACGCTGGAGGAATGGAAAGACCGGCCCAGCCAATATGAAGTGCCGCGTGATGAGATGCTGGCGAAGGTGCGCGAGATTTTGGACAAGTCATGACCGGTTTTTTCAAAGGACTCCTCCGGCTTTCGGGCAGAGTGGTTGCAGAAGTCGGCAAGATCGTCATCGGCGGTGTGCTTGTCCTGTTGGGGTTCGTCGCAGTGATTTACGGCCAGTCGATCGACGGCATGATCGTCGCTGGCATGATCACTGGCATCGGGATAATCATGATGTTTGTGGGCTTCTTTTTGTGCATGAAACACTTCGTCTGATGCCGATATCCCCCGAAACACTCACCAAAGCGCGGGATCTGCGCGACCAGTTCGCCGCGCTCGGCGCGCAAGTGGTCAAGGCAGACGTGCTGCAACCGGCGGAGACGCTCCTTGATCTCTATGGCGAGGATATCCGCGCCCGCGCCTATCTGACGGCCGATCCTTTGCGCGGTGAAATGGTGCTGCGCCCTGATTTCACGGTGCCCGTCGTGCAGATGCATATGGAAAGCCACGCAGACCCCGCGCGCTACACCTATGCAGGCAAGGTTTTTCGCAAGCAGGAAAGCGACGAGGCGCGGGCCAATGAATACGTGCAGGTCGGGTATGAGGTGTTTGACGGCCAAAACCCGGCCGCAGCCGATGCAGAGGTATTTGCAACCATTGCCAATGCGCTAGCCGAGTTGCCTGTGCGGGCAATTACCGGCGACATCGGCATTCTGACCGCCGCCGTGCGCGGGTTGCGCACCACCGATGCGCGCAAGGCCGCCTTATTGCGTCATATCTGGCGACCTGGGCGGTTCAAGGCGCTGTTAAAGCGGTTTGGGTCGGATACGATCCCGCCAACCCGGGCTGCATTGCTTGATGCTGCGGACCCTTTTGAAGGGGCCGGACCCGATATCGGCTTGCGCAGCCGGGCCGAGGTCGCGGCGCGAATTGCAGCCTTGCGTGCGGACGCCGCTGCGGCCCCTATTGCGGCCGAGGAGATCGCCTTGCTCGACGCGATCCTGTCGCTGCGCGAAACAACACCCCATGTGCTTAGCGCGCTACGCGATATCGCCGTCGATATGCCCGCCATTGGCGATGCGGTGGCCGTGATGCAGGCGCGCACCGATGCGCTGTCCAAACGTGGCGTGGCTGTCGAGGCGCTCGATTTCGAAGGGTCCTATGGTCGCACGACGCTTGAATATTATGACGGGTTTGTCTTTGGGTTTACCGCGCCCAATCGGCCCGACCTGCCGCCCATTGCCACCGGCGGGCGCTATGACGCGCTGACCGCGCAATTGGGCAAAGGGCGCGCGGCCCCCGCAATCGGCGGCGTGATCCGCCCCGATCTGATGCTGGAGATCGCCTGATGCTGAAACTTGGCGTGCCGTCCAAGGGTCGGCTGATGGAAAAGACGTTTGACTGGTTCGGGACCCGCGGCATCACTTTGCGCAAGTCGGGCTCTGACCGGGAATATGCGGGTGCGGTTGACGGGATCGATGGCGTCGAGCTGGTGCTGCTGTCTGCCGGTGAAATCCCGCGCGAACTGGCAGCGGGCAACATTCATCTGGGCGTTACCGGTTCGGATCTTGTTCGCGAAAAGCTGGCTAATTGGGAGCAGCGGGTCACCGCCATGGCCCCAATGGGGTTCGGTGGTGCCGACCTGATCATCGCCGTCCCGCAGGCATGGGTGGATGTTGATACGCTGGACGATCTGGATGCGGCCGCGGCCGCCTTTCGCACGGCACACGGGTTTCGCCTGCGGATCGCAACCAAATACCATCGGCTTGTCCGCGAATTTCTGCGCGAGAAAGGTGTCGCCGACTATCAACTGATCGACAGCCAGGGCGCCACGGAAGGCACGGTCAAGAACGAAACCGCCGAGGCGATTGCCGACATCACCTCAACCGGGGAAACGCTGCGCGCAAACGGACTGAAAATTCTCGATGACGGGCTGATCCACGCCTCACAGGCCACGCTGTTTCGCGGCCGTCGCGGCGACTGGTCCGATGGGCAGCGCCAGAAGCTTAAGTCGTTGCAGATGGTACTTGGGCTATAGGTGGTCTGCGTCGTCGGTTTCGCTGTAGAATGTCAGATCGTTGTCTAGTGACGGCCAAGAAATCCGAACCACAGTACTCAAGGTTTGCCGTTGTTTTCAGTGTGGCTTGAGTGCGAATGCTGGCAATTTCATTCGGTCATAGTTCAGTTTGATTACAGATGTCAGGCGTTGTCCCGAAACTCCGCCCGCGCGGCTTGTTTTGCTCTTGTTTCCCGGGCGCTTATTCGGCTACACCCGTCGGCGGAGACGTGGCCGAGTGGTCGAAGGCGCTCCCCTGCTAAGGGAGTAGGCGGGAAACCGTCTCGAGGGTTCGAATCCCTTCGTCTCCGCCACCCACACTTTTGATCCCTATTTTGTCAGAATGACACTGCAGAAAAGGGCTTTGTGCAATTTGCGTTGCTACAGTAGCGTTTATGAATCCACGTGTATCGGTTCCCGAAATCTGCCTGCGTGGCAACAAACGGCATGTACCTGTCCAGCCGCCAAAATCGATGCAGAAACGCCTAAGGCACAAGGAATACTGGGTTTCGCTATGAACCTCGGATCGGGTTGACGCATTGCAACATGACGCTGCAGCCACCTAGAAGAAACGCCGTGAGATATCTGCAGCATATCGCAGGCGCGGTCCCATCAAAGAAAGCTCCACGATCTATCACTAGCAAGAGACATCCACAGCTTAAGATCTGGCCATACCTGCCGAGGAACGCAGTGATTAACCGCGATCAAAGCAATCATGATGAGGCGAAGCATAAGGTGTTTCAGTGGTATGGGTTCTTCGATGTAGAGGGCATAGTCCTGCCCTTGCTGGTCAATATTTATTGGATCGACCGATATATTTAAAAATTGGTCTGCATGACGTAATTATCATGTCAAAAGTGAGAATTCGAATTTGACAGAAGTTCCACCAAAACGCGCTCGCGGGCGGCCCCCGCGCGGTGAAGGTGTCGACGCCCGGCAGGCACTCTTGGACGCGGCCCTTATTGCGTTTGCAAAAACCGGATTTCAGGCGACAAGCATCGGCGCTATTGCACAGGCGGCCAATGTGGCCAAACCGCTGGTGCACTATCACTTCGCGTCAAAGGATGACTTGTGGCGGCAAGCCGTGGCTTACGGGTTCGACCACTTTCGCGATGAGGCGATCAAGCTGGGGATGGCAGCCCGGCAAGCCGAACCGGACGATTTGCTTCTGGCTTTCACCCGCGCCGTTGTGAGGGCCTCGGCCAACAGCCCCTATATACATCACATCTCTTTGGATGAGATGCGGCAGGGGGGCGCGCGGGCAGAGTGGATCAGAGAAACCTACATTGTTCCGATCAGTAAGGTGCTGGTTGCCGGTTTTGTGGGGATGGGTCTACTTCCCAACAAGGGGGATGATTTGACCGAAGTCGCGCATCTGATCCCGGCCATGCATGGTGCAATCAATTTCCCGTTCATGGATCCCGGGACCGTGTCGGATTCCTTTGGTGCCGACCCGTTTTCTGACGCTTACATTGAGCAACATGCCGTGTTTACAGCGAAGCTGTTGAGGTTCAGCCTGCAGAACCTGTGACCTGTGCTTTTGTCACGTCGTAACCGGTATAAATCGGAAAGTGGAAATCGGCGTTGGCGCGGTCTCGTCCGCTCAATGTGCTCGCCAAGAGCGAAAAAGAGCACCCCTGCAATCGGGGTGCTCTGCGCGCCGGAACAAGCCGACCTTTCAAGGCCTACGTTCACATTGAGAAGGCACCATAGACGTCGAGTTCCGCGATATGCAGGAATTCATCCTCTAACGTCACGCGTACCTCATCGCCCGTCACGCCCGATGCGTCGATGAAGTGGAATTGATCACCGTTTATCGGATCGGATTCCCAAACCACATGACCATCATCCAGGATTTCGACAGTCGCGCCGTCGAGACGGTTCCTGACGTAGTGGTACTGGTCGTCGCGGTTCTCGATCTTGATGAACTCAAAATCCACGTCACCGCCCAAATCCACTGACAGCCAGGACGGCGCGTCCTGTCGGGTGTGGTTTATGCTGTTGGAATTGCCGTCCAATACATTCGACGCACCAGCAGCACTGTTGTAAGTGCTCGATTGTGTTGCGGCGGAACTGCTCAGCGTATCGGTGATGTTGGTCATTCCCGAGAGATAGTCACCGATGATGTCAAGCTCGGCCACATGCAGGTACTGATTGTCGCTCGAAAGGCGGATCTTATCGCCCACCACACCGTCAAAGTCGATCCATTGGGACACGTCGCCAGACAGGTTGTCACTGCTCCAGACCACTGTCGTGCCGTCCAGAACCTCGATCTTGGCGTCTTCCAACTTCTGGTTCAGATGGAAATGCTGGCTATCCTCGTCCGTATACCGGTTCTGCAGGAGCACACCCTTCAAGAACGCGTCCCCGCCAAGATCGAACTCGAGCCACGGGCTGTGGTCGCCATGACCTGTGTGCATGCTGGTTGTGTAGTCCCCGTCGATGGCGTTCGAGGCGATACTGTTGCTTGTCAGGTTCGAACTTTGGCTGACATCGCTGGCAATGAGCACTTGGCTGAGGTTGTTGAACGCGTTTGGCAGATATTGGCCAAGGACGTCGATCTCGCCGATATGGAGCGCGGCACCATCTTGAACGATGCGCACCTCATCGCCGATCACGCCGCCGGTGTTGATCATCTGGTCGTAGGCGGCGGTCAAGTCTTGTGACCAAACCTCGTTACCGTCTCGAAGGATCTGCAGCTCTGCGTTCGACAAACGGGACGCCCATGTGTCGCCGCGGTTGGCGATGTCAATATATTCGATCTTTGCGTCATCCCCGAGGTCAAGCCAGAATTCCATATGATTGTCGTTCTTGCGAGAGTGGATCAGAGTGCTGTCATCCCCATCAAGGGCGTTCTCGGCGCCGTATAGCCCATTTGCCCATTCCGAGGTCATGAAGGCGGCCCTGGTATCAAGAGTATCGGTTAGGTTGATCACCGCATTGTCGAGGGCCTCGCCGAAGATCTCAAGCTCGGCCACCGAGAGGTTGCGGTTGGTATGGGTGATGCGTACCTCATCCCCGACGACGCCATTGAAATCGAGATACTGCGTGACCCAGTCATTGAGCGGATCCGAAGTCCAGACGACCTCTCCGTCATCGCGCACTTCAACCTTGGCTCCGATCAAGCGGTCGTTAAGCCAGTGATTGCCCGCCACGCGGTTCTGTAGCGTTGCGGCCTCAAGGATGTAGTCCTCGCCAAGGTCGATGCTAAGATGTGGCGTCCAGTCGTCCGTTGCCGCGTGGGTGATCGTGCTGCGGTCATTGTCGATGGCGTTTGCGGCAACCGCGCCACCGT
Organism: Yoonia sp. SS1-5; assembly: GCF_038443705.2. Classification (NCBI taxonomy): domain Bacteria; kingdom Pseudomonadati; phylum Pseudomonadota; class Alphaproteobacteria; order Rhodobacterales; family Paracoccaceae; genus Yoonia; species Yoonia rhodophyticola. Next base: position 3,273,360 of record NZ_CP151767.2, on the reverse strand, counting down.
GCGTCGAGCTTTGCGTGGCCGCTGACGCGTCAAGACTATCGGTGATGTCCGCCTTGTCGGACCAGCCGCGGCCATAACCCGTTTTGACGAAGTGCTCTGCGGCGCTGGCAACATCGCTAAGCCCATAGTTGTCGGCGTATTGAGCGGCGTTAAAGCCCAATGCCGTGTCACCATTGCGGCCATAGGCCTCGAAATGCGCCTTGGCACTGTCGATGCTGTCGCCGTAACGCGCGATAAGCTCGGGGTTGGACGCAAGGTAAACCCAAGCTTCGGCATCATCCAGTGGCGCGCTGTCGATAGCACGCGAGGACGATATGGTATGCGTGTAGCTCTCTTGCGTGACCAGCTCGCCCGTCGCCTCGTCGAACACCTCCGTCTGCACCTTCTCGCTGCTTGAAAACAGGCCGGTCACATCGACACCCGTCAGCACAAGCTCTTCGGGGGTCGCGTCGCTTGCGCTGGTCTTCATCGTGATCGTAGAGCCGTTCCCGTTCAGGCTCGCTGCGAGGCTGTCGCGCTGGTACAGCGTCAGCCCTTCGAAGACGAGCGTGTCGCCATCTGCGAAGTCGGTGATAACGTCGCTCCCGAAACCGCCGGTGAATGAGAAGACATCATGACCGGCGCCTCCCGTCAGCACATCGTCGCCGGCGCCGCCATCAATGTAATCGTTGCCGCTTCGGCCGTCGATGATGTCAGCGCCCGCCGCGCCAAAGAGCGCATTTTCCCCGCCATCGCCATAAAGCACGTCCTGATAGTCAGATCCGTAGAGCCCCTCGATGTCATAGAGATAAGCCATGGCTGCGCCGATGTCCCAGCCGGTATCGTGGCCCTCGTCGGTCGCGAGCGTGCCAGCCCTGTAAGCATCTGCCTGCCCCGCCAATAGGCGATAGCCCGCGCTCGCGCCTGGTTCGTCAGCGCTGCTGACCGCAAGATCGGCATAAACGCCAACGGCCTTTACGTCGCCGTCAGAGTCGCGATCTTGGTTCAACACAAAAGACCCGTTCCTGACAGTACCAAAAGAGGCAACATCAGTGCCGGCGCCGCCATACAGTTTGTCGTTTAGGCCCCAATGACCCGCGAGGAAATCATTGCCCGTCCCGCCATAGATTTTGTCTCCGTCGTCCTTGGATCCGAACATGACGTCATTGCCCGCGCCGCCATGCATTGAAATTGCAGCGCTGGAATACCACGACGAAGTGCTGGTATCATCGAAGTAATATCCGGAATACATCGTGTTGTTGGACTGTGTGCCCGCCAGAGCGCTGAGATTGTGCCCAAAGAGGATGGATGTCCCGATGTCGCCAATAAGCCAGACGCCATCTTCTTCGCCGTCTTCGGAAAAGTAGCTTTCCAGAAGGTCCTGCTCTTTTCCTCCGACCGACAGGTTAAGGCCATTCATCGCCTTGATCGTCGCACCAGAGGCCGACCCGTCGGTTTCCACGATGACAGAGTTCATCAGTAGGTTGTTCAGGATTGCCGATTTACCGACCGTCGAGGTGGCCCAAGACAGATCCTCATCGCTGCCCTCCATGACTGACATCATTGTGGTATCGAGCGTGATGCCCAAGAACTCGCTCCCGCCTACGGTAAAGCTGATCTCGGTCCCGGCGGTATTGGTGGAGATATCCGCGTTAACGAGGTCCGCGTATGCGTCGAGGGCGACAACTGCCGTGTCTGCCCAGGCATCGTAGTCCTTGATAAGGATCTGGTTTGTGGTGGCCGTGCTTGTCATCTCGCGAGAACTGGCTTTGTTGCCCTTGTCGATTAGTTCACCTAGGATCGCACTGCCGACAGTAAAGCCCGTATTAAAGATAGAGCCCGCGACGCCGCCGCCTGCAGCATACATGATGGCGCCACCGATCTGGCCAATGCCGGCCCCGGCCATCGCGATCTGTTCGCCGGACGACAGCGCCGCGCCGTCCGAGATGAGTGCGTCCGGGTAGACATATGTCTCGGTTTCATAGCCGATAAAGAAGGTGTCTGCCGCGTTGTAAGCGCCCGCTGCCTTTCCGTCTTCGTCTACGAAGTCGCCATAAACAGTTGTGGTGCCGTCTGCGTTGATGTCGGACGTGGTATAGATCGTATCACGGCCCTGTCCGCCAAAGATGATATTGCTGCCGCCCTGGTCGATGATGATGTCGTCACCGGTACCCCCGTGAATTGTGTCGTCACCCAGACCGCCGTCGATATAGTCGTTTCCGCCGTTTCCGTAGAGTTCGTCATTGCCGGTACCACCGTCGACGTGGTCGTCAAAGTTGGTGCCATTGTACCAATCCGCACCATGCTTAAGGAAAAACGTCACGCCCGAGCCAAAGCCAAAGACGTCAACCTGGTCGGCCCGGTTGGTCAGCGAAAACGTCTCGACGTTGACTGTCGATATGTCCAGGCTGCTTAGCTTTTTGTCTCCACCGTCGCGTGAATGACCGCCATCAAGCCGGAAGTCGTACTTGTCGTCATCGCTAAGTTCAAGGTTGATGCCTTTGGCATTGCCCGTAAAGGCCAGATGATCGTCCCCGTCTCCGCCGTCGAATTGAATGTCGATATTGTCGGGCGACGACGTGTCCCAGCTTTTCAGATCGTCGAGGATCAGCGTTTCATCGCGATTGGTCCCGAAGATATCGATGTTGTTGCGGGTCGCCGTTTCGTCGACCACAACGATGTCCGCGCCCCACCGCTCAAATGTCTCGGTCCTGTTATTGAGTTTTCTGCCCATATTGAGATCTCCTGTTTTTGGCCGCAAATTTCGATGCCATTCGCCGTCTGGCGAATGGGTACAGGCAACCACCGCCTGCAGATTAATTAGATTCACTGATATAATTAATAATTAGACTCCATGACGTAATTTTTGTGTCAAAAGTGAGAACTTCGTTTTGAAAAAAGTGACGCCAAGACGCGCGCTGGTACGCTATCAACCCAAATCGTAGGAAGACCCGTCGAAGCAGGCTGTTTTGTATGGGTTCGATCGGTTCCGCAACGAGGCAATCAAGCTTGATACGTAGCCTCGACAAATCGTCGACGGAACGCAGTGTAGAGCGCTGATAAGACGTCGACGTCGCCCGCCTTAGAGATATGGTCGGGAGTAAATGTGCCGCCAATGCGAAGGTGCAGAAAATGAACGTCGTGATTTGGCCGCAGACACGACCTCGGACACGACTGAAACCGAGCAATCGCAGCGAATGGTCAATCTGGTAGGGCCGCAACGCGGCGCATGGGTCGGCCACGAAGGTCCGGTTTGGGCCGTCTAAGGGGGTCGACGCACCCTATCGCGTTTACGGAAAGGGTGAGCGGAGCAAGGGGAGCTCTATTTGTTGCGCCGCTCCGCTGGTGTCAGCCTTTGCTTTGCCAGATGCTTCTTTCTTTGACCGTCTGGGTCGCGCGACTACAGCCCGGACGCAGTAGTGGCGAGCGCTTGGTTTTCTGCGGCCACTCGTTGTTGAACGGCGGCACATGCTTGCAAGTCGCCCGCCAGACAGGCGGCGTCGATTTGCTCGCGGGCTGAAATTTCAGCTGGTGTTTCGCAGGCGCTGAGGCCGAGGATGGCCAGAAATAGGTATCGTTTCATTGTCGTATCTCTCTCGTTAAATGCAAGGCGCACCGTCGTAGAAGCCCAATAACAGGTCGTCGTAAGGCACCTGCGGCAAGGTGAGCAGTTTGTCGTTGTGGGTCGTAAGGTGCTGTTGGGTGTCTCCAGATCAGTTTTGCTGGAACCCATATCGGGCAATCACGCGTGTCAGTCGTCCACCCCAGCACGCTGAGACAATGTTTTTCGATAACTTGTAGGGGTTTGACCGGTCAGCCGCTTGAAGGCGTTGTAGAACGACGACCGCGCGTTGAAACCCACTTCGTAGGTGATCGCCAGGACGGTATCGTCCGTGTTTGCCAACAAGTCTTTGGCCTCGGCGATGCGATAGCCGTTGACGAAATCGAAAAAGCTCTCGCCGATTTCCTCGCTGAGTGTCTGGGAAATGTAATTGGGCGAGGCGCCAACATGTCGGGCGAGCGCCCATAACGACAGGTTCGGATCGCGGTGCAACTGATCCTTGTCCATCGCGGCGCGTAACTTGCGTGCAATGCGGGCAGAAGCCTCAGCGCTGAGTGCAGACTTTTCATATTTTCCCGCGGGCTGATCTTCCATGATCTCTGCTGTCTGCGCATCGTCCATATCCGGCACCAAGGGTGGGCGCTGCCGCAGCCCCCACAGCGTTGTCGTCGCAATCAACGCGAGGCCGCTGAGGCTGGCAACACTCAGAACAGCGGCCAGCGCACCTTCCTGCTCCGGGCTCAATACCAGAAACTGGATCGACACCGAGGCCAGCCAAAACAGCGCCCCGAGACCCCCGATCACATAGATCCAGCGCAATTCATGTGCCTCGGTACTCGAATAGACATCCCGCAGCTTGATACGGTAGCGGGTCAAGCGTCGTACGATCAGCAGTAGGTAGACCCCGACCTGAACGAAGACAACCAATTGTAGCAAGGCCATCACGCTAAGCAGCACCATGGACCAAGCCGAAGTTGTGTCTATCGTGTCGGTGTTGAGAAGCACCCACACATCATTTGGGGTCACCGCAATAAGCAGCCCGACAAGCACTGCGAAACCCGGCAGCAAAAGATGGCGATAAACACGCGCAGGTCGTTGGTCTGTTGGTGACGTCAATGAATACACATAAAGCCAAAACAACGGGGCCAGGCACAAGGAACTGGGGAACCAGATCAATAGTTCTGCCAATTGGACAAAGAACTCATCCGTTCCCTCAAGAAGTTGTCGAAAGGCGTCAGGCACGTTGTTGACGGCCACCGCCCCCAGAAACATCGCAAAGCTACGGCTGACGTAAGAGTACTTTGTCTGGGTGAGACAAAAGGCAATTCCGAACGCCGCGATTGCGATCGTTGCCGTGCTCGTGATTTCAACGATGACCTGATCCATGCCGCAACGTGTCTCAAACCATGCTCAGAGACCAGAGGGCAATCTGGGTCCGGCGCCGCAAATATCTGTCCATCCCTGCTAAGATGGACGACATCAGAACGGTCTTCCCTGATCGAGATGACACAAACGTCTCAATCAAGGAATAACGCATGTTTAAAAAACTCCTCACAGGCACGGTGATTTGTATCGGTACGGGGGCATACGCCGATGGTGAATGGACCGTGGGCATTTTGGGGGTCGGCACGACCGGCACCTATGTGGGCGAGGATGACACTGTTGGTGTCGCACCTTTTCTGACCTACGAGACCGACAGGCTGTCTGTTGGTCTGGACGGCGTGTCATATAACGTCCTGGAATATCAACAAGGGACAGTTGGCCTCGCCCTTGGATACCGCGGCGGCCCGGACTTTCCGAACAAGGACCCGTTGTTTGACGGTCTCAAGCGCGACGACGCGGTGGAGGCCGGGATCACTGCGCAACTGGACTTTGGCAATGCTTACGTGTCGTTGCACACGATGACAGACGTGTCAGACACGCATGGCGGGACCGAGGCCAATGTCGTCGTTGGGTATGCCATCGCTCCCGGAAGCTTTGTGGTAAGCGCAGAGGTTGGCGCGCGATTCCGGGATAAGGACCTTAACCAATATCTCTATGGCGTTTCCGCCACCGAGGCCACCGCAGCCCGTTCAGCATATGCTGCCGACCAAACGACGACTGCCTTTGCAAACCTGGCTGTTGTTTATCCGGTGACGCAAACCATTTCCGCCGTCGGCATCGTTGAATACGAAGATCTGGGCAGCAATGCCGACAGCCCGCTTGTTGATAAGTCGGATGTGGTCGGGGTTGGGCTTGGCTTGATAATGTCCTTCTAATTTGGGGACACAAAAAAGAAACGGCTGCTCATTTGGTGAATGAGCAGCCGTTTTGCGTTCCGTCGGCAGGTTTCTATACGTAACCGGTCAGCGCGACGTCACTCGCTCCGAAAAGCCTTCGATGGCCCCATTTCGGTTTGTCACGGCGGCCCGCACGATGCCGGTTCCAAGCTCTGCCGCCATGACAGCGTCAAACCCATGATTGCGCCCATCATGGGAAATGATCGCGCCGGGTTGTACGAATACCCCAAGACCCGATCCCCAACTGACCGGCGTGATCATCCGTTGTGCCAACTCCGCAGGAAGAAGCGCGTCAGGCCCGCCACCCAGTGACCGCATAACGGACTGCAGAACCTTCGCCAGATCCGATGCCGTCGCCCATAGCCCTGCAGCCGCGCTTTCCGGGTGCCGTTTGAAACCGCCGGGGACCGGCTGACCGTTGCCATATGACCCATGTGCGAAGGCCGCTGACGGTTCTATCTGAAACGTCGCCCGCGGCGCACCGACGGGGTTCAAGACCTCCGCCCGCGTATAGGCCGCGAAATCTGTTCCGGTGACGTCTTCGATCATCGCCTGCAAGACCGTCGTGCCGCCGCCACTATAGCTGAAACCCCCCAAAATCCGGCGACGTGTCCGAATAGCAGCAGAGTTCGCGGGCGTGCGTCCCGCGAGAATATCCATCAGATCAGGCAGTTTCTCACTCGGTCCATATCCGGCGAAGCCATCAACAGTGGTCCCCGCCGTATGTGACATCAATTCTGCAACCGTCGCATCGGCACCGCGGGGGCCGGGCAATTGCCATCGACGCAGATACTGATTTGCCGGTCGGTCAAGTGCGACGCGTCCGTCACGCACCAACGTCATGACGGCCAGCGCATTCACCGTTTTCGAACAGGACGCCACTTGGAACAGCGTTCCTTCATTTACGGCAGTTTGCGGCGTGGCTGCGCCCCCATATCCTGACGTGAGACGCCCGTCCTTGATCTCGGCAATTTGGTAGCCGGGCAAACCCGGCGCTGTTTGTTGTGCTTGCAAGGCACTGGCCGCAGGCGTCAAAAGCGCTGCCAAGCTTGCAGTGGCAAAAGTTCGTCGGTTCATTGTCGTGGTCTCTCTGAATAGCCAATATCGCGCCCAACGCGCATGGTGGGCCTACCGATGTTGCGTGCCCAACATCAGGAAGTCGCCCCGTCCGGCAGGGTTGGACAGGACCATGTCATCGGTGCCGTTTGCCCCGTGGTCGATATCGTGGTGTTGAAAAGCGCATCCCGCTGTCGACGGCGCGAAAGTCGACAGCGGCGAAGTGGGGCCTTTACGGCGCTGGCAATCGGTAAATTGCAAATGGGGCGGCTGCGTCGATTTCGGCGCGTGAAGGTGGATTGCCGAATTGATCCAACAGGGTTGTCAGCGCGCTATCTGTGAACCAGATGTCCCCGTTTGGGGCGACCGCGACACTGTCGGCCCAGTCGATGGCATCATCGCGCACCAAGGTCGTCAACGCGCCGTCAACCAGACGCATCAGCCCGCCATTTTCCACGTCCGTCAAGATGACAGCGCCATTTTGATCGAGGGCAATGCCATCGCTCATCGGAGCCGGCCCGATCCGTTCGACTGCCGCCTCCAGCGCTTCGCGCGATACCTCCGGATCGTTCAGCAGCGCGGTCGGCACCCGGAAAACGCTGTCATGCGTCATGGTCGCATAGGTAAGCCAGTCGCCGTCATCGGTAATTTCTAGCCCGTCAACGCCGACCTGAAATGTGACCAATCCATATCCCAGTCGATAGGGTGACCCGTCGGTGCGCCGCATCAACCAGTTTTGCGGCGCGGTGCTTTCATGATCCACCAGGACGCTGCGCGCATTGCGGCTCTGTGTGTTCAGCACAATAAGCGAAGCGGACGTGAACCGCAGCAAACCCGTGTCAGCCAGATAGACATGGCGAAGATCATCCGACACGCGAAGATCCTGTGCGAAGCCGCCCTCGCCATCCGCAAACTGAAATTCAAAAGTGATTTCGCCGCTGGCGGGGTTGATCGCCAGAACTTCAGTTGGACGGCCCTCCATGGCGCCGGGTCGCACGGCCCAGATCCAGCCGCGACTGTCTACGGTGATGCCGAAGATGCCGTGCAAACGATCGCCAAGCGCCTGTGCAACCGGGAGCGACTGCCCCTCTCGCCACGCGAACAAAAGTGCGTCGGTGTGGTCTTGGGGCGCATGAAACGGATGATAGGTGTAATAGACTTCGCCCTTTGGACCCACAGCCACCATCCCAGGGGGGAAGGGCAATTCGATGGCAACCTCCACATCATTGCGCAAAGGTGCTGTCGACACGTCTGGGTAGGGTTGCCCACCGCCATAATTGAGCTTCACCACCACCAGAGCCAAGGCGGCTAGCCCGATCAAAGCGAAAACGATAAGTCTGACAAGGCGCATGGGTCCATCCATGACTGCTATAATTGAACGTTTTTATATCATATCGTTCACTTTTGGAGAAGTGTAAACCTTGAGAGACACGACCGAGCTAAGGACCAAGCGCCGCGCGAGGCTGGTCGCGACAGCACAAGAGGTGTTCATTGCACAAGGTTTTCGCGGTGCAACGATGGAGGGGATAGCCGATGCGGCATCAATCTCGAAAGCGACGCTCTACAGCTACTTCCCCGACAAACCGGCCATCTTCGACGCAGTTGCCGAGAATGTCGCCCGTGACTTAACTGAAATCGTTGCGGCTGAATTGAAAGGGACTGACGACCCTGTTGACGCCGTCATCGCGGCAGTTACCGCAAAGCATATGTTTACCTATTCGCTGGTGCGGACATCAAATTTTGCTCAAGAGCTGTTCCAAACGAAAGACGCCGTCAGTGCGCATCATTTCGAACGGATGAATTCCAGTATCTGCGAAAGTCTGGCGCGTCGCTTGTCCGAGGTGCGCCACGACAGTCAGGAATGCGCCGAGCTATTGATGGCTGCAAGTCAAGGCATCGCTAATGCCGCACGCTCGAAAGACCAGCTGCGCGGACGAATTGCCAAGCTGCGGTTGCTGCTAGACACTTAGATTCAAGAGCAGTGGCACTATCGTATCCAAAGAACGCGTTTCGGCCCGCTGACCTTGCCAAAATCACGCGGGCGCGGAAAGCTTTCCGTCTAGTGCAGCCGCTGAACATGAGGGCGAAAGACGACGAGACCGGTGATTTCTGCCGCCATCTATCGGGACTGGTTTCGTCATCGCGTCTCGGGGAAGATATGTGCCTGGTTCGGGTCAAAATCGAAATTGGTGACGGCACCGGGTTTTTGAATGGAATCCTCGGCCAGCGCTGCGATCACCTTGCCACCATCAGCCAAGGCGATGTCGATCACCGTTTCACTTCCAAGCCGTTCGGACAGGATAACCTTGCCATGAAGCTTCCCCATCCCATCGCCGACGGGCTGCATGTGTTGCGGGCGAATGCCTAACGTGGCGGTTTGCCCAACCTCAAAGTGGCGCCCTTTGTGAGGGACTTCGATTTTATCGAGCGACGCGTTGCTGACGGACACAGTCTTGTCGTTTAGGTCATGCACCGTCACATCGAGAAAGTTCATCGAAGGCGCACCCAGAAAACCCGCGACGAACAGGTTTGCAGGCTCATGATACAGATCCATCGGCGCACCAGCCTGCATGACCAGACCGTCCTTGAGAACCACGATCTTGTCAGCAAGTGTCATCGCCTCCACCTGATCGTGGGTCACGTAGATCATTGAAGCACCCAGATCCTGGTGCAGTTTGCCGATCTCCATGCGCATATCCATCCGCAGAGCGGCGTCGAGGTTTGAGAGCGGTTCATCAAACAGGAATACCTTCGGGTTGCGGACAATCGCGCGGCCAATCGCAACGCGTTGGCGCTGGCCGCCGGACAGCTCGGACGGGCGGCGGTCCAGCAGATGTTCCATCTGCAGGATGCGGGCCGCCTGCCCGACCTTTTCGTCCTTCTCGGCCTTGCTTGCCCTGTTGATGGTCAGCCCAAAGGCCACGTTTTCGCGCACTGTCATGTGCGGAAAGATCGCGTAGGATTGAAAAACCATGGCGATGCCACGCTTGGATGGTTCCAGATCGTTGACGCGCGCGCCATCAATTTCGAGCGTGCCATCGGTAATGTCTTCCAGCCCCGCGATCATGCGCAAAAGGGTCGACTTTCCACAGCCAGAGGGCCCGACAAAGACGACGAATTCACCGTCCTTGATATCAATATCGACGCCTTTGATGACTTCGACCTTACCGTAACTTTTCCTAATTTCGCGCAGTTTGACGTCGGCCATTATTTACTCCGCTGCGTTGAGGTTCGAGATGACATGAAGCAACCCATCTTGCGTGACGACCACGGGTTCGGGATCCATGATGTGGCCGACGAAATCGACGCCGTCGGGACGGTCGGCAAAGCCGAGGATCGCAAGGCCCTTGTCCGTCTGCAGGATCCGCGCCGCGTATCGGCGGCAAGGGACATCACCGTCAAGAAAACCGGGTGCGATGCGCCATGGGCCGCGAGGACCTTCACCGATAAGGTAGTGATTGCCAGACACGGGTTTTGTGAGACCCGCTTGCGCCTCGGAGAAGTGCTCTGCGCAAGTGCAGAAAAGGCAAAACCACTGACCGTCGGCCTGAAAGACCTGCGGGACTTCCAGCTGGCCGTAACCGCCCGCAAAGACGGGGGGTTGAAGTGTCCAGTCGTAGCCGTCCGGCGACGTGGCAAAACCGATGCAACCGCCATTGTTGGGCTCGGCCGCGCCGGAAACGCGGGCGGTAAAATACATCAGCCAGCCGTCACCTGACGGGTCACGCAGGACCCAGGGGTCGCGCATAGCGCGGTCGTGCCATACGCCCTCGGCAAAGTCCGCCTCGTAGTGGTGGGCATGTGGGCCTGTCAGATCGAGGATCAGCCCGTCACCCACCCGGGTCCAATTGTGCAGATCCGTCGAGGTCGCATGACCGATCCGTTGCGGCAAACCGACTTCGTCCTTGCGGGTTCCCGTGTAATAAAGGTGCCAGAGGTCGTCGTCACCGCGGACGACCGATCCGGTCCAGACGGTGTAATTGTCCCACTTGTCGCCGCTGCTGGGTTCGAAACAGGTCCCCAGATGATCCCAGTTGATCAGATCCGTGCTGGTCGCGTGGCCGTAGCTGACATTGAAGTGGCGCAGGTCCGGGTCCCCGATTGCACGAGCCGCCTTCAGGAAAAATCCATGCCACAGGTCGCCGTCGCGGACATACCAGCTATCCCAGACAAAATAATCTTTGAGGGCGAGAACCATTGCGTTAGCCTTTCACGCCGGTTGAGGCAATCGACGCGATGAACGCGCGTTGCAGGACAAGATAGAAGGCCAGAACAGGCACCGTGATCACGGTCAGATAGGCCATGATCTCCCCCCATGCGGGGTTCAGCTGAAAGTAATAGCCAAGGCCCACCATCACAGGCCGATAGGTTTCCTGCTGCACCACGATCAACGGCCACAGGTACTGGTTGTACATCACCAGAAACTTCAGGATCGCCGCCGTGGCCACCACAGGACCGGCGAGCGGCATCACGACGCGGCAATAGATCTGGATCCACGAAGCGCCTTCAACCCGGCTTGCCTCGATCAAATCACGGGGCAAGTCTTTGAAGAACTGCACGAAAAGAAAGATCGTCAACCCGTCCGCGATCCATGGGATGATCTGCACCCGGTAGGTGTTCAGCCAGCCGGTTTGCAGCCCGTCCAATCCGATCCACGGCAGTTGGCTTACCAGTAGCAATAGCGGAATGGCGATGGTCTCAAACGGGATGATCAGCGTGGCAAGAACAATGGACAGCAGCAAGTTGCGCCCTTTCCAGTTCAGGAAAACAAACGAAAATGCGGCCAGGGAACAGAACAACAGCGAAAGCAGCACGGTGATCCCTGTGACCAGCACAGAGTTGAAGATGAATGTCGCCACCGGCGCCCGGTTGAACGCGGCTGTGTAGTTGCTAAGGCTGATATCGCCCACAGGCAGAAACGCCCGGATGCTCGAGGTATCCCGCAGCAGTTGCAAGTCTGGTTTCAGGCTCGACATGACCATGAAAATCAGCGGAAATACGAAGATGATCGCTATCAGGGTCAGGACGACATATCGCGTGATCAAACGGAGGCCCTGATTGTCTTGTGAAACGCCGGCCATCTTATCTCTCCCGCGTCAGGTAGCGTTGGATCAGGCTGATACTCAGGACCAGCAGGAACAGGATGACCGAGATCGCCGAACCGCCCGAGATGTCCTGCTTGCCATACCCCCGCTCGACCGCCTGAAAGACGACCGTCGTCGTGCTGTCCAAGGGTCCACCATTGGTCATCACGTCGATCTGGGCGAAGAGTGCAAAGGCTTGCATGGTGATCACGATCAACACCAGCACCGCCGTATTGCGCAGCCCGGGCCAAGTTACATAGCGAAAGGTTTGCCATTTGGAGGCGCCTTCGACGGACGACGCCTCGTACAATGTGGGCGAGATCGTTTGCAGCCCCGACAGCCAGATCACCATGTGAAATCCAACGGCCTGCCAAATCGACATCGCCTTGATCGCCCCAAGCGCGGTATCTTCATTGCCCAGCCAATCAGGGCCCTCGAACATGCCGAAACTGAAAGCGCTCAGAATGGAATTGAGCAATCCATCTTCGGCATAGATGAACCGCCACAACAGCGAGACGACGACAATCGAGACCACAACAGGCATGAAATAGATCGCGCGGTAGATGTTTATCCCGCGTAATTTCTGGTTGATCAGCAGCGCCAACACGAGCGCGAGTCCCCCCTGCACCGGGGCCACTACCAGCACAAACATCAACGTGTTGCGCAGGGACTTCCAAAACACCACGTCCGTCGCCACGACGACTTTCGCATCGTCGCCGCTATGCCAGCGGAACCACTCGCGCATGCCCGCATATTGCGGATAGTCCGGGTTGTTGCGGGTGAAGCTTCGCACGCGCGGGTATTCCGGATTACCGTCTTCGTCGCGCATGACAGCACCCGTATCGTCGCGCGCCGGTTCAATTGTCAGCACCGAAATGCTCAGCAGGTTGCGATAATTGTCGAGGCCAACAAACTCCGTCGGGTTTGGCGAAATCAGACGCTGATTGGTCAGCGACAGAAAGAAGGCGAAAAAGAAGGGCACCACGATGAACAGCGTCAGCAAGCCAAAGCCCGGCAGGGCAAAGGCCCAGCCTGCGCGGTTCGAAGTTGTCAGTTTGGATGCCATTTTTTTGCTCCTTCAGCGGAAGTCGCGGGGGCGGCATGTGCGCCACCCCCACGCAAAGCGCGCTTAGTGGCCGTAGCCGCCGTTGCGTTCGATGTCGGTGTTGATCTCATCAACTGCGGCATCCAATGTATCGGCAACGTCGGCGCCATTGGCGATGTCGGCCAGGGCCTTTTCGAACACCTTCGCGGCAACCACATAGCCCGGCGACACCGGACGGACGAGCGCCTGCTGATTGCTCAGCTCAAAGAAGACGTTCAGCGGCCCGCCTTCCTTGTAAGTCTCCGTCATCGCAGCAGCCGAAGGCGTCGATGGGATCAGGCCAATGCCGTCGGTGAAGGCAGCCAGATACTTGTCCTGCAAAGCAAACTCGATAAAGGCATTCGCGCCCTCAGGCGCGTCCGATGTGGCGGACACACCAAACTGCCAAGATGCAGCACCGATTGTGTTGCCACCGCCAAAGTCTGGGGCCGGTAGAAATTGAACGTCATCAACGCCACCATCCAGCGTGGCGACAGCCGCCCAGTTGCCGTTCCAGCTGAAGCAGTATTTGCCGTCAATAAAGCCGGTGTCGCGGCTGGCCGGGTCTTGCGATGTGCCTTCTGCGTATCGTTCGGTGAACAACGACTGCCACCAGTCGCCAAATGCCAATGCTTCGTCGCCGTTCAGCGCCCCTTCGGCGGTCTGGTAGGTCGACCGGTCGACGATATCACCACCGAACGACTGCAAGAACGGGCTAAAGGCATAAGGATACCATTCGCCGGTCCAAGCCATGCCCAGGTCGAGCGCATATTCGCAGGCGTCCGAGGCCTTCGCAGCGTCGAGCGCCGCCATGAATTCATCACCGCTCCACGGCTCTTCAAGGGTTGGGGTGCGCAGGCCAAGCGCGTCCAATGTGGACTGGCGGGCATACAGGGCCACGGCGGCGTCCCACAATCCGATGGAATAAAGCTGGCCGTCCCAGACACCCTTGGTGCCCGGCAGGAAATCTTCGATCAGGCTTTCGTCGATGGACAGCGGCTGCATGTAGCCCGCCCAAGCCCAGTTTGGCATGACGGGGCCGTCCACATCAATAATATCGGGCAGGTTACCAGCAAGGGCAGCGGCAACAATCGAGTCGTTGTAACTTTCCTGCGGGAAGCTTTCGAGGGTGACAGCATAATCGGATTGGCTGGCGTTAAAGTCATCGACAATCTGGCGAATGATCGCGCCTTCAACTTCACCGCCGGCGCCGTGATACCACATGGACAATTCGGTTTGCGCTGCTGCGGCGCTGACCAGACCAGTCGATGCGACAAGCGCACCTGCAATAGTTGGTGTGAGTTTCATTTGGTCGTCCTCCCTATTGACGAAAGTTTGGTGATTGGGGCGGGAAGGTCCTTGACGGAATTGCCCGCCGTCACGGGGCCGCCGATTAAGATGGGTGTGGTTGGTTCCGCAGTTGTGCCGCTGATCATCGCCAACAACAGCTCGGTCGCACGGATGCCGATCGCGGCATAGGGCAGCTCGGCTGACATCAGCGTCGGGTAAAGCGTTTCGGTGATCAGTCGGTGGTTGTCATAGCCCGCGACCGAAAGATCATCGGGCAGTGACAATCCGCGACTGCGCAATATTCCATAGGCGCGCATCGCCATTCGATCATTGCCGAAACAGATCACCGTAGGCGGCTCTGGCAGCGACAGAATGCGGTCGATGGCGTCCCAGAGGAGTTGTACTTCGGTGTCTGGGTCTGCGGTGTCGATATCGGCCGGGATCAGGAGGGCCGGATCAAATTTGATCCCTGCAGCAGCCAAGGCATCCTGATAGCCCTTTGTGCGCAGCTTTGTCGCCTCAAGCCGCGCGTTTAGCGAAAGATAGGCAATCCGACGGTGCCCCTTGGCGATCAAGCTGTTTACCAGGGTCAACTGCCCCTGATAATCGTTGGGCAGGATCGCCGGTGATCCGGCGTCATCATAACAGTTTGCCAGCACAAGCTTGGTGGATTTTGATACAGGCGGCAGTGACACTTTTCGATGGTGATCGGCCACGTAAATGATGCCTTCGACCCGGTGTTCCTCAAACGTGCGGATCAACTGCGGAACCCTGTCAGACTGGCCGCCCGTGTCAGCGATCAGCAGCGTCTTGCCGCTGGTTTCCATGGCCTTCTGGATTCCCTGCACAATGAAGAGATCCGGCAGGCCGGACACTTCCGCGCGACTGTGCGACAGCGAGATTGCGCCCGTGATCAAACCCACCAGCCCTGATTTGTTCGACCGCATCGCGCGTGCGGCGGTCGAGGGTACATACCCGAGAACGGCAATCGCTTTTTCGACCGCTTCCTTGGTCGAAGCCTTTACGGCACCGTCGCCGTTGATGACGCGGCTCACTGTTTTTGGCGACACGCCAGAGGCGCGTGCAACGTCATAGATTGTTGCCATCTGTGTCCCTCCCAAACCCCATCGGACATTGCGGCAGAAGCAATTTGCCCAAAATGACACCGATGTCATGACATCGGTGTCATAATGGAGTCAAAGCTTTTTTGAGATTTGCGCGTCCTGCTTGCGCACGAGGATTGCCGTCAAGACATGCAATACGCCGGAAAAAGTAAATCAAATCAGGGGGAAAGAATTTTCTGGGGGCATCCTCTCGTGATACAATATTACTTAGGGCACCACGGTGAATGTCCGTCTTGGTGCGCCCAAATTGTCCCGCCTGTATAGTCGACAAGGCGCCCGGATCTTGCCGTTGCAGCAAATGTTCAGAGCATCCTGCGCCCGCCGCACCGTGCCAATTGCGTATTTTCTGAGCCGGGCCTTCCGCCTTTCTGTCAATTTGCTCGGCACCGGGGACCCATGTCGCCGAACCGATGCCCCGTCTGATCTGCCGTCGCCCTTCGGACATGAGCGCCGGTATTTCAAGCGACCCTGAAAATCGTCACATCGGGCCGGCGCAATGACAATCACCCACCACAAGCCATCGCACTCGCGTTGGGCTTTTGCGGTTTTGCTTTCGACAGACCCGGGATAAAAGGCGCTGTCCAGCCAGGACCACAGCGCATCTCGGAGTGTCGAAGGGTGATGAAACTGACCGCATCAAGACCGCGCCGCACGCGGCCCGTGTTGCGCGCCCTTGTTGGCTTGATCGCGCTGCTGGTGACCTGCTTTTGCGTGCTACCCTATCTGGGCGTGATCGCCGCCGCGCTCAGCGGATCGACTGACACGCTTTCGCATCTGGCAGAGACGGTTTTATGGCGCTATTCGCGCGACACGCTGATCCTTGTCGTCATTGTAATGGCTGGCAGTGCCGTCATCGGGGCCGGTGCGGCCTGGCTTGTCACCATGACAGAGTTCCCCGGACGGCGCTGGCTGGAAATCGCGCTGGCGCTGCCGCTGGCTTTCCCAGCCTATGTGCTGGCCTATGGGTATACGCATATTCTGGACCATCCCGGTGTCGTGCAATCCAGCCTGCGCGACCTGATGGGATGGGGGCCACGGGACTACTGGTTTCCGGAAATCCGATCCTTGGGCGGGGCGGCGGCAATGCTGACGCTGGTGCTGTATCCTTATGTCTACCTGCTGGCCCGCGCGGCCTTTTCAGCGCAAAGCGGTTCTGCCTTTCTGGCAGCCCGGGTGCTTGGCACATCACCTTTGATGGCCTGCCTGCGGGTGTCCCTCCCCATGACGCGGCCGGCGATTGCGGCAGGGGTCTTGCTGGTCGCGATGGAAACAATCGCAGATTTCGGCACCGTTGCCTATTTCGGCGTACAGACCTTTTCGGTTGGAATTTATACAAGCTGGTTTGCAATGGCAGACCGGGCTGCGGCGGCACAATTGTCGCTGGGGTTGCTGGCTTTCGCCCTGCTGCTTGCCTTCATGGAACGATATAGCCGGGGGAATGCAGCCTATGTCGACAACCAGCGCAAACCGCCCATGGACCGCATTCCACTAGGCCCGGCGGGCAAGGCCGTGGCGTTCATCCTATGTTTCCTGCCCGTCTTCCTGGGCGTCATCATTCCGGTGATAACGCTCTTCAGCATGGCGCTTGGATCCGAGCAAAACCTGCTGAGCCCGCGCTATCTGGGCTTTATCAGAAATTCTATCACACTGGCTGGCATCGCAGCACTTGTCACGGTTGGGGCGGCCATGGTGCTTGGCACGCTGAACCGCGTGAACGGGACACGCATGGCTGCGGTCTCGCTTTATCTGGGGCGGATTGGCTATGCGGTGCCGGGCGGGGTCATCGCCGTCGGGCTGCTTGTCCCATTCGCGCTATTCGACAATACGCTTGATGCATGGATGCGCGCCACATTCGATATCTCGACCGGGCTGCTGCTGACGGGGTCGATCTGGCTATTGATTGCGGCCTATATGATCCGGTTCCTTGCCGCCGCCATCGGGGCATACGAGGGGGGGATCGCCTCGGTCGGGCCAAATATCGACGCGGCGGCGCGGACCCTGGGTGCTGATCTGCCAGCGCTTGTCAGGCGGGTGCATATGCCGATGCTGCGGACAAGCCTGCTGACCGCCGGATTGATTGTGTTTGTCGACGTGATGAAAGAACTGCCGGCCACCCTGATCATGCGCCCGTTCAACTACGACACATTGGCGGTGCAGGCTTACCGACTGGCCTCGGATGAACGGCTCAGCGGCGCAGCCGTGCCCAGTCTTGTGATTGCCGGGATCGGGTTGATACCTGTCATCCTGCTTTGCCAGCGCATGCGGCGGGGCGTTTCCTGACCCCACTACCCTACTGGATCATCGCGTTTTCCCATTCCTCGATGAAAGTGCGCCGTTTCAGATCATCAAGATACGTCATCAAGGCAGGCCCAAGGGCGATCGTGGCCGCACGCCCGCTATCATCGCCGGGGGCCAAGGCCGGTAGCGCGGACTGCACCCGACCGGGGCTTTGCGGATCAAGAAGATATGCCACAAACGCGGCTGCCCTGTCGGGTTCCCGGGTCTGGCCGGACACAAGGACCGTCCGCATCATGGTGGTTGGAAAGTCGGATGGCAGGATGATCTCAATCCGATCAGAGGCATCGGCGCGCGCCGCCGCATAGCTGCCAAGCACGTTATAGGCCATCGCGATCTTGCCGGTCATCAGATCATCAATCATCTGCCCCGAACAACAATAAAGTCGGGCATTCAGCCCGCCCATAACCTCCATCAGGCGCCAATATGTCTCTGACACCCGTCCATCCTGGGTCGCAAAAAGATAGCCAACCCCGGATTGGCGGACGTCATAGGTGCCAAGGCGGCCTCGAAACACCTCGGGGCGGTCGCGCAAGGCGGTGATCACGTCCTGCCGGGTTTTGGGGATCGGATGCCCGGCAAAAGCCGCCTTGTTCAGGACAATGGCCGCAGGTTCGCGGGTGAAGGCAAAAACGCTCTGACGCCACTGCGCCCATTGCGGATGCACGATATCCGAAAGGCGCATGGCAAAACCGTCATTGGCAAGTTTCAACTGCAAGTCCATGGCGCTGGAGATCACTAGATCAAAGGCCTTGGGATCGACCCGGAATATCTGGTCAATATCCGCCGTGCCAGTGACGAAATAGGCGATTGCAGTATCCGGGTTTTCGGCCAGAAACCCGTCGATAATCGGCGCGAAAAATGTCGTGTCCGTGCTCGAGACGATCTGCAGCGTAACTGCCGCATCCGGGTCACCGAAAAACCGTTCGTCTTCCCAGTCCTGTGCGGTCAGGGTTGCAGGCAACAGGCTTAGGATGAAAGCGTAAATGTAACGCATGCGCCCCCCTTGGGCCGATTGGCCAATGTCATTGCGCCACCATGGGCAATTGCGACCTCATGGGCAATCGTCAGCCCAAGCCCCGACCCAATGGACCCGGCCGCATTGTCGCCGCGTACAAACCGACCCGCCAAGGTTAGTATCTGATCCTCGGGAAAGCCCGGACCCTGATCCTTGACGACAACATGCTGCCCAGGTGCGTCATGGACGGCAATATCAATGACACTGTCTGCTGGCGCATATTTCAGCGCATTGTCGATCAGATTGCGCAGGGCGTTCTGCAGCAGGATCGGATCACCGGCAACAGTCACCGGTTTTGGGCCTGATAACTGAATCTGCACATCTTTCATGTCTGCAACCGGGGTCAGACGCACCACCAGATCCTCGACAAGATCAAACAGGTCGATCTGCTGCCGGTCCAGATGATCCGCCCGAAAGGTGATCATGGCATGATCAAGCAATTGGCCTGCAGCCCGCGAGCTTTCATCAATGGCGCGGATCATTGACCGCAGGGCCATCCGGTTCTCTTCCTTGCTGACCCGTTGCAGGGTCGTTTCGGCATAGGACCTGACCGTCGCAAGCGGCGTGCGGACGCGGTGCGCGGCTTCGGCGATAAAGTCCTCGGATCGGGACAAGGATTGGTCAAGCCGCCCCATCAACACATTCAGCGACGACACCAGCGGCACCATTTCAGAGGGGACGGGCTGGGTCACGGGGCTTAAGTCTTGCGGTCCGCGGCGCGTCAGTGAATCCGTCAATCGCTGCAGTGGCGCAATCGTGTTCGACGTGGCCCAAAAGGACAACAGAACCGCCAGCACAAAGAACCCGCCACCAAAAATTGCGACGTTGCGCGAAATGCGGTTCAGCGTACCAGACAGGGCGTCCTGGGTCTGACCGACACCAACCGACACTGTTGTGCGAATATTGGCGCCGATCAATACGCGCGAGGCCGCCGCCAACCGCACCTGCGCACCATCTACGCTGATCTCTTGATATGTTGCGCCACCGGCTTGCGTGATGCTGCCTGCCGGCAGTTGGTCATAACCCGACAACAACAGGTCATCCTGATAGATCGCGTAAAAGACCCGGTCATCGGACTCTGTACCCAGCATCGAAAATGACGCGTAAGGAATATCGACCTGAACCTGACCATCCCGCAACGTGGCCGCATCAAGGATCGCGGTGACAGACGCCCCGAGAATACGGTCCTGCCCCTGCTGCGCGATCTGGGCCGCATAGCTGCGCACGGCAAAGAATAGGATCATCGCAAGGACGGCCGTTCCCCCGATCAGGGTCAGGCTAAGCCGTTTGCGCAAAGAGCCTGCAACGCGGACAGCCTCAGCCATGATCCAGCCTGTAACCCAACCCGCGCAGGGTGGTAATGCTCAACTCGGACCCTTCGAGATGTTTGCGCAGGCGCCCGATATAGACCTCGATCGCGTTCTCGGACACATCGTCATCATAGGAAAACAGGCGATCAAAAAGCTTGTGCTTGGGAAATATCTGCCCCGGGCCGTTGAACAGCAGCTCAAGCAAGCGCAGTTCGCGATTGCGCAGGCTGACAACGCGGTCCTTGACCGTCAGCTGCCCCTTGACCGGATCAAAGGCCACGTCGCCCAGCCGCAGCACCGTCTGGGCGGTGCCCATCCGGCGGCGCAAAACGGCGCGGCAACGGGCCTGCAATTCGGCATGGTCAAATGGCTTGGTGACATAATCATCGGCACCCAGATCCAGCATATTGATTCTGTCCGACACCTGACTGCGCGCGGTCAGAATGATCACTGGCGTATCCTTGCGGCTGGCCCGGTGATGTTTCAGAAACGTCGTGCCATCCCCGTCGGGCAGCATGATATCCAGCAGGATCAGATCATAATCCTCGGATTGCGAAAATGCGGTTGCGTCCTGAATTCTGCTTGCATGATCAACGACATGCCCATCCAGCTGCATCCGTGAACTGATGGCGTGGGCCAGCTCGATATTGTCTTCGACAAGCAGGAACTTCACAGGGTCATACTTTCTTTTCTTGGTTAAATTTTAGGCGCATGACAGGTTTGTGTCAGTTTCGGGTGATTGGTTGCACAAGCTGATCCGCGACGCGGATGATTGTCAAATGGGAGGAAAACATCATGACATTCAACATCGGAAGGCGCGCTGTGCTGGCAACAGCCATGGCCGCGATGACATTGGGGACACCTGCGCTGTCGGACGGACATCAGGTTCTTGACAGTATCCACTTTCTGATCCCCGGCGGCGCCGGTGGTGGCTGGGACGGAACCGCGCGCGGAACCGGCGAAGCCCTGACAAATGCAGGGATCGTTGGCAGCGCCTCGTATGAAAACATGTCAGGCGGCGGTGGCGGCAAGGCCATCGGTTTCATGATCGAAAACGCCGAAAGCCAGCATGGCACCTTGATGGTCAACTCGACCCCCATCGTGATCCGCTCGCTGACTGGCGTGTTCCCGCATAACTTCCGTGATCTGACCCTTGTTGCAGGCACTATCGGTGACTACGCGGCGATTGTTGTCGGCAAGGACAGCCCGATCAATTCCATGGATGATCTGCTGGCGGCCTATGATGCAGATCCGGCGGCAACGGCAATCGGCGGCGGCTCTGTCCCTGGCGGGATGGACCATCTGGTCGCAGCAATGGTGATGGAAGCAGCCGGCAAGGATGCGCTTGGCGTCAAGTACATCCCCTATGATGCTGGCGGCAAAGCCATGGCAGCCCTGCTGTCAGGCGAGATTGCGGCCCTGTCCACAGGGTTCTCCGAAGCAGTCGATCTGGCTGCCGCAGGCGAGGTCAAGATCATTGGGGTCACCGCGGATGAGCGTGTGGACGCCGCACCGGACGCGATGACCATGCAAGAGCAGGGTATCGACACCACATTCGTGAACTGGCGCGGGTTCTTTGGCGCACCTGATCTGCCCGCCGACAAGGTTGCAGCCTATCAGGACGCCATCGCCAAGATGTATGACACCCCCGAATGGGAAGACGTGCGTGCGCGCAATGGCTGGGTCAACATCCACAACCCGGGCGATGAGTTCAAAGCCTTCCTGGAAGAGCAGGAAAAAGTCATCGGTGACCTGATGACCAAGCTGGGCTTCCTGTAAGTCTATATCTGGCAGAGCGGGCGCTTATGGCCGCTCTGCCTTTCAGGAATGCGGACGGGTAGGCCTGTCACGCTGTTCCGACAGCCGGTTGCGCACCGGCCATCTTAATCTGGGAATTTGAGATATGGCACTGGATCGCTGGATCGCACTTATCTTGCTGGGCATTTGTCTGGCCTATGGCTACACAGCCTGGTTCACGATGGATGAGGGGCTTGCCCCCTTCATGCGCCGCAACCCGATCTGGCCCAGCACATTTCCCAAGGTCCTTTCCGTCATCGGCATTATCGGCACGCTGATTATCCTGCTGGGACTGGAAAAAAGCGAAGAGCAAACCGGCCCGATAGATTATCGCCGGCTGGCAGAGTACCACCTTGTGCTGGCCCTTTTGCTGCTGGCCCTGATGGTCGCTTACGCGCTTTGCCTGCGCCCCGTTGGGTTTCTGATCTCGACCACGGCCTTTCTGGTGCTGGGGTCCTTTATTCTGGGAGAGCGGAAATGGCACGTCATGGTGCCCATTGCGCTGCTTGCAACATTGATTGTCTGGTATCTGGTTCAACAGGTGCTTGGTATCTATCTCCGGCCGTTGCCCGGCATTTTGGGGGGCTAAACAATGCTGGATGGAATTCTGATCGGCCTGCAAACGGCCTTTTCAATCCAAAACCTGCTGATGGTGATCGGCGGCTGCCTGATCGGGACCTTCATCGGGATGCTTCCCGGGCTTGGGCCGATGTCGATCATCGCGATCATGATCCCGGTGGCCATCTCTATCGGTGATGCCTCCGCTGCGCTGATCCTACTTGCCGGGGTCTATTATGGGGCCATTTTTGGCGGGTCGACATCGTCTATCCTGCTGAATGCGCCGGGGGTCGCGGGGACCGTGGCCACGAGCTTTGATGGCTATCCGATGGCCAAACAGGGCAAGGCCGGCAAGGCCCTGACCATCGCCGCAATCGCAAGCTTTTGCGGCGGTACAATTGGCGCTGTCTTGTTGATGATCTTTGCGCCCGCCCTGTCGTCGGTAGCGCTGCTATTCCATTCCGCCGAATATTTCGCCCTGATGGTGGTGGGGCTATCGGCCATCGCCGCATTCGCCGGGACCGGGCAGGTCGCCAAGGCAATCGTCATGACAGTTCTTGGGCTGATCATGGCAACCGTCGGCGAAGGGGCCTTGTTCAACCTGCCCCGCTTCACCATGGGCATCATGGACCTGCAATCCGGTTTTGGTTTCATCACGCTTGCCATGGCGCTGTTCGCACTGCCCGAAGCAATCTTTCTGGTTCTGAACCCGCCCAAGCCAAGCGGGAACAGCGATGGTGAGATCAAGGAATTGCGGATCACAAGGGCAGAGGCCAAATCAATCGCACCGGTGATCGGGCGGCAGTCATTGCAAGGGTTCTTTATCGGGGTTCTGCCCGGTGCAGGTGCCACCATTGCAAGCTTTCTGGGCTATGCGGTCGAACGCAACATCGCCACCAAGGCCGAGCAGGAAGAATTCGGCAAAGGCTCGATCAAGGGGCTGGCCGCGCCCGAGACCGCCAATAACGCGGCCTGTACCGGATCATTTGTGCCTTTGCTGACATTGGGCATCCCCGGATCAGGCACGACGGCCATCCTGCTGGGCGCATTGATCGCGCTGAATGTCACCCCCGGCCCCCGTCTGATGCTGGACGAGCCACAGATTTTCTGGGCCGTGATCGTGTCGATGTATATTGGCAACCTCATCCTGCTGATGCTGAACCTGCCGCTGATCCCCTATATCGCGAAAATCCTCGCAGTGCCGCGAAACTACCTGATCCCGTTTATTTTGTTCTTTACCCTGATGGGTGCCTATATCGGCCAGAACAACGCGACAGAGCTGCTTTTGCTGGTGGGCTTTGGCGTGTGTGCGACAGCGCTGCGCTTTGCCAACTACCCGCTTGCCCCCCTGCTGATCGGGTTCATTCTGGGCGGGATGCTGGAAGACAATTTCTCACGCTCCATGCAGCTTTATGATGGTGTGTCCTTCATCTGGCAGCGTCCGATGACGTTGGGCCTGTTGGTGATTGCCGCAGCTCTTGTGATCCTGCCAAGCTACCGGTCGCGGCGCGCCAGAAAGCAGACACCGGCAGGATAGTCCCCCAAAAGGTTTGGGTCAGGCACCGGTCATTTGGTGTCTGACCCAACTTGTGATACCCTTTGCCCATTATGGCACGGTGGGAGGACGGCAATTATGGCCAAAGCTTCGAAAACGACCCGCAAGGGCAGTGCGACCAAGAAAGAAAAAATTGATCTGGAACCGGATGCGCCGCTCAAGGCGATGCAGGCGGACGAAAACAGCGATCTTGTGGCAATCAGCGGATATCTGGGCGACGACCCGGATGATCCGGATGCCGTCAGGCTTTATTCATCGCTGAATTTTGACAGCTACACCAAAGTAAGCCGCGACGCGGTGGTTCAACGCGAAAAGCTGGACAGCCGTGATGGCGGACCTGCCGGGTCCATCCTCTGGGTCAGCAGCGACGCCGAAGTCACAAGGCGGCAGGTCAATACACAAAAAATGCGGGCAGATTTCCTGCGCGGAACGATCAACCCGGACGGGCCACGTGCGGTTGGTGATCTATCCGCCGGACCGGGGGCTGCATTTACGTCCCTGCCCTGTGTTACCGCAACGATTGTCGTGACGACGACAATCCTGACATCGCGCAGTGACAGTACCAATTCCAACTGCTGTTCGTCCGATGGCTGTTCGGCGACAAGCCAATGCCTGTGTAGCGGTGGCGGTCAATCCGGCCCCAGCTGCAATGTCTGCTAACGGGGCAGCAACGACAGATCAGCCTGCGCGAAACACCCTGTCACACGCCGGTCAACTGATCGGCGTGTTATGCGATGCGGACCTGATCGACCGGGCAGACCTTCTGTCGGCATCTGTGGAAATCACCGATATCTCGCGGCGGAACAGGAACTATTTTGTGCATGTCGGCGGCCAGCGCCGATATGTGGTCAAATGCGCCGATGGGCAGACCGGCCTTGGCACGGTCACGCATGAGGCGCGCGCCTACAACTGGCTGTCGGACACCACCGATTACCCCGGCTTTCCGGTCACCCCACGCCGCTACCTTTGGGCGGCCGATAGTGGAATGCTGGTTCTCGAAGCGGTCGACCCGGCTATCAGCGCAGGTGTCATTGCGCGCAGTGACCAGGGGCTCAGCCTGTCGCGCGCGCGGATGATCGGGCGGTCCCTGGCGTCGCTGCATGATTGTCCTGTCGTGGAAGGGTCCTTGCCGGTCCTGCCCCGTGACTGGTTTTTGTCCGTGCATTTGCCGTCACTTGCGGCGGCAGAGAACATGTCATTCGCAGCGCTCGGCCTGACCCGACAAATCCAGCAGCACAAGCCATTTTGCGACGCACTTGATGCATTGTCAGATCAATGGTGTGCGGACGCGCCGATCAATAGCGACGTCAAATGGGATAATATCCTGTTCCGGCAACACGCATCCGGTCCGGGCGGCAGGCAACCGGTTTTTCTTGATTGGGAGTTTCTGGGCCATGGGGACCGGGCCTGGGATATCGGCAGCATCATTGCGGAATATCTCTATGCCTGGACGCATACGGGACTGCACAAGCTATCCGATCCGGCAGGCATTGACGCTGCGATGAACTACGCGTTAGAGGCCCATCTGGACGAGGTCGGCGCCTTCTGGACCGGCTATGTCGGGCGGGCCGACCTGCCTGCAAACCGCGCTGCAACCTTGCTGCAAAAGGCCATCCAGTTCGCCGCCGGGCGCCTTGTTTTGAAATGCTTTGAGGCGATGCAGGAACAAAGCGGCAAAGCCGATGGCACCGGCCCGACCCTGCAGCTTGCCGCAAATCTGCTGGCCCGGCCGGTAGAGGCGGCGGTTCATCTTCTGGCCCTTCCAATTGCACCGGATCGTCGCGCTGCCTGATATGCCCGATAACTTTACGGCAACGCTTAGGGGCCTGACGCAGGCCTTCACACGGCAAAAAGGGATCGCCTTTCGCTGGTTCGGGCAGACCGCCTACCGGGTGCCGAAACATGTCGCTGACATGCTGTCGCCCGAGGCACGTGACATCGTGCTGCGCTCATCCCTTGAAAAGCATCTCTACGAGAATTTCTACCTGCCCGGCATCGCAACCCCGATACGCCGGGCGCCTTTTGTGATTGATGCGGGTCTTGATCCGCAGGCATTCCGACAGGCTATTTTCGGGGCCAACCAACTTGGTCGCCACGTGCGGACCCGGTGGACGTTGGGCCCCCGTGTCGAGGGCGGTCAGGTTATTACCCGTGACGGTTTGCAGGTGCTGCTGGATGACGAAACATATTCTGCCCGCAACGCCGTAACTGCCCCCGATCAGCAGATGCTGTCGCTTGATAGTCCTACGGCACATGCAAAACTATCCCCCGGCCATATCATGTTTCGCACCTCTGCCGCGCTGGATAGCAGCGACATCATTCGGTTTTATTGGCATATCCTGCCCCGCGGCGCCGCCGCACTGACCCGTGCGGTCACCGGCGTACTTGGTCCGCTGAACGTGCCCTTCAATTTCAAGGTCATCGACCGGCCTGCCAATTTCGACCGGTGCGATGCCGCCGTTTTATATGTCGGTCGGGACCAGATGCCGATTGTCGGCCCGGCCCTGCCGCAGATCCACAAAGCCGTTCATGACAGCTTGCGCGACGGATGGCCCGCCCTGACACTTGGCCTTGCCAAGGGGCTTGCCGTCGCCGAAGACCCCGGCGGCGGGCAGAGCTTTGGGATGGCCCGTTGTGGGCTATTGGCCAGCGCGCTACTTGAAGGCAGTGATCCCATGGATGCCATTGCGACAGGTTTTACACAGGCGGGGCTTAACCTTGCCCGGCCCTACCTCAAAAGCGGATCAGACGGCGATTGGATTGATACAATCCCGGACATTGCGTCACCGAAGCTGCCCCGCGCCAGAACGACCACGGCTGATCCGGCGGGGCTTGCCACCCGAATTGCCGACGACATCGCGGGCCGGGCCATCTGGCATCAAGGGCGATGTACCTGGATGGGTGCCGCCAATGAGATCGCCCGCAGCATGACAGACCGGCGGATCAGGGCGCTGGACGCCAGCGTCTATGATGGCACGGCAGGCCTTGCGATTGTATTTGCAGAGCTTGCAGCCGCATCCGGTGAGCCGTCGGCCAGAAAAACGGCACTCGGCGCGCTGCGCCATGCCGCCGACATCAGCGCCAATGATGATGCGCCCCCCCCGCTGAGCGGTTATGCCGGGCCGGTTGGCGTCGCCTGGGCCGCCGCGTGCATTGCGGCCCGGCTGCAAAGCGATGAGGCGGACAGCATCGCCCGTGAGATGCTGAAACTGCTTGCCGACCGCCCGTATGATGACGGCGCCTGCGACGTGCTTGTCGGGGTGGCAGGTGCCGCCCAGGCGCTGATGACCATGGCTGATCTTGGTTACCGGCCCGCGGTCACGCCCTTGCTGCAACATTGCGGCGAAAGGCTGCGCAGCATGGCCCATCCGGGGCCGCAGGGGACATTTTGGAAGGACGCAACAGCCCCAAAGGGGCAACCGGGCCTGACGGGATATTCACACGGGGCCGCGGGGATCGCCGCGGTGCTGACGCGTTTGGATACTTATGCTTTTGATCCGTCCCATGCCGCCTTGGCCGCCGGGGCGATGAAATACGAAAGCCTGCATTACGACCCTGACCGGAAGAACTGGCAGGACCTGCGAGACTGGAAACCGGGCGCGGCGCCGCAGTTTTCGCAATATTGGTGCCATGGTGCGCCGGGCATTGCATTGGGCCGCGCGGCGATGCGTGCCATTGCCGACACACCGGATTTGCGCGCGGAGGCCGAAACAGCGCTTGGGACAACCGCTGCATTCGTCAAGGCAACCGCTGGCAAACCGGACGAGGCGCATTGCCTGTGCCACGGGCTGCCGGGCAACGCACTGACGCTGGCGCGGGCCTGTGCCTGTACACAAACTGTCCCTGCATCGTGCAAAACCGCGATGGATGATGCGGCTGATGCGATGTGCGCAGCCTATGGCGGTCGCCAGACATCATTCAGCCGGTCCGTCCGTGATGCAGGCACCCCCGGCCTCATGCTGGGCGAGGCCGGGATTGCGTATTACTTTCTCGCAATCACAGAACGGGTCCAGACGCAGGTCCTTGATCTGCAATTCACACCAGATAGCTAGGGTCAGGACCCTAGGTCCGCCCTATTCGGCAGGTACGGCAGCAGCCGGCGTGCCGACGGCCCGATTTGCGCGCCTTTCGCCAAGCATCAGCATGGCAGGCGTGACCAACAGGGTCAGAACGGTCGCAAAGACCAGGCCACCCGCAATCGCGCTCGACAGCTCTGTCCACCATTGGGTGGATGGGGCGCCATAGACGATCTCGCGGGTGAAAAAGTTGATGTTCAACCCAATCACCATGGGCATCAGACCCAGCGCCGTTGTCAGCGATGTCAGCACGACCGGGCGCAGACGCTGGGCGCCGGTGCGCAACGCGGCCTCAAGCGGGGACTGCCCCGCGGCCTTGAGGCCGTTATAGGTATCAATCAAGACGATGTTGTTGTTTACAACGATGCCCGCCAGCGCGATCACACCGATGCCGCCCATGACAACGCCAAAGGGCCGCCCTGTAATCATCAGGCCCAGCAAGACACCGGCAATCGAAAAGACAATTGCGGACATAACGACAAAGGCCTGCCAAAAGCTGTTGAATTGCGTCAACAGGATCAGGAACATTAGACCAATGGCCGACGCAAAAGCCCCCATCAGAAAGACCATGGCTTCCTCCTGGTCCTCTGCCTCGCCACCGAAGCTGACTTTGACGGATGCGGGCAGTTCCAGCGTTTCTATCGCTTCCTGCAGGGCAATGGTCTGATCATTGGGCAGTACATCCGGGGCAACATCCGCCGAAATTTCGATGACCCGCGCCTGATCAATCCGGGTGATGACACCGCTGCGCGGCGCAGGCTGGAAAGAGACAAAATTCGAGATCGGCACCAGCCCGGCATTGGTTGGGACACGCAGCGCCTCCAACTCTGCCAATGTCCGGTCAACTGCAGGAAAGCGCACCACGATGTCCACTTCACCATCAGCATCTTCGGGCCGGTAATCCGCGACAGTGATGCCCCGCGTCAGCAGTTGCACCGCCTGCCCCAGCAAGGCCACATCAGCGCCGCTGCGGGCAGCTTCGGACCGGTCCACGCTGATCTGCCATTCAACCCCCGGCGACGGCTGGGTTTCGATCACGTCGATGAACCCGCCGAGCCGGTCCATTTCGTCGATGATCATGTCGACCGCAATCGCCTGATCGGCGCTATTGTTCGACAGCAGCTTGAGGTTGATCGGCTTGCCGCCACCGGGGCCGCCGGAATCCGTCTGCACCTGCACGTCAATGCCGGGAATTTCCGCCATGTCGGCGCGAATATCCTCGGCAATCTGGGCGACCGGGCGCCGGGTGTCCCATTCGGCCAATTCAAGTTGAAGCGACCCGATTGTATCACTGGTCTGCGATCCACCGGAACGCGCATAGACACTGGCAATTTCATTATATGACGCCAGCTTGGCCTCGACCTGTCGGACCAGGGCGTCTTGCTCGTAGACAGAAAAGTTATCCTTTGCCAGAACTTCGACCTGGGCATATTCCGGCTCCACCTCGGGAAAGAAGGTCAACCCGTTGCCCAGACTGCTGTAGGCCACAAAAGAAGCAAGCAGCGCCATGACAGCAAAGCTTAGCGTGATCCATGGCCGCAGGATGGACCATTGCAGCAGGCGCACATAGGCCCCCATGAAACCGGTCATCTGCCGTGGATCGCCCCGCTCTGCGGCGTAAAGCTGGATCTTGGCCTGCGCCGACTGACTTTGCCTTTTGCCAATCAGCCCGCCCATGACCGGGATAAAGACAAGCGCCATGAACAGCGATGCCGCAAGGGTCATGATCACCGTAATCGGCAGGAATTTCATGAACTCGCCGACAACGCCTTCCCAGAACAAAAGCGGGAAAAAGACACATAACGTCGTTGCGGTGGACGCGATGATTGGCCATGCCATGCGCTTGGCTGCCATCGCATACGCGTCCTTGGGCGGATGTCCCTCGTGCAGAAAACGGTCGGCCAGTTCGACGGTGACAATCGCCCCGTCAACCAGCATCCCGACCACAAGGATCAGCGAGAACAGCACAACGATGTTCATGGTAAACCCCATGAAATAAAGGCCCGCTACCCCGGTCAGAAAGGCCCCCGGAATAGCCAGCCCCACCAAAAGCGACGACCGCAAGCCCAGCGCATAGACCACAACAATCATCACCAGAATGATGGCCGCGATCACGTTCGCCTCAAGATCGGCCAGCATGGATTGCACCTGTTCGCTTTCGTCAAGCGTGTAGCTGATCTGCAAACTGTCCGGCCAGTCAGCGCGTGCGGCTTCGATGACCTCGCGCACTTCGGCCACTGTTTCGATGATATTGGCGCCCACACGTTTCTTGACCTCCAGAGCCAGCGCCGGCTGTCCGTCGATCCGGGCAAATCCGGTCGGGTCCTCGAATGTCCGGCGGATAGAGGCCACATCAGCAAAGGTGACAACCGTCTGGCCACGTACCAGCACGGGCAATTCCATCACATCCTCAAGGTTCTCGATCAGACCGGGAACTTTCAGAACCAGCCGTCCAGCCTCACTTTCGATGGCCCCGGCTGCGATCAACTGGTTGTTGCGGGTGATGGATCCGATGATCTCGTCAAAGGTGATGTTGTATGTCTCGAACACTGTGGGGTCGATCAGGACCTCCATCAGCTCGGTCCGTTTTCCGCCGACATCAACCTCAAGCACGCCGCCGACCGCCTCGATGTCGTCCTGCAGCGCGTCGGCAAGTGAATTCAGCGTGCGTTCCGGCACAGGCCCGGACAGAATGACATTCAGGATAGGAAACAACGCGGTGTTGATCTCGGTCACGGTCAGCCGCGCATCCTGCGGCAGGTCATTCTCTGCCCGGTCCGCGGCCTCGCGCACCTTGTCGAGGGCCGCGTCCGCGTCAAAACCCGGCTCGAACTCTAACTGGACGGATGCATGCCCTTCGCTGGCATGAGCTGTCATCGTTTTCAGCCCGGTCAGCGAGGCGAATTCCGTCTCCATCGGGCCGACCAGCACATCCTCGGAATCCTCGGGCGAAATCCCGTCAAGACTGGTCGAGACATAGATGATCGGGATCGGGATTTCCGGATTGCTTTCCTTGGGGATCGCGGAATAGGCAAGTGCGCCAACTGCCAGCAGAAACACAAGGATCAGTTGGGCGACTTTGCTGCGGTTGAATGCTGCATCAATCAGGGTGTTCATTGGCCGACCACCGCAGCTTGCTGATCTGCACTGACCCGCGGATCAACGATATCACCTGCGCTGACAAAGCCCTGGCCCACGGTGATAATCTGCGCCTCTTCTTCCAACCCGCTGACCCAGACACCATCGGTCTGCGCCCGCACGATCATGACCGGCCGGAAAGCGACCTGATTGTCGTCCAGGACGGTTTTGATGCCCAGTTCCCCATTCGGCCCAAGTGACAGAATAGCGGGCGAGATAAAATGCCCGCGGGCCTGCCCTGTGGGGATGGCGATGCTGGCGCTGAGACCGGCGGGCATTTCGCTGCCCGGGTTATCGACGATGATTTCAACCCGGAAGGTGCGCGTCTGGCTGTCGGCATTGCTGCCGATAAAGCCCACCTGCCCCATATGCGTCTCACCCGTGATAAAGGCCACCTGCGCAGGCTGCCCCTTTTTCAGGCGGGACAAGGCCTGTTGGGGGACCTGCACAACAACGGTCAGCGGGTCATTGTCCAACACTTCCGCCACCACATCCCCGTCATTGGCGAATTCGCCAACATCCAGCGTCATCTCGTTCAGGCGGCCGGCAAAGGGCGCGCGGATGATGGTGTTGTCCAACTGTTCCTGCGCTGCTGTGACAGCCGCCTCAGCCGATGCCCGGGCGGCGCGTGCCTGCGTCACCTGATTTTCGGTGCCGATCCCGCGTTCCTGCAAGGTGACTGCCCGGTTCAGATCATCATTGGCCTGGGTCCATTGCGCCTTGGCCTGCGCCAATTGCGCCGAAATCGTCTGATCATCAATGCGCCCGATCTCCTGGCCCGCCTCGACAAGATCGCCGCGACTGACAGAAACCGAGATGACCTGACCCGAGGCCTTGGCCTCGATGCTTGTGGCCCTGTCGGGCAGCGATTGGCCCTCGGCAGTCAGGACAAGGTCGATATCCTGTGCCATTGAGGACATGACGGCAACCGCAACGGGGTTGATGGTCTGGGCCTCGGCGGTCTCTTCCTCGGGGGCGGATGGCAGGATATAGCCACTGCCCATCCAGGCCACCAAAGCCAGAGCAAGAAAAACAGCAATCCACTTGGAGCGTCCCGCCCCCTTGTCATTGTCAAATGTCAGCTGACCGGTCAGGTCGGGTGCAATATCTTTTGCCATAGCGCATTCCTTTGGCACAAAACGGCGCAGCAAAACGCGCCTGAGGGTAATGTGAATGCTCGATACATAGGGGTCTGTTGCCGAGCTTACCAGAGGTGGCGGCAATTGTTTAGGCGATGCGTCAGTATCCGCCGGGTCACCGGGCGGATTGATCCCGCAATTGCTGCAGGGCTTCGGCATGGCGATAATGGGCGGTCATGGTCAGGCCTGCCGCGGCAGCGGGATCAATGAATATCGTGACATGCCGATGCAGTTGCACCGCCGATGCGGGGCAATAGGCACGCAGCGGGCCTTCGATCATGGCCTGTACGGCCTCTGCCTTGTCCGAACCCAGGGCAAGCATGACAATCTTGCGGGCGTCCAGAATGGTCCCGATCCCCATGGTGATCGCCGATTGCGGCATCGGCATCCCCGGACCGAAAAACCGACGGTTCGCGTCAAGCGTTGTCTGGCTCAGCGCCTTTTCCCGGGTGCGCGAGGTCAGCGCGCTGGCCGGTTCGTTAAAACCGATATGGCCATTGCGACCCAAACCCAGCAATTGCAGGTCAATCGGGCCATGCGCGGCAATCAGCGCCTCGAAATCAGCAGCCGCCTGCGCAGGATCACCTTGACCCGCGGGCAGATGACAGCGTGCCACAGGTAGATCGACGTGATCGACAAAGCGATCCCGCATATACATGGCGTAGCTATGGGGATGATCCGCCGGCAAGCCGACATATTCGTCCAGGTTAAAGCTGCGGACCTGCGCAAATGACAGGCCTGCCTGATGCGCAGCGATCAGGCCTGCATATACCGCCTCCATCGTGCCGCCGGTTGCCAGACCCAGAACACTGTCTGGCTTTGCACGGACCTGCCGGGTGATCGTCGCAACCGTCCGCTCCGTGGCTTCGGCCGCAGACTGGCAGATCACGACCCGCATCGGCTAGGCCAGTGCGGCCAGCGCCGCCACATCCACATCGCGATCAAAGGCGGTACCGTCGGCCCTGAACAAATGCGCATCCGTCGCCGCGAAATACGCCGTAAGCGCCGTTCCGGGGCGAATATTCGCAGACCCGCCTGCGATCATTGACAAAGATCCGGCACCTTCCGTTGTGCCGTAAACGACGGTCTGATTGCCTAACCGCTCGACCACCTCTGGCATCAGGGGCAAGGACACCTGCCCCGGTTCAGTCGTCAAATCATCCGGCCTGATCCCCAGTGTCAGGGCGTCACCCGGGCTGACACCGTCACCCGGGACAGGCACAATGACAGACGCGCCACCCGGCAGCGAGACCGTCACACCGGCATCCGTCACCCCGGTACAGGATGCGGGCATGAAATTCATATTTGGATTGCCGATGAAGCCCGCCACAAACTGGTTTCGGGGCTTGTGAAACAACTCTAGCGGAGAGCCGACCTGCGCGATCACACCATCGCGTAGCACGATGATCTTGTCGGCCATGGTCATCGCCTCAATCTGATCATGGGTGACATAGATCATGGTATTGCCAAGCTGGCCGTGCAGACGCGACAGCTCGACCCGCATGTCTGCGCGCAGTGCTGCATCCAGGTTCGAAAGCGGTTCGTCAAAGAGGAATATCTTGGGTTCACGCACAATCGCGCGCCCGATCGCCACACGCTGCCGCTGACCACCCGACAATTCACCCGGGCGGTGCTGCAATCGGGGCGTCAGTTGCAAGACATCGGCGGCCTGCTTGACGAGGCGATCCACCTCGGCCTGCGCGGTGCGCGCAACCCGCAGCGGAAATGCGATATTCTCATAAACGCTCATATGCGGATAAAGGGCGTAGGACTGAAACACCATGGATATCCCGCGCTTGACCGGGGCCAGATGGTTCACCACTTGCCCGTCAATTTCGATGGTGCCGCTGGTGATTTCCTCAAGCCCGGCAATCATCCGCAGCATTGTGGATTTGCCACAGCCTGACGGGCCGACAAACACGGCAAACTCACCCTCTTCAATCTCGAGGTCGGTGGGTTTGATGACCTGTGCCGCGCCAAAGCTCTTCGTGACGCCGGAAAGTCGCAGATGTCCCATGAATGCTCCGTCCAATAAGGGTGGGGCGGCATGTTGGCGCCGCCCCGCTGAAGGGCCATGAGTGGCCTATTCCATCAGGTCCGCGAGTTCGTCAGCAACATCCGCCGCTGCATCCTCGGGGGACACCTCGCCAAGGATCACGCCTTGAATGGCTTCATTCATCACATCCTGAAGCGCGTTATAGTCGATGACCTGCGGCTCTGGGCCACCGGCCTTGATGGAGTCGAGGTAGTATTTCCAGTTCGCATCCTTATCGACCAAAGCACGGCTGATGTCGGTTTCCCGGATCGGGGTCCAACCGGCAATATCGTCAAAGCGCGCCTGACGGTCGGTTTCGGTCAGGAACTTGGCCAAGGACATCGCGGCCTCTTCGACACCGGACCCTTTGAAGACGGCCAGGCTATCGGTGATCAGCAATGTCGCGTGATCGCCACTTGGGCCCTTGGGGATCCATGTGATGCCATAATCCACGTCACCTGTCCGGGACCGGTAACCAAAGCTTTGCACGATCATCGCGATCTGACCTTCGGAGAACAGCGGCTCCAGCTTGCCGCGATCATAGGCGACGGGGCCTTCCTGCGAATAGGCGGCAAGGTCCTTGTAGAACTGGAAGGTTTCGACCACTTCGGGACTGTTGAACACAACCTCGCCGTCGCTGTTCACCACCTCGCCACCGTTGGAATAGATGAAGTTCAGGAAGGCGTGCATCGTGTTGTCAAACGAGGCCGCGGGCATCCCAAAGGCTGCGGCATCGGTATTTTCGGTGATGGCCTTGCCAGCTTCGAGCATTTCGTCCCATGTCTGCGGGCCGTTTGGCATATCCAGACCAGCCTCTTCAAACAGGGCCTTGTTGTAAAAGATACCCTTGGTCGAGAAGGCGCGCGGCAGGCCCCAGATACCGCCATTGAACTGCACAGTGGCCAGCACGGATGGCTCGTAGCTGTCCTGTTCTTCCTGGCTCATGTCGATGGGCAGGATCAGGTCCGCATCCGACAATTGGGGCAAGGTCCGGCTTCCCAGATAGGCAAGCCCGACGGGATCACCTGCCGAGGCAAGCGTGATTGCCTTTTCCTGACACTGGCCCCATGGCACGTATTCCTGCACGACCTTGTAGTCGGGGTTCTGGGCCTCCCATTCGGCAATGTCGGAATTCTGCATTTCCGGCACAACACCATCATTGGCCCCGCAGTTGATAAAGCTGATTTCGGTTTGTTGGGCTTGCGCCGCCTGCCCCACAAAGATTGCCGCTGTTCCGGCAAATAGAACTGATTTGAACGTCATATTGCGTTACTCCCTTTGGTTGACCGTTATTCTTTCACCGCGCCGGCGGTCAGCCCAGCAACGATGTATTTTTGTAAAAAGACATAGACGAAAAGAACGGGAAGGATGCCGACCAGACTGGCCGCCATCAGCTCGTTATAGACAACCCGTTCGCGGCCAAAGAACTGATACAGCCCCATCGGCAGCGGGTTATAGGCGTCGATGGAATTGAACGTCAGCGCGAACAGGAATTGCTGGGCGTAGGCCCCGATAAAGACGGTGATCGCAACCACGATGATGCCGGGCAGCGACACAGGCAGGATGACCCGCCACAAGGTATATAGCCGCGATGCCCCATCGACATATGCGGCCTCTTCCAGCTCTTTGGGGATCCGCAGGAAATAGCTGCGCATCAGAAAGATCCCCGTTGGGACCGAAAATGCAGCCCCCGGGATGATCATCGCCCAATAAGTATTCAAAAGCCCGATGGCCAACATCAGCTTGTAAAGCGGAATGATCAGTACCGCCGCCCCAACCATGTTGACCGCAAGAAAGGCCGTCAGGATCCCCGTCCGGAACCGGTATTCAAACCGCGACAGCGAATAGGCGGCGGGAATGATGCAAGCCAGGGCCAGGGCCGTCACCGCGCAGGAGATGAAAAAGGAATTGAAGATATAGCGCGGCAGCATCGGCACGCTGGTCCACATATTCACATATGACGCAAAGGACATGTCTGCGGTGAAAAACCGGTGCGGCGCCCGAAAGACCGCCTCAAGCGGGCGCATGGACACAAGGAAGGCCTCGACAAATGGCGCGAGAATAAAGATCAAAAAGGCGGTAATCGCCAGATACATCCCGATCTTTTCCCACCATTTGTACTTGTGGATCATCCCTTGGCCCCCGTCCTGCGCGAGGCCTTGGCCAGCAGGATCAGATACCCCACCGAGAATGCCGTAAGGCAGATCAGGATCATCACCGCCCGCGCGGACCCTTCGCCAAAGCGGAAGCGGCTGATCGCGGTTTTGTATGTATCAATGATCATCGTCGTCGTGGCGCCCCGGGGGCCGCCTTCGGTCAGAATCCAGATGATATCGAAAGAGTTGAAGGTCCAGATTGCCGACAGCAACGCCATGGTAAAGATCGACGGCGCGATCAGGGGTAGCGTGATCCGGCGAAACCGATAAAACCGGCCCGCACCGTCGGTCCACGCCGCCTCATAAAGCTCGTTCGGGACCGATTGCATGGCCGCCAACAGATATAGCGACACAAGTGGCGTGCCGACCCAGACATCGGTGACAATCGTCGCGATGAAGGATGAATTCTTGTAGGCCAGAAACTCGAACGGCCCCGAGAGCAGGCCGATCTTTTGGGCCACCCCGGAAATCATCCCGAACTGGCCGTTATACATCCACGACCACATGAACACCCCAATGGCAATCGGCACGATCCAGGGTGGCATGATCAGAACCCGGAACAAGCCGCGCCCGGGCAGGGCCGCGTTCAACAGCACCGCCCCCGTCACCCCGAGGATGATCTTGATCAGCACCCCAAAGAACATCCAGATGAATGTCCGGGTGATCACCTCCCAAAAGTCATCTTCGAAGATTTCCACGTAGTTTTCGAAGCCCACATATTTTTCGCCCGGGCGGAGCGAGGCATTGGTGAAAGACAGCCGAAACGTCTCGAACAGGGGCCAGGCGACGATGATGACCGTCAGGAAAAAGGCGGGCAGCAGCAACATATAGGGAAATGCATCAAACCTGCGGGTCATGCGGCGACCTCACCTGCCAAGGCGGCGTCAAAGGCGGCCCATGTATCGGCAAGGTCAACGACCATACCCGCGGCCATCGCCTGATCCATGGCCATCGCGGTTACCCCGGCCTCGAGCGCGTCAATGCAGCTTAGCGGCAAGCTGTTCAAATCGCCCGCGATATAAGACATCAGATCACGCGCCATTGCCCCGTCAGCCCCGTAATGGCCATCATTGCTGGCCTGTCCGGCAATCACGTTATCAATATCAATCGGTTGCGCGCCGTCATCCGACCGGGTGACCTTGAAATTGTTGCGGATGAAATCGCCCTCGGCCATGCCGTCCCGCCCGATCACGGCAAAGCGGCGGAATTCGTCCGGGACGTTCAGATTGGTATGAAAGGCAAGGTTTGCGCCGCAGGCGTATTGCACGATTGCGGTCTGATAGTCGATCAGATCACCCGCACCGGAAAAAGCGTCATTCGTGCCATTCCAACGCGGGGCCATCCGGTCAAGATATGCAGGTTCGCGTTCCGGCCTGTGCGCGGGCAGATATTTCTTACGCCCGCCAAAGCTGGCCACACGCGCGGGCCGTGACCCCACGACCCCTTGATAGAGATCAATATCGTGGCAGCATTTTTCCAGCATGAAACCACCCGACATGGCACTGTCGCGCCGCCAGTCACGCATGAAAAAGCTGCCGTGATAGGGTGCTATATGTTCGGATGCCTCGATCGACATGATCTCGCCCAGCAGCCCCTTGGCTTGGGCGGCACGCAAGGCCCGATACAGCGGCGAATACCGCAAAACCAGCCCAACCATCATCCGCCGGACCCCATCATGGGCCGCAATCAGCCGAGCCAGCGCCAGTGTCTCATCGACCGACACGACCAACGGTTTTTCGGCAAAGATATGCGGCACGTCGGACTGCAAAGCCAGGCGCAGATGATCCAGATGCAGGTGATTGGGCGAGCCGACCAATAACAGATCGAAAGAATGCGCCGCCAACATTGCAGCCGGGTCGTCGTACCAATCAGGTTTCGCCCCCAAAGCCGTCAAAACCGGCAATCGTGCATCGGCCGGATCGCAGACGGCCGTAAATTCAAGGGCAGGATTGGCCTTGGCGAATTCGGGCGCCAGGCTGGCGATCCGTGCGCCCAGACCGATGATCCCCACCCTCATGCGCAAATCGCCTCTTGTGTCATGGCCGCCCGCATGGCGCGGACCTGTGCCGCCGAGGTGACCCGCCGCATCTCGATGCCGATATGGCCACAATCGGTGTCAGCCGGATCAGGTGTGCTGAATGAGCCATGCAGCGCGTCGACACCCGTCGCCAGCAATGCAGGTGCCGCCGCCGGGGTGACCCCGCCGCCAGCCATGATCTCGATCCGGCCATCCGCATGGGTGACCATCTTTTGCAGCATCGCGATCCCATCGGGGGCGACGCTGGCCTGCCCGGATGTCAGGATGCGGGTCATGCCAAGCCCGACGGCCTGATCAATCATCCGCATTGGATCAGGCGCGAGGTCAATCAGCCGGTGCAGCGTGACATCCAGCGGTGCGGCTGCGGCCACAAGCCTTCGCATCGCATCGTCATCCAGCGCGCCATCCACTCGACCAACGCCAATCACAACACCCGCCAGACCGGCAGCATGCGTGGCCGCAATGTCGGCCAACATCGCATCCATATCGCCGTCGCGCAGGCAGAAATCCCCCGGACGCGGGCGGATCATGGCATGGCATGGGACACCTGATTGCCGGGCCGCTTTCATCAAACCGGCCCCGGGGGTCAAGCCGCCAAGCGGCAATGCGCTGCACAGCTCTATCCGGCCGGCACCACTGGATATTGCGGCGGCCAGCCCATCGGGGCTGTCAACACACACCTCTAGTATCGGACCGGCGATCATGGGAATCTTCTTCCTTAGATTTTCTAAAAATTGAGCGCAGCTGATCAAAAATAGCAACAGTTTTTTTATTCTACCTAAAAAATACCGCCACTTTTTTAGTTTGACAAAACTCTACAACCTGTATTTTTTTGGCTCAACGCATCAAGAAGGCGACCCTCATGTCTGCTAAATCCCCACCACAGGACATCGTGACCGCCATTGCGGATGCGCGCGCAACACTTAGCCCCAAAATGGCCGGGATCGCCGATTACGCCATGGCCTCACCCGAGCAGTTCATCCGCAACACAAGCCGCGAGATTTGCGCGGCCCTCAACACATCTGAACCAACGCTGATCAAGTTCTGCCAGACATTCGGGTATGCGGGCCTGTCGGATTTCAGGATCGACTTTGCCCTGGCCCTGGCCCGGCAAGGCAGCGCAAAAGGTTTTGTCGAACCGCTTGCCAATGATCGCCGGCAGGTCAACCTTGCCGCCAAACAACAGATTGCCCAGCGCGCCGCCCAGTTTGTTCGCAATGATCAAAGCTTGCTGATTGACAATGGATCAACCGCCGAGACATTTGCGCTTGCGCTGGATGAGGTTCCGGCATTGACGATCATGACCAATGGCATTTGGGTTGCCCAGAACGCATTGAGCCATGGACAACACACTGTCATGCTGACGGGTGGTCAGATCCGGCCAAATGCAATGTCGATGGCAGGCCGCATGGTGGAAACGAGTATTGGTCAGATGCATTTTGATACTTTCGTGATGGGTACGGCATCTGTTGATCCCTCTCACGGGCTATCCACTTTCCTTGAGGACGAGGCGCACATCACCCGTTTCATGATGAAAGCGGCGCGCCGGGTGATTGTACTGGCCGACAGCACGAAGTTCCGCAAATCCGCGTTGCACCGGATTTGCGATATGGATCAGGTTGATATCATCGTGACCGATCTGGCGCCCGGTGACCCGGATTTTGCGACAATTGCGGGTCAGGGGATCACCATGGTCTCGACCCAGGCACCGGACGAGGTGTCACGTGAAATTGCATAAGACAGCCACTTGGGCCGAAATTCACGCACAACCTGACATCTGGGCGGATTGGGCAACCACGCTGGCGGACCAAGCGCGCGATATGCGCGCATGGATCGCGGATCGGGGCATCGACACGGTATGGCTGACAGGGGCCGGAACCTCGGATTTTATCGGCG
The DNA here is from genome assembly GCF_038443705.2 of Yoonia sp. SS1-5. NCBI lineage: Bacteria > Pseudomonadati > Pseudomonadota > Alphaproteobacteria > Rhodobacterales > Paracoccaceae > Yoonia > Yoonia rhodophyticola. Next base: position 3,232,891 of record NZ_CP151767.2, on the reverse strand, counting down.
GGATCGTCAGTGATGGGCCATCGACCCTGCGACTGGAAAACAGGGCCAGCACTGATATTGTGGCCTGTCCGCAGGATGTTTTGCGCGCAGGTGGGGAAATCCTTGTGGTGCAGTTCGGACGCTCGGGCAACAGTTCGGAATCGATTGGGGTGATTGATCTGCTTGATGCGCACCGCCCCGATATTGATCGGCTGCATATCACCTGCAACGCGCAAAGCGCATTGGCCACCCGACCGGCACCCGGACCGGGCGAGCTGCGCATCCTGAACCTGCCGGCTGCGACCCATGATGCGGCCTTTGCGATGACATCCAGCTTTACCACCATGCTGTTATCCGCGCTGGTGTGCCTGTCCGGGTTTGATCCCGAGAAAATCCATGTACTTGCAGCGCAAGCACGGCAATTGATCACGGCGCTATCCAGTACCGTCGAACAGCCCCCCGAAAGGGCCGTTTTTCTGGGCTCTGGCGCGTTGAAATCCGTCGCGCGGGAAAGCGCGTTGAAGGTTCTGGAACTGACCGCCGGGCAGACAACCACCCAATGGGACAGCCCCATGGGGTACAGGCATGGCCCCAAGGCAGCGGTCAACGACAGGTCACATGTTTACGTCCTGATCCATCCCGACCCGCACACCGCGCGCTATGACAACGATGTGGCGGCCGAGATCCGGCAACAATTTCCCAAAGTCCCCGTGACAACAATCGGCCCCGGCGCCGATGTGCCGCTGACGGGCGTTGGCGATGCACGCGCTGATGCGGTCTTGTATGTGCTGCTTGCGCAAATTCGGGCGGCACAATGGTCGGCCCATCTGGGCCTGAACGTTGATGATCCTTTCCTTGGGCAAAACCTCAGCCGGGTGGTGTCGGGTGTCACGCTTTATGATTGGCAGCCATGATTTGCGGCGGCATTGATCTGGGCGGCACAAAGATCGAGGCCCGCATATTCGAGGGTCCGGCCGCAAACACCGCGCAAGTGCAACGCATTCCAACCCCAACAACCAGCTTTGACGCAATGCTGGACGGGCTGAGCGAACAAATTGACTGGCTTGTTGCATCCTCAGCCAGCCCCGAAATGCCCATCGGCATCGCCGTCCCCGGCATCGTCGATCCGGAGACGGGGATCGTGTTCGCTGCAAATATTCCGACCGACCCCAAAAGGTCGATTGCCGCTGATCTGGCCCAGCGCCACAACAGACCTTTTGCGCTGGTCAATGATTGCATGGCCTTCACGCTGTCCGAGGCCGATGGCGGTGCGGCTGGCGCATACCAGACCGTTATGGGGCTCATCCTGGGTACCGGCGTCGGGGGTGGGTTCGCCATCAACCGGGCATTGGCCCCGCGGCATGGCGCAATTGCCGTCGAAATCGGACATGTCGGTATCCCGGCAGCGGCCATCGCACGCCATGACCTGCCGCTTTGGCCCTGCGGCTGCGGCCGCCTGGGATGTATGGAAACCTGCGTCTCGGGCACCGGGCTTTCGAATATTGCAGCGCATAAGTTGGGTCAGCGGCTGGATGCCATGGATCTGGTCGCCGGTGGCCACCATGACATCATCGACATCTGGGCCGATATCGCGGGAGAATGCCTTTTGACCATACAATTGACCCTGGCACCTGATTGCATCGTGCTGGGCGGGGGGGTGTCCAACCTGCCCGGTATCACGGCGCGGTTATCCGCAGCCATGAAATCCCACGCGTTGGGCGACATGCCCTTGCCTGACATTGTGCTGGCCCGGCATGGCGATAGTTCGGGCGCGCGTGGTGCGGCGCTGGTGGCGGCCCGGCAATGACGATGCTTGATGATATTATCCGCGCCAATCGCGCAGGGCACGGGCCCGCCCTACCGTCGGTTTGTTCGGCCCATCCGGATGTTCTGACCGCCGCGCTGCTACTGGCCGAAACGCTTGATCGCCCGCTGCTGGTCGAGGCCACCTCAAATCAGGTCAATCACAGCGGCGGCTATACAGGCCAGACCCCCGCCGATTTCATCGCCAGCTTGCGCACACAGTCCGACGGGCTGGGGGTGGCGCCTGAGAGGCTCATTTTCGGCGGTGATCATCTTGGGCCACAAGCGTGGAAGGATCAGCCCGCCGATCGGGCCATGGCCGAGGCCAAGCTGATGATCCGGGCCTATGTGCAGGCTGGTTTCACCAAGATCCATCTGGACTGCTCGGAAGGATGCAGCGGCGAGGCGGCGGCGCTGCCAGACGGGCCAGCAGCGGCACGCGCGGCTGAACTTGCCCAGGTTGCCGAAGACGCGGCCCCCGATCCGGGCGCCTTGCGTTACGTGATCGGCACAGAGGTCCCGCCCCCGGGGGGCGCGCGCCATGATGATGAGGGGATCGCCCCCACACCACCCGACCGGGCCGCCGCCACGATGCGCGCCCATGCGGACGCATTTGACGCTTTGGGTCTGCAGGATGCCTTTGCGCGCGTGCGCGGCCTTGTGGTACAACCGGGTCTGGAATTTGCGCCAGCGCATATTGACCATTTCCCGATGGACGGCGCTGATGACCTGTCCACAATGCTTGGCCCCTACCCCGATCTGTGTTTCGAGGCCCATTCTACCGACTATCAGAAACCCGAGGTTTTTCCAGAACTGGGCAGGCGCAACTTCGCGATCCTCAAGGTGGGTCCCGCGCTGACATTCGCCTGGCGCGAGGCCGTATATGCGCTGTCGCATGCAGATATATGGCGGGTCGGCGGGCCGCATTTGTCGCTGCTCATGGAAGATATCATGACCAAGACCCCAGGATACTGGGAGGGCCACTATCACGGGACACCCGCAGACCAGCGGATCATGCGGCATTTTGGGTATGCAGACCGCATCCGCTATTACTGGACAAATGAGGCGGTGATGCAGGCGGTTGCAGATATCAAATCGCGGATTGATGCAGCCCCGGCCCCCGCGCCGCTGCTGGCCCAATACCTGCCAGCCGCCACGCTTGCGCGGGCAAGGACGCTTGATCTGCCCCCGGCGACGGCCATTCTGGTCGCACATGTTCAGCAGGCATTGCTGCCCTATTTCGGCGACCCGACCGCATGTTGATCGGGGTTGCGAAACTCTGGCAGCAGGGCTTGCTGCATGACCAGATGGGCATCGTTGCGCAGAATGGCACGATCATGGAGATCCGCCCGCTGGATCACGATACACCCGACCATATCGTCCCGCTGGCCCTGCCGTACCTGACGGACCTGCAGGTCAATGGGGGCGGCGGCGTGATGATCAACAGCGATCCGACCCCCGATGGGTTCCGGACGGTCGCTGCCGCACACCGGCGTCAGGGGACAGGGACGATCCTGCCCACCGTGATCACCGACAGCCCCGATGTGATCGCCCGCGCTGCAGATGCGGCGATCCGGACCAAGGGCGAACCGGGCCTTGCCGGGCTGCATATCGAAGGGCCCCATATCGCGCCGGACCGACGCGGCACCCATGATGCGGCCCATATTAGGCCACTTGATCTGGCAACCGTCACATTGGTCGAGGACCTGCGCGCCAAAGACCTGCCCGTCATGATCACGCTGGCCCCTGAACTGGCCGCACCCGATTTATTCGCGCGTCTGGTCGCATGCGGCGCGGTTGTCGCTGGCGGGCATTCTGCCGCAACCAGTGACGAGACTAAGGCCGCGCTCGGCCGTGGCCTGTCATGCTTTACGCATCTTTATAACGCGATGCCGCCGATGACGTCGCGCATGCCCGGCATTTTGGGGGCTGCACTTAATTCCGATGCCTATGCGGGGATCATCGTCGACGGCATTCATGTGGATTGGGACATGGTGCGCGTTGCGTTACGGGCACGTCCCCGCGCCGGGCTGACCTTTGCCGTTTCGGACGCAATGGCTACGGTCGGCGGCCCCGATCATTTTACCCTTTACGGCCAGCGCATCGCTGTCCGGGATGGCGCCCTTGTCAATGCCGAAGGATCACTGGCCGGGGCGCATATTAATCTTGTGCAAAGCCTGCGCAATCTGGTCACGCATGTGGGCCTGACGCTTGATATGGCAATCCCGATGGTCAGTGACATCCCGCGCAAGGTGATGGGGCTGCCAGCCAATGATATCGCCATTGGCACCGCTGTCGATGACATGCTGTGCCTGCGTGATGATTTTAGCATGATGGATATCACATGACCTTGCATCTGACCCAAGGCTGGACGGCGGCGCCTGCTGACACATGTGGCAGCCTGCACCTTACCCTACATAATCTTGGCGAGACCGACATCCGACCAGCCAGTTTCTGCTACACCTCGCTGGCCCGCATTGACGAAACAACCGACGTCACCGGCGGCACATTGGTCAATAGCTATGGCAGCTTTGTCGAAATCGTCCCGAACGCCGATATTCCGGCCGGCGGTACGTGGCAGGTCCGTTTGAGAGGCTTGATCTACGGTGCCGCGAACCGGACCCAGGGCGTGATCACAGCCTGGATCACCACGACGGATGGGCGAACCATGGAGGCGACGATAGGCGATCTGGAGCCACTGGATGGCGCCCCGCGTGGACCCGGCAAAGACTGGCCGCCCGGCCAAATTACCGAACCGCTGGGCCTGCTGCCATGGCCTGCCGAGGTGGCGATTACAGACTGGGGCGCGGCCCCGATCCTGTGCCCTGCCCCCGGTTCCGATCCAGCACCATTTCAGGCGGTGGCCGCGCTGCAAAAGCGCCTTTTTCCAGCTGATCCTGCTGCAATCTCGCTATCCCATGGGCAGCCGGTTCATACGTCTCAAACCCAAGACCTGCCACCGCATGGTTACCGCTTGCAATTCGGGGCCGAGATCACCTTGCACCATGCCGACCCGCTAGGCCTGCAATATGGGCTGACCGCCCTTGCGCAGATGGCGCATGCGGCCCGGATTGATGACAGATTCCAGTTCCCGCGCACAGGCGAGATTTCTGATGCGCCCCGGTTTGAATGGCGGGGGCTGATGCTGGATGTATCGCGCAATTTCCATGATGTGCGCGTCATCAGGCGCGTACTGGACGTGATGGCGTGGCTCCGGATGAACCGGTTCCATTGGCATCTGGTTGATGACGAAGGGTACCGCATCCCGTCGGCAGCCTATCCCGCACTCAACACAATCGGTGCAAGCCGGGGCATGGGCCAGCCGATGCCGCCGCAATATGGCGACGGGCCGAGCGGACAATCGGGCCATTATACGCCAACCGACATCGCACAGGTTTTGGATCACGCCAGCGCGTTGGGGATCGCGATCATGCCCGAGGTCGAAATGCCCGGCCATGCGGCATCCCTGATCGCGGCGGTGCCGGGACTGCGCGACCCTGATGAGCCCAATGGTTGCTACCGATCAGTGCAGGGATACACCAACAACGCGCTCAACCCCGGCATCCCGAAAACCTACGATGTGGTCGAAACATTGCTGGACGAGGCCGCCGCCCTGTTTCCGTTCGACATCATCCATGTCGGCGCAGATGAGGTTGATTTGGCCGCCTGGGGCAAATCCCCGTTGGCGCAGCGCTTTGCCGCAGCAAACGGGCTGGCGACAACGCACGAATTGCAAGCGCATTTCCTGCGCCATGTGCAGGACCATCTTCGCCAACGCGGACGCAAGATCGCCGCCTGGGATGAAGCCGCCGAAGGCGGCGGGATCGCACCGGACAACGCCCTGCTTTTCGCGTGGCGCACCAAGGAAAAAACGGCAGAGCTGATGGCAAAGGGCTACGACGTCGTCGCCACACCGGGCCAGGCCTATTACCTTGATATGGTCGAGGCTGACGGCTGGGATGCGCGCGGGATTTCCTGGGCGGGCGTCTCGCCGCCGCAAAACTGCTATGATTACGCCGTCGCCGATGGGTTGCCCGACGGGCCGGGCCAACTTGTCGGGGTGCAGGCTGCAATCTGGGGCGAATACCTCGACACAACCGACGCCATCAACGCCATCGCCTTTCCGCGGCTGGCCGCAGTGGCCGAGGCTGGCTGGACCCCCGAGGCACAAAAATCCTGGCCACGTTTTGCCGCCCTGTCGCGTCTGGTGCCACGCTTATGAAACGGGTCGCCGTCGGCGGCCTGCACACGGAATGCTCTAGCTATGCGCCGTTGCAGCAGGTCGCGGGGGACTTTACCAGAACGACCGGACAGGCGCTGCGCGATATGGTGCCTTTTGACTTTGCCGCCGCCGGGATCACGCTGTTGCCGCTCTTCCATGACCGGTCCGTGCCGGGTGGCCCGGTGTCAGCCACCACATTCGCGGACCAGTTTGACCAATTCATGGCCGCGCTGCATGCCGCCATGCCGCTGGACGGGGTTCTGTTGCTGATGCATGGGGCCATGTTTGTGCCGGGCGTGGATGATCCCGAAGGCGTGTTTATCCGCAAGGTGCGGGACATCGTCGGCCCTGACGCCATCATCAGCGCCAGTTTTGATCTGCATGGGCAGGTGACAGATCAGATCTGCGCGGCTCTGGACGGTTTTGCCGCCTATCGGACGGCGCCCCATGTCGATGTGGCCGACACCCATGCGCGCGCCGCCCGCATTCTGGCGGATGCGCTCAATGGCGGTCCCCGGCCTGTCGTCCATTGGGTGCCGATACCCATTCTGGTACCCGGTGAAATGTCGTCCACCTTTGTAGAACCTTGCCGGTCTCTTTATGCGACATTGCCCGCCTATGATCGCAAAGACGGGATCTGCGACAGCAACCTGATGATCGGCTATGTCTGGGCGGACAGTCCGCGCGCGACCGCAGCCGCGGTGGTGACCGCAACGGATCCCGACGCAGGACGCCGTTGCGCCAAACAGATCGCACAGGCCTATCAGGGCGTCCGCGACAGGCTGGTGTTCGATATGCAGGCAGCAGCCCTGCCTGCAGCACTTGACGCGGTGGCCGGACGCCCAGCCATATTGGCAGATAGCGGCGACAATCCGACCGCTGGCGGCATGGGCGACCGCGCCGATGTGCTATATGCCGTGCAGCGCGGCGCGCCATGTCAGGCGCTTTTTGCCGGTATCGCAGACCCTGCAGGGTTTGCCGCCCTGTCCGATGGTGCCGTTGAAGTAACAACAGGCGGCACCCTTGGCGGTGGCGGCCCTCGCGTCACCCTTGCGGTCGAAAACTGCCGGATCGTCGGTGATTGCGCCATTGTTCAGACAGCGGCAGCGACCGTCGTCCTGACAGCGCGACGACGACCCTTTCACAATCTCAGCGACTTTTCGGTGCTGGGCCTAGCACTGGATGATTTTGACCTGCTGGTCGTCAAATCCGGTTACCTGTCGCCCGACCTGCGGACCCTGCCGCGTTTTCAGATCATGGCCCTGACCGAGGGGGCAGTCTGCCAGAATCTGGCCAAGCTCGAGAATAACCACCGGCCACGCGACACATGGCCATTCTGCACATTTGGTCCCAAGGCCGGGGGCTGAGCCACCAAACGACCCGCATATTGCGGCTTGCCAAGCAGATCAAAACCCCTCAGAACACTCTCTCAAAATGATAGAATTCTATCAAAACGAGTGGAGATCCGTTTGGCAAAGAGACCGACAATCGCTGACCTCGCGCGCGAGGCGGACGTCAGCGTTGCTACCGTTGACCGTGTGTTGAACGGGCGCGCCAAGGTGCGACAGGACACAGCCAAGCGCGTCTACGACGCCGCCCGTGCCATCGGGTACCATGGCGTCTCGCTGTTGGAGCAGCGTATTTTCGAGGAACTGCCGGAACTTCGGGTTGGGTTCGTCTTTCAAAAAGAGAAGCAAGCCTTTTACAAGGCGTTTCACAAAGCCGCCGAAGATGCCGCCGCACGGGCAACCGGTATCCGGGCCAAGGCCATCATTCGCTACACATCCGGGCAGACACCCGGCGATTTCGTCGAACAAATGGAGCTATTGGCGCCCGATGTCCATGCGCTGGCCTCAACAGCTGTCACGCATGTGGATCTGGGCGATGCGGTGCATCGTTTTCAGGCCGCTGGCAAGCCCTGCTTTGCGCTGCTCAATGACTTCGCGCAGGGCATCAGACGCAGCTATATAGGGCTAAATAACATTCAGGTTGGCCGGATCGCTGCGCATATGGCATCAACTGCAGCGCGCCGGTCGGGGAAGGTCGCGATCTTTGTCGGGGGTTACAGGTGGCATGGGCATGAGCTGCGCGAAACCGGATTTCGCAGCTATTTTCGCGAATATGCACCGCAGTTTGAAATCCTGAATACATTGGTCAATCTGGAAACTCGCCAGCTAACCTACGAGGCCACGCTGGACCTGCTGAACCGGCATCCGGACCTTGTGGCAATCTATTGTGCAGGCGGCGGAATGGAAGGTGCGATCGCGGCGCTACGCGAGGTCCGAAAACCGCGAGAGGTGTCGCTGATTGTCAATGAACTGACCCCGGAAAGCCGCCGCGCCCTTGCGGACCGCTATGTAGAACTGGTGATCGGGACACCCCTGGATCAGGTCTGTGACGATCTTTTTGCACTCGCGCGGAAGGTGATTGAGGACAGCGATGACATGCCACCGGCGCAGCATTTTCTATCGCCAAATCTGTTTTTGCCTGAATCTATCGCGTGATAGAAAGCCCTCATTGCCACGCAATAAAACTATCAAAAATGATCTGAAGCGTCCGCGCGCCGAAAGGAAAGGTTGACGGGTTGCCCCCGAAATTTGCACCGTCTTGAAACGACGTGGGGAGCGTCGGGAGGGAAGACGACATCGTGGGACCGCAATTTGCGCTCAATCATATGACAGTGGCTAAGGTCAGCTACGTCGAACTGCTGGATATCGCCGCGTCACTTGGCTGCGTCGGTGTCGAGGTCAGAAATGATCTGACCCAGCCGCTGTTTGACGGAATGGACCCGGTCGATGCAGGTGCGCTGGCCCGTGACAAAGGGTTACGTCTGCTGAATATCGCGGAAATCCCGCGCTTTAACGACTGGTCTGCGGATCGCGCCGACGCAGCGCTTGCCTTGATGCAGACCGCGCGCGCCGCGGGCGCCGAAGCGATTGGGCTGATCCCCCGCAACGACAATGCAGGTATGAACAATGGCGAACGGCAGGCCAACCTGCGGGTTGCGGTGCGCGAGCTGATCCCGATGCTGGAAAGTCACGGGCTGAAGGGCCTGATCGAACCGCTTGGCTTCGAAAGCTGCGCTTTGCGCCACAAACAACCTGCCGTCGATGCAATCAGTGCGCTGGATCAGGCCGGCACCCTGCAGCTTGTGCATGATACATTTCACCACCACCTGGCCGGCGAACGTGACTGCTTTGCCCGCTACACTGGCATCGTCCATGTGTCCGGGGTCGTCGATCCGGCGCTCTCAACGCCGGAGATGACCGATCAAGACCGCATATTGGTCAATGACGCCGACAGGCTGGAGAACCTTGGTCAGATCCGGGCGTTGCTGGCAGCTGGCTATGACGGACCCATTTCATTCGAGGCGTTCGCGCCTGATGTGCATGCCATCGCAGACCCCGTGCCCGCGCTACGGGCCTCGATGGATTTCATACGCAATGGATTGAGGGCAAATGCTGCCTGAAACCATTGCAAACCGCCCGTTTCTGGGCTTCCGGCGTTTTAATGTAGGTGTTGCCGGACACGTTTTGGGAGGAAACCAATGAAAAAGATCCTTTTGGCCGCTGGCCTTACATCCTTGATGGGCACGACAGCCATGGCACAGCAGATCGGCGTGTCTGTTGCACGTTTTGACGACAACGGCCTGACCGTAATGCGGAACGGCATGACAGCGCACGAGGAAACGCTGGACGGCGTCAGCCTGCAGATCGAAGATGCAACCGATGATGTGGCCAAGCAACTCGACCAGATCAACAACTTCATTGCATCTGGCGTCGACGCGATCATCGTCAACGCAGTAGACACCAACGCGACCGAGGCCATGTCAGCCGCTGCCGCCGCGGCCAATGTGCCGCTGGTCTATGTAAACCGTCAGCCGATCAACATGGACACACTGCCAGATGGTCAGGCCTTTGTTGCATCCAACGAAATCGAGTCCGGCACGTTGAAAGCCTTTGAAATCTGCAAAAACCTGCGGGCTGAAGGCAAATCCGGTGGTGCGACAGCCTATATCCTGATGGGCCAGCTTTCCAACCAGGCCGCCGTTCAGCGCACCAAGGACGTCGAAGACGTGCTGGGCATGGATATGTGCAACTTCATCACGGTGATCGACAAGCAGACTGCGGAATGGTCCCGCGACAAGGCCTCTGACCTGATGACGAACTGGCTGTCATCCGGCGAAGAGTTCGACGCGGTCTTTGCCAATAACGACGAAATGGCAATTGGCGCGATCCAGGCGATGAAAGCGGCTGGTATCTCGATGGACGAAGTTCAGGTTGGCGGCGTTGACGCGACATCTGACGCCCTTGTTGCCATGCAGGCAGGCGATCTGGATGTGACCGTATTCCAGGATCTTGCCGGTCAGGGTGCCGGGTCGATTGACACCGCAATCGCGCTGATCAACGGCGAAGAAGTCGACAAGACAGTCTTCATTCCGTTCAAACTCGTAACGCCGGAAAATATCGGTGATTTCGTCCAGTAAACTGGATCATCACAAGTCATTCCAGGGCGCAGCCTGCTGCGCCCTGGAACACGTCCAATAACTGACGCATCAGAGGGAGCTGAAACGATGTCAGATACCAGCCACGGCACCGGCGGCCTCACATTCGACAAATCAAAGCGACAATGGCCGAACGAATTGAATGTTCTCGGCGCGCTTTTCCTGATTATCGCCATCTTCGAAGCACTTGGCGCGATCTTCATGGGGCAAAGCCTGCTTTTTGACAGCAATGACCGCTTTGACAGCATCTTCAACGAGGCGCGGTTGCGGATCATCATCATTCAGGTGGCGATTGTCGGCATTATCGCACTGGGCGTCACGCAGGTGATCATTACGGCCGGGATTGATCTGTCATCCGGGTCCGTTCTGGGCGCGACAGCCATGATCGCCATGAGCTTTGCCCAGATAGCAGAGGTCAATGGTGGCCCGAACCCAAAGGCGATCTTTGGCCCCGCCTTCCTTGATCTGCCGGTTCTGGTCCCTGTTCTTGTCGGGCTTGGCTGCGGGATATTGGCGGGTGTCGTCAACGGCGTGCTGGTTGCCTTTGCGCGGATACCGCCCTTTATCGCCACGCTGGGCATGATGCTGTTTGCCCGCGGCGTGGCCCAGTGGTGGTCAACCGGCAACCCGGTTTCGTTCCCGACTGAATCCTACGCAGTCATCGGCGCAGGCATGAACCCGGTCATTATCTTTCTTGGTCTCGCGCTCTTGTTTCATCTGATCATGAATTACACGATCTATGGCAAACACACATATGCCATCGGCTCGAACGAGGCGGCGGCCCGGATGTCAGGCATCAACGTGCCGCGCCATCTGGTGCTGGTCTATGCCATTGCAGGCATGCTTGCGGGTCTCTCGGCCGTGATCCTGACATCCAAGAACCTGACGGCGCAATCAGGCATGGGGCTAAGCTACGAGCTTGAGGCCATCGCCATGGCTGTGATCGGTGGCGTATCGCTGTTCGGTGGGCGCGGTTCGATCATCGGCACGGTGATCGGCGCCCTGATTATCGGGGTGATTACATCCGGTTTCACCTTCCTTCGGCTTGGTGCGTATTATCAGGAAATGGTCCTTGGGTGCATCATCGTCAGCGCAGTTGCGCTGGATCAATGGCAGCAAAAACGCGCAGCGGCGCGGGCTTAGAAAGGCAACAGAGATGTCCGATATCATTTTGGAAACCAAAGGCCTGACCAAGCATTACGGCGGTGTTCACGCGCTGGAGGATGCCAATTTCGTCCTGCAAAAGGGCGAGCATGTGGCAATCATGGGTGACAATGGCGCTGGCAAATCAACCTTTGTGCGGCAGGTCACCGGCGTTGAACAACGCACCCGCGGCACCGTTGTCTTTGACGGTGCCGAGGTGAACTTTGCTGGCCCGCTTGAGGCCCGCGAGGCAGGTATTGAAACCGTGTTCCAGACCCTGGCGCTGGCCGACGATCTGAATGTCCCCGACAATCTGTTCTTGGGCCGCGAAAAGACGATGTGGAACTGGCTGGGGCCATTCCGCAGGCTCGACTACAAGTCAATGCGCGAGGACACGCTGGCCGGACTGGTCAAGACCGGTGTGAAAATCCCGAATATCAAGAACACCATCGCCAACATGTCCGGCGGACAACGGCAATGTGTGGCGATCGCGCGGACAGCAACCTTTGCGTCCAAACTGACCATTATGGATGAACCGACAGCCGCACTCGGGGTGCAGGAAACGGCACAGGTTGAGAATATCATCAGGACCCTCAAGGAACAGGGCGAAAGCCTGATCCTTGTCAGTCACAACATGCGGCAGGTTTTTGATCTGGTTGACCGGATCATCGTGTTCCGGCGCGGACGTATCGCGGCCAACCTGCACAAAAGCGAGACCAATGGCGAGGATGTCGTATCCTATATCACGGGTGCAAAAACGCAACCTGAATATGACGTGGAAAACGCCTGATCGCGATCAGCCAAATGCCCGATGGTGACGCGCCCGGTTGATGGCGCGTCCCACCCGGACAATCAAGAATAAGGAAGACAAGACATGACGGTCAGATTTGGCGTTCTGGGCGCAGGACGGATTGGGCAGGTGCACGCGCGGGCCATCGCATCCGTGGACGGTGCATCATTGCAGGCAGTCGCCGATCCGATGGCACAGGCCGCAAAGGCCGTCCAGGATGCCTATGGCGGCGATATCCGCACAATTGATGCAATCGCTGCGGCAGATGATATTGACGCGGTCGTCATCTGCACCCCCACTGACACGCATGCAGACCTGATCGAGCAGTTTGCCAAGGCGGGCAAGGCGATCTTTTGCGAAAAGCCTGTCGATCTGTCGCTCGACCGCGTCAAAACCTGCCTGCAAACAGTCACGGCACAGAATGCCAAGCTGATGGTTGGGTTTCAGCGCCGGTTCGACCCCGATTTTCTGGCCCTGAAAGAGGCCATTAACCGGGGCGAAATCGGCAAGGTTGAAATGGTCACGCTGACGTCACGCGATCCGGGCGCGCCGCCTGTGTCCTATATTGAACGCTCCGGCGGGATATTCCGGGATATGACGATCCACGACTTTGATGTGGCCCGCTGGTTGCTGGATGAAGACATCGTCACGGTCTATGCGGCCACATCCAACCTTGTTGATCCGGCCATCGGGGCTGCCGGTGACTTTGACAGTGCAAACGTGGTTCTGACGACCCCAAGCGGGGCCCAATGCACAATCACCAATTCACGCCGCGCTACCTATGGCTATGATCAGCGGATCGAGGTTCACGGATCCGAGGGGTCCGTTTCGGTGGAGAACCACAAAAGATCGCGGATCGAGATCGCCAATGCAGCGGGATATCAGACCCCGCCACTGCTTGATTTCTTCATGTCCCGCTATCTGGATGCTTACGCCGCTGAAATTGCGTCATTTGTAGCTGCCTTGCAAAGCGGCAGTGCCATGACACCCACCGGTCACGACGGCATGATGGCCCTCGCCCTGGCAGATGCGGCAGTCAAATCGGTGGAAACCGGGCGCGCAGTGGCGGTCTCAGAGGTTCTGGGATAGGGTTTGTAGATCGCGGGCTGTAGCCCCGGTCCGCCAAATAGAGAATGAAAGCCGCCCATGCGAAAGCTGTTCGACCTGCGTCACCCTTTTTTCGCGCCGCAGATCCGGCGCGTTCTGACCGTTGCGGTGACGGTCGGCTGGGCGCTGTTCGAACTGTTGAACGGGAACCCCGGATGGGCCGTGATGTTTGGTGCCGTGGCTGCCTATTGCTACTATGAATTTTTCGTCATTTACGACCCGCAGAACTATGTAGACCCGGACGACACCTGACAATGACGTGATCATTGCAGGCGATGATTCCGCGCGGATCAGACGTGCGTGCGGTCGTCGGCACACCAAATGAGTTATATAACGGCACGCTTTTCAACCTAAGATTTTACCGGCCAGACATCGCACCTTAAAACAACGTGCGGCAACACATGTCCATGATCGCAGCATCTTAGATGATCCAGAAATATAGGATTTTGCCTTTCAAATCAGATTTCGGCCATCCATAGTCGTGTCGCGAAGCGGTATCGGCAAAAAAGGGATTGACGACGCCGTGATTCGATTTCTAATCTCATTTTGCGAAATACAAGTTTCGTAAAATGAAACTACCAGGTGGACGACACCACAACAGGGGATAAAAATGATCAAAAAAACTACATGTGCATTTGTTATGGCTGCAGCCGCCGCGATGACAGGCACCGCCGCAACGGCGGATGGCCACGGTGAAATCACCGTTGCCTACTTCCTGGAATGGCCAATGCCGATGATGGCGGCCAAAGCATCCGGCGCTTATGACGAAGCGCTTGGCATGAAAGTGAACTGGGTTTCCTTCGAAACCGGAACCGCGATGAGCGCCGCAATGGCCTCGGGTGACGTGCAGATCGCACTGTCGCAGGGTGTTCCACCTTTCGTTGTTGCCACATCCGGCGGCCAGGACCTGCAGATCGTCGACGTTGCGGTCAGCTACTCTGACAATGACAACTGCGTTGTGCATTCGGATCTGGAAATCGACAAGGATTCCGCAAGTGAACTGGCCGGCAAGAAAGTTGCGGTCCCACTTGGTACAGCTGCGCATTACGGCTTCCTGCGTCAGATGGACCACTTCGGTGTTGATCTGGCCAGCCTGTCCATCGTGGACATGCCTCCGCCAGAAGGTGCAAACGCACTGGGCCAGAAAGCCGTTGATTTTGCCTGTGGCTATGGCGGTGGTCTGACCAGCATGCGCGAGCATGGCAACGTGCTTTTGACTGGCCCTGAAAAGGAAGAGCTGGGCATTCTGGTGTTCGACGTGACATCTGCACCTGCCGACTACATCGCTGAAAATGGCGATGTTGTTGCCAAGTTCCTCAAAGTGACTGCTGACGCAAACGCCGAATGGGCTGCAAACCCCAACGACGAATTGCTGAGCATCATCGCAAACGAGGCCGGCATGGATCTGGACGCTGCCAAGGGCGCCATCGCAACCATGAAGTTCCCAACCATTGAAGAGCAGCTTTCTGCTGGTTGGTTCGGCGGTAACGCGGCACCATTCCTGAAGGGTGTAGCGGACGTCTTCGTCGAAGCAGGGTCCATCGACTCCGCGCTCGACAGCTATGAGGACGCGATCAATACCGGTCCGCTGGAAGCAGCCAAAGACATGTAAAGTCCAGGTCGGGCGCGGATTAATCTCCGCGCCCGATTTCTTCCAGCATTCGGGAATAATACGGATGCACCTAGCCAAAAAAACATAACAACAGGGATGGAAGGGGAACAGATGTCTGGGCTTTCCTTACATGACATATCAATGCGGTTTGACCTGCCCAACGGGTCAGCAGTGCAAGCATTGGAAAACGTCTCGCTTGACTTGAAGCCAGGGGAATTGATGAGCGTGCTTGGCCCGTCAGGGTGCGGGAAAACGACGCTTTTGAATATTCTGGCAGGATTTCTTGCGCAGACCAGCGGCAAACTGATGCTGAACGGACACGAAATCACCGGTCCTGATGCAGAACGTGGGATGGTGTTCCAGAAGGGCGCACTGTTTGAATGGATGTCCGTGCGTGAAAACGTGGGCTTTGGCCCTTCCATGAAGGGGATGCCCAACGGCGAGAAGCGCGAAATCGTTGATCACCTGCTGGACGTTGTCGGCCTGCAGGATTTCAAGGAAAAGGCTGTCTATGAACTGTCCGGCGGCATGCAACAGCGTGTGGCCCTGGCCCGGTGTCTGGCCAATGATCCGGACGTGATCCTGATGGACGAACCGCTTGGCGCGCTTGACGCGCTGACCCGCGAAAAGATGCAAAGCCTTGTGCTGAAGCTATGGAAAGAGACAGGCAAGACGATCATTCTGATCACCCACTCGGTTGAAGAAGCCCTGTTGCTGGGCGAGCGGTTGATCGTGATGGCCCCCCGGCCCGGACGTATTCACAAGGAATACCAACTGCCATTTGCCGAGATGGGCGTAGGCGCTGACCTGCGTGAAGTAAAGAAACACCCCGATTTCGGACCCAAACGCGATGAGATTTTGTCGATGATCTGGGACATGGAAGAGGAAATCATGGGCCGGACGGAGAACGCATCATGACCGGATTTTTCGTTCTATTCATTTATATTGCCATCTTTGTCGGTGCCTTCCTGATCGTGACCAAGGTCATTCATCGGGCGACGGTCAAGGATTACACATCGCTCAAGACCGTGACATTCGGGGACGAAAGCGCGGTACGCCCCAACCGGATCGCTGGGATCGTGTCGATCCTGACAATCTTCCTGATCTGGGGGATGTTCACGGGGTCCTCGCTGCTGCCCAAATTCCTGCACGCCCCGGCACCTTTTCTGGGGACGCTGGAATTTACCTATACGGCCGAGGCGAATGGCGAAACTGACGACGCGACCGTGACTGTGGTGATCCACCCACGTGAAACGGATACTGACGCGCCCGAGGTTGATCCCGGCGACGGCTTTGCCAAAAACGACTCCTCTGCCATTCCTGAATGGCGCACCGGTCTGGTCCGGGTGGACGCGAATGACGACATCTCGAAAAGCGAAGGTGCCAATGTTGTGGCGATCAACGGGCAGCCTATCGCACCCGGTGAAACCGTCCAGATCGAGAACGGGACTGTCACATTGTCTGACAAGGGAACGCCGAATATCGCGCCTTACAGGGGCTGGCAGATGGAACCACTTTATCTGCCCCCACCCGAAGAGGTCTGGGCACGGACCATCACTGTCGTGCAGGAAGGTTTCCGTGGTTTCACCCTTTTGCAGCACCTCGGATACTCTTTGTTCCGCGTGGTCGCCGGGTTTATCCTTGGCGCGATGGTCGGCATCCCGCTGGGTTATGCAATGGGGCTTAGCAACTGGTTCCGGGGATGGTTTGATCCCATCGTGGAATTCATGCGCCCTGTACCACCACTGGCCTTGATCCCGCTTGTGATCATCTGGTTCGGTATCGGCGAAACCGGCAAGATTATCCTGCTGTTCCTCGCGGCCTTGTGGATCATGGCCATCGCGGCCCGGTCAGGTGTGTCGGGGGTTAATATCTCCAAGGTGCATGCGGCCTATTCACTGGGCGCAAGCAAGTGGCAGATCATGCGCTACGTGATTATCCCCAACTCGCTACCCGAGATCTTTACCGGGGCCCGTGTGGCCATGGGGGTCTGCTGGGGCACGGTTGTTGCCGCCGAACTGGTTGCAGCGGAACAGGGTGCGGGGATGATGATCATGGTCGCCTCACGCTTCCAGAACACCGACCTCGTGATCCTCGGGATCATCCTGATTGGGGTGATCGGCTTTGGCATCGACATGCTGATGCGCTGGGCCGAACGGCTTCTGGTGCCTTGGAAAGGCAAGGCATAAACTGCGGCGGGTAACCACCCGCCCATACAAACAACAAACCGGGTCCTCACGGGGATCCGTTTTTTTTTGTGGAAACATGCTGTAAAGCCGGGTCACATTAGTTCACATAGCAGATCAACACCTGCGCAGATGACGACAAGGACCATCGCATGAAGCTGATTATTGACACCGATCCCGGGATTGATGACGCGATGGCCTATTTCTACGCCCATGCCCATCCGGATATTGATCTGGTCGCGCTGACAACCGTTTTTGGTAATGTGACAACGGATGACGCGACCCGGAACGCATTGTGGCTGACGCAAATGTCAAAGGCCAGGACCGAAGTGTATCAGGGTTCCGACAAACCGCTTCAGATCGTTCCCAATCGTCCAAGCGACCATGTTCATGGACCACACGGGTTTGGCGATGTTCAGACGGACATGACCGAACCCCCCGAACCCGCCGGCGATGCGGTTGATTTCCTGCTCCGCATGGCTCGCGAAAATCCGGGTGTTTTTACGATCTGCGCGATTGGACCGCTGACGAATATCGCCAAGGCGGTGACCGCCGATCCGGACTTCATTGGAAACCTGAAACGTCTTGTGATCATGGGTGGTTCACTTGATGCTGGCGGCAATATCACCCCCCATGCAGAGGCCAATTTCTGGAACGATCCCCATGCGGCAGATATCGTCCTGAATGCCCCCGGCGGCGGCGAGGTTGTGGTCGTCGGGCTGGATGTCACAACCAAGATCGCCTTTGTCCCGCAGGATTTCGCAGATCTTGCAAACGCAGCCCCCGAAACCGGCGCATTCCTGCAGCAGATCGGCGACTTCTACATGCGGTTCTATCAGACCGTCAGTGGGAAACTGCATTGTTACCTGCATGATCCGGCCGCTGTCGTGGCCTGCGACACACCTGCCCATTTCAGCGTCAAGGACGTAAGACTTGGCGTCGTCACCTCGGGCGAGGCTGTTGGTCAGATGGTCCGGCGTTCTGATGGCGAGGGACGCCTGTGCAAGGTCTGCATCGACGTCGATGCGCAAGCGGTCGTGGATCAATTCAAGCAGTATACCGCCCTGAACCCGTAGCGGACGCCGACAGGATCTAGGACAGTGGCGGAGGCGCGTGCACGGTGATGGCCGGCAGCGGCTTGTCCCATTTCCGCAACTTAACAAGTGCCGTATGCGCGATGTTACCTTGGCTAAGGCCGGTCGATCCTTTGTCATATGTCAGCATATTGGGGTTGCCGTGAATGCAGATCGCCGCACCGTCAATGACCCGCAGGTCAAGCCATGCGCCCGTTGCGATCCAGATGCAGTCCGGCCGGATCTTTTCAGACAACGTCACGCCAACAAGACAGCCACCGCGCGCATTTTCGACCAGCGCAATATCACCTGCACTCACCCCATGCGCCCGGGCGGTGTCCGGGTGCAGGATACAGGGTTCGCGACCCTGGATTTTCTCAGCCCGCGATGCCCGCCCATTGTCATTCTGGGCATGAAGCCGGGTATTGGGTTGTCCCGATACCAGATGAAGCTGCCCCGGGGCCGCGTCGCCCAACCATTCCACCGGTTCTTGCCAGGCTGCAATCGGTGGACAATCTGCCAGCTGCATCGCTGCAATCGCCTCACTTTTCAGTTCTATCTTGCCACTGGGCGTGTTGCAGGGATGCGCGACGGGATCCGCAACGAAGTCTGACAGATGAATGCGCGTTTCATCGCTGGCAGGGATGTCGCATATTCCGTTTTGCTGGAACGTTTCGAAATCCGGCAATGTGAACCCATTTGCGGTAGCGACGCTTTCACAGCCATCCCATAACCATGTCAGCCAGTCCCGGGCGGTCCTGCCTTGGGTAAATGCAGCATGTGTTCCCATCCGTTCGGCCAGGCCTGCACAAATCTCATAATCATCACGCGCCTGTCCAAAGGGCGGCATGATCGCTGACATATAGACAAGCGCCGTGTCGCGGCGGTTGATCATCAGATCGTCACGCTCCAACGCCGATGTCGTGGGCAGGACAATATCGGCCCGGCGGGCCGTCGCCGTCCAACTGTGATCCATGACCACAACTGTTTCGGGCTTTCGCCACAGACGGTCCAGCCGCTGCAAATCCTGATGGTGGTGAAACGGGTTTCCCCCTGACCACCAGACCAGTTTTGCGTCAGGATAGGTTCTGTGATCCCCGTCATAGGTATAGGCGCCGCCGGGCTGTTCCAGCATATCCGCAATACGGGCAACCGGGATGAAATCATCAACCGGGTTTTGCCCCTGCGGCACGGACGGCCAGTTGATCAGGCGATGCGGACGTCCCACCGGCTCTGTCGAGCCATATCCGAACGCAAACCCCGTGCCGGGTTGTCCGATCTGCCCAAGAACACAGGCCAGCGAAAGACCTGCCCAGATCGTCAACTCGCCATGATCGCAACGCTGCATGGACCATGACATGCTGATCATCGTGCGGTGCTTGGCCATCCTTGCGGCCAGTTCCCGAATGCGGTCGGCCGGCAGATCACAGATCGTGGCGGCCCAATCAGCCGTCTTGGGGGTTCCATCAACGCCCATGACATAGGCCTCGAACGCCTCGGCTCCATGGGTGCACCGCTGCAGAAATTTGCGGTCAGCCCAGCCGTTGCTGAATGTTTCATGCGCCAGTGCGAGGATCAGCGCCGTGTCGGTCCCCGGCCGCGGCCCTATCCATTCGGCATGCATATGGTGCGCCATATCGCTTTCCAGTGGCGAGACATTCACGATCCGGCATCCGTTTTTTGCTGCACGGTCCAGCCAATCCTGTGTCTGGTGCATGGTCGTGCCAGATGATGCCACCTGTGCCGCCCGTTTGGAGATGCCACCGAATGCGACCAAAAGCTCGCAATGGTCTGCGACCAGCGGCCAGCTGGTCACGCCATCCTGAAATGTCCGGTTTGTTTGCCCTATCACATGGGGCCACAATACCTCGGCGGCCGCATGCGAATAGGTGTTCTTCGCCGTGACATATCCGCCAATCGTATTGAGAAAACGGCGCAATTGCGATTGAGCGTGGTGGAACCGTCCGGCTGATGCCCAACCGTAAGACCCCGCAAAAATCCCTGCATTCCCGTGGGTATCAATCACCCGTTGAAGTTCGCCCGCTGTCAGATCAAGCGCCTCGTCCCATGGCAGTTCGACAAATTCCGCGTCACCCGCACGCTGTCTGTCCCGCTTTGTCAGCCAGCCCTTGCGGACCGCGGGGCGGGCGATCCTGACGCCGTTGTCCTGCATGGCGTCCAGCCAGCCCTCGCCAATCGTCGAGGGGTGCGGATCGCGCGGCAATGGGGCCAGTTCCGCATCGGCGCCGAACCCCCGCGCCTCGTAGGCGCCCCAATGCGCCGCTGTGTACTTTTTCGTCATGCCATCGCCCCATCAGCGCTTGAGAAAACACATATGGCATAGCCCCTGATTTTTGTAAGGCGAAAAACCGGGACATTAAGCGACGGCGCTGTAACGAAGGCGGGGCAAGGGTGTCGGCCGCGCCGCCTTCCCATCCGCCAAAGTGTCAACTTTGTGTTACAGTTGATAATGTCCATAATATGTGACACAGTGACGCATATAGGACGATCCAGTGCGGCTACTTTAGGCCCAGACGATTCGGGAAGAGTCGCTTCACCAAACACCGCGTAGGAGGAATTCACATGGCGGACGGCGACAAAGTATGGCCAACAGGCCTGACCCTGGAGGAGGCCGAAGAGGTACATAGCTACCTTATCGACGGCACCCGCGTTTTCGGAGCGATCGCGTTGCTTGCTCATGTACTGGTCGCAATCGCGACCCCGTGGCTCGGCTAAGGGAGGTCAGTTATGAATAATGCAAAAATGTGGCTGGTCGTGAACCCAAGCGTTGGCGTCCCCGTATTCCTTGGTGCTGTGGCACTTGGTTCATTTGCGGTGCATGTGGCCGTTGTCAGCAACACATCATGGGTGTCTGACTTCCTGTCGGGCGTCGAAATGGGCACAGGCGACAAGATGGCCGCGGCACAATTGCAATTGCCGGATATGGAAACGGCAAACGCGTCTTACGTGACACCGCTTGAAAATGGTGGGCTGGAAGTCACGATCATGTTGCCGGATGGAACAATCACCAAAGGCGTGCTTCAGATGCCCGAGGTTCATGCCGCCGCACATGACAGTAACCTGGCGATACCCATCACCCAATAGATGCTTATCGGGCTCGCCACATCTTGCGGCGGGCCTTTTTTTCCGTTCTTGCGAACGTAGCGTGCCAATCCATCAACTGGCACGAGAATGAGATGATAGATGTTCGACTATCGCGCCTTTGCGACCCGCAAGCTGGCAGCTATCGGGCCAAGGTACCTGCCATTTGCCGATGTCGCCACGGATGACGTGCCGCTATCCCGCCTGTTACGGCTGTCGCTGTTTCAAGTGACGGTCGGCATGGCGCTGGTGTTGCTGATCGGCACTCTGAACCGGGTCATGATTGTCGAACTACAAGTGCCCGCAACGCTGGTTGCCTGCATGCTGGCGCTTCCATTGGTATTTGCCCCTTTCCGCACGTTGATCGGCTACAAGTCGGACACCCATGTCTCTGCGTTGGGGCTGCGCAGGGTCCCCTATATCTGGAAAGGCACGCTGTGCCAGTTCGGCGGCTTTGCCGTGATGCCGTTCGCCCTTTTGGTGTTGTCGGGTTACGGCGACGCGGTCGATGCGCCGCGCTGGATCGGATATTGCTCTGCCGGATTGGCGTTCCTGATGGTGGGGGCCGGCGTACATATCGTGCAAACGGTGGGGTTGGCGCTGGCCACGGATCTGGTGGCAGAGGACGATCAGGCAAAGGTCGTGGGCTTGATGTATGTCATGCTTTTGCTGGGCATGGTTGTCAGCGCGCTGGTTTTCGGGGCGCTGCTTGAGAATTACAGCCCTGGGCGGCTGATACAGGTCATTCAGGGCTGCGCGGTTGTTACGGCTTTGCTGAACCTGACCGCAATGTGGAAACAGGAAGCCCGCTGCAGGGATCGGGCCAAGGCGATGAAGATCGCCCGACATGTCGATTTTTCGCAAGCTTGGCGTACCTTGCTTGGGGGTCAGGGCATGATGCGCCTATTGGTTCTGATCGGGTTGGGGACCTTTGGTTTTGCGATGGCAGATGTGCTGCTGGAGCCCTATGGGGGGCAGGCGCTGGGTCTGTCGGTGGCCGACACAACCAAACTGACGGCGCTGTTTGCCACAGGCACGCTGCTGGGCTTCGGACTTGCCTCGCGTGTGCTGGGAAATGGCGGATCACCTGCCCTATTGGCGATGGTTGCAACAATCATTGGCGTGCCGGGGTTTGCCGCGATTATTTTGTCATCATTGGGTGGTGGCATCGCGTTGTTTCTTGCAGGAACCCTTGCCACAGGGTTCGGCGCTGGCCTGTTCGGGCACGCGACCTTGACGGCCACTATGCGCGCAGCCCCCAAGGACCGTATTGGGCTCGCCCTTGGCGCTTGGGGTGCCGTGCAGGCCACCGCAGCGGGGATTGGTATCGCCCTGGCCGGGATCGTGCGTGATGTCGTCGTCGGGTTTCAGGGGCAGGCTGGAAACACGGTCGAGACGCCCTATATCGTCGTTTTCATGATTGAAATCTTGTTCCTCATCGCTGCGGCATTGATCGTTATACCCTTGGTCCGCAGAAACGCTGTCACTTCGGTGGCCGCCCCATACACCGCGACAACAACAGGAGTGGAAACGTCATGACAACTGTGATTTCCCGACTTTTTCCGGACGAAGCGTCAGCCCATGATGCGGTTGACAGACTGCAATTCAAGGGCGTCCCGGCGCGGGAATGCGATGTTTTTGTCGCTGGCGTCGACGCCGCTCGGCTCGAACGCGCGATGGTCAATGATGACGCCACATCGCACTACGTCTCTGCCCTGAACGGGGGACAGGCGCTTGTGGTTGTCCGAACAACGTACAGGCCATTGGGTGCGGCCAAGCTGACCCGCGAAGTGCTGGCAGCGCGCGGTGGGGTTGAGACACCGGGCGTGACGGAGGATTATTTCGTTCCGGGAACAACGTTCCATGACAGCAAAAGCATCCTGAAAGATCATCCGCGTGTGCTGAGCTCACCATACGAGCTTAAGTTCCGTGGGCCTGTGACGTCGAACTTTGGCCTGCCCATGCTGAAAGCGCATCGCCAAAAACGGTCGGTCATTTCGGGCGGGCGATACATGTCGCGTGCGTTTTGGCCGATGAAGCTTGTCTCGCAGAAGTCGCGCAAGAAATCAGTCATCAGTGGCGGGCGGTATATGTCCAAAGCTTTCTGGCCGCGTCCTCTTTTATCGACCAAGCCGCGCCGCAAATCCGTCATTCCCGGCGGTGGCACCCCATTCTCGCGGCTATTCGGGCTGAAAACGGTCAGCTGATACATCGCCCGCTTACAGGATCGGGCGGCGGCGCGGTGCCAGATCATCCAGCATGGCGATCTTTGCCAGACCGGCCAGGTCGTTTACGCGCAGCACACCGTCGGACCAGTGGGCCAATTGCCGTTGCCGCAATCGACCAAGTGTCTTGTTTGTATGAACCAATGACAACCCGAGGGCATCGGCCAGGTCCTGCTGTTTGAACGGAAATTTCATCTGCCCATCCGTCTCGAGGCCCAGCGACTGCCCGCGGATGAACACGCGCGCCAGCGCCCAGGCAACCGATTGCAATGCAGTCCGCTGACCCAATGTTGACAGCGCCTCGCCCAGGAAATGCTCTTCTACAGCGGCAAGCCAAGTCAGTGAAAACGCCCGCTCTGGCCGCTCTTTGAAAAAGCTCCATAATGCAGTGCGATCAAAAACGCAGAGCGTCATTTTGGTGGTCGCCTCAACAGAATGGCCCATTTCGCCCATGATGCCGGCCTGAAGGCCGATAAAATCACCGGGAAAAATCAAGCTGACAACCTGACGCGCGCCGTTGGGCAATAATTTGTAACGCAGACCCATGCCGTGCAGGGCTGTAAAAAGCTGGGGGCTGTTGGACCCTTCCATCAAGATCGGGGTTCCGGGGTCCACGACCAGTTCACCGACCTTGAAACGCTGCATAAAACGCACGTCTTCGGCGGACATGTCTTCAAACACATCGCGGCGGCGTAACGGACAATTCTCGCATTTCGTCGCCAATTTACTGCTCCCTCCTATGTCATAGATTATAGCACGGCCACCGGATAGCCATTAGATAAAGGTTAACGGTTGAATGAGGATATCGTGGAACGCACTTTCATTGTCATTGAACCAGACCCCATCGTGAGCATGGATTTGGCGGGCACATTGAAAACCGTGTTCCCCAAAAGTGACCTTTCGATTGTGACATCCGTCCCGCAGGCGCGCCGTCTTGTGATCAGTGATCAAGCGTTGATCTGCGTCCTGATCAACAGCAAGCTCGTCGTCCCAACTGATCTCGCGTTCCTGCAATCACTGGTCGCTGGTGGCGGCCACGTGATGTGTCTGGGGGAGCCGGTAGACGCCGGCTTCCCCACGATGTCTGTCAGTGTGCCGTTTACGGCAGATATGATTGTCGAGGCGGTGCTTAATGTCGGGTCTGATCCGACTGCGCCCCCGCTTGAAGGCCATACATAAACGCCTGCAAGATCGGTGGACCGTCTGCGGCGGCCTGTGGCTGATGCACGGGCTGGTCCGCCGCGGTTTCAGAGCGCACGCCGATGCCGATCATGATCAGGCCTATTCCCAAATAGATGGCGGCGATGATCGTGGCCGTCATCTGCATGCTCACAATCGGCACCAGCGCCAACCAACCCGCGAGGGTCAGAAACCCGGCACCCACCGTGCATAGCAGCAGGCCTCCGGTCAGGAGCCCTGCGCGCTTTGCGGTCTTGGCCGCCTTTTTCCGGATGCCGAACATCCTATTTCCGCGTGCTCATAATGCCGACGAGGAAACCAAGACCGGCTGCAACGCCCAGCGCGGTTGCCGGTTGATTGCGGATAAAGTCATTTGCCTGACCCTGCAGTTCCATCGCCTGCAGTTTCGCGGTTTCGGCTTGGTCGGCCACGTGATCGCGTGCGTCGGACAATTTTGCTTTGGTCGCAGAGACGGCGGCGTCACTTTTCGATTTGCCAATCTCGGCGATAGTCTGCGTCAACTGGCCAAGATCTTTCTGCAAAATCTCGATTTGTTTCGCGAGATCTTCGCTGGATGGGTTTGCCGTCTTTCCGTTCAGTGCTTTGGTCGATGCAGCCATGATAGCCTCCTTTATTGCTTGTTGATAACCCAACGACCGGCGACGCAGATCGTTCCATGCCAAGCGGTGAATATTATTCGGAACCAAGTGGAGAGTGGCGTGTTTTATTGCCAGACCGCGTCAAAGATCGAGGGCGCAAAACGCTATAACGGAGATCTTCAATGCTACACTACGCTATCGTATTCTTTATCGTCGCGCTGATCGCGGCAGTCTTTGGATTTGGTGGGATCGCATCCGCATCGGCGGGCATCGCGCAAATCCTGTTCTTTATCTTCCTGGTACTGTTTGTGGTGACACTGATCATGCGCGCAGTCCGAAGCTAACGACCGATGTCCCCGCAGGATTGTCGTGAGACCAGCATCAGATTGCCGGATCGCGCCAATCCCTGCATTCCCTCGTAGCCCCGCACGCACCAACCGCGTGCGGGGCTATTTTTTATTTCAGCGTCTCGGTTGACGCAAAGAACATCGCCTGACTGACAGCCGATTGCACCTGCGCCTCGTGGAATGGTTTCGAGATCAGAAAGGCCGGTTCAGGCCGATCACCGGTCAACAACCGCTCAGGGAAGGCGGTGATGAAGATCACCGGCACATCCATCATCTCAAGCAGGTCGTTGACCGCGTCGATGCCGGATGAGTTATCCGCCAGCTGGATGTCCGCCAGGATCAGATCTGCGCCGCTCTCATTGCCAAGCGCGACCGCCTCTTTATGGGTGCGGGCCACGCCAGTTACCTCATGTCCCAAGCCGCTAACAATTGCGGTCAGGTCGGCGGCGATAATCGGTTCATCCTCGATAATCATGACCCGCCCGGTGACGCTTGTCGCCAATTCAGTGTTGGCAGCGCTGATCAGTCGGCGCACTTCATCTGCATCAGTATCCATGATCTTGGCGATATGATCGAGGCTGAACTCCTCAATCGTGCGCAGCAACAGCGCCTCGCGCGAGTTCGCTGTCAGCTTTGCCAGTAGCCCTTGCGCCCTGCCGCGCAAGCTGTCTTCGGGGTCGGCGAACTGCTGGCCGGATGTGACCCAGATCGCGTGGAAGCATTTGAAAAGGTTGACCTTGACCGGGTTGTCATTGTCGAACGGCGATCTGTCCTTCAAAATCGTCTCAAGCGTTGCAACCGTATATTTATCGCCGCGGGACTGCGAGCCGGTCAATGCTCTGGTATACCGCCGCAGATAGGGCAATTCCGCTGCAATGAGGTCGGAAAAGTTCGCCTCCGTTTCAGTCTGGTTCATTTTTTGACCTTTTTTTCTGTTATTTCGGGAACCAAACGCAGGGGGTCGCCGTTAGTTCCCATCGGGCTAAGTTATTTTTGATGAAATGAGGCAATCGGGCGACATGGCAAGCAACGACGATCCCAAAAAGGCGAAGATCGCTGAATATATTGACGAAAACCTCAAGCAGGTCTTTTCTGACCTCGAGAAGGACGAGATGCCGGATCAAATTGTTGATCTGCTGGCCGTGCTGCGAGCGCAGGACGAAGAGTTGAAGGCGAAGAAATGAGCGCGCTCGACCCAAAAGACGAGCTGGTGACACATCTGCCAGCGTTGCGCGCCTTTGCCCTCAGCCTGACCCGCAATCGTGCAACCGCCGACGACATGATGCAGGATACCGTGCTGAAAGCCTGGTCCAATATGGACAAGTTCAAGCCCGGCACCAACATGCGCGCCTGGTTGTTCACCATCCTGCGGAACAATTTCTATACCAGCCGCCGCAAGCTGAACCGCGAAGTGGCCGACGTGGACAATGCCTTTTCCGATCAGATGGCGGTCAAGCCCGACCATGACGGGCGGTTGCAGATGATGGATTTCAAACAGGCGTTTGACCAACTGCCCGACGAACATCGCGAAGCGCTGATCCTGGTTGGTGCCTCGGGCTTTTCGTATGATGACGCGGCAGAAATGTGCGGTGTTGCGACGGGCACGATGAAAAGCCGCGTCAACCGCGCGCGTAACAAACTAACGGAGTTGCTGGAACTTGATGCCGATGACGCCCTTGAACTGACCGACACCGCGACGCTTGCTGTCGTGGGCAACCCCGGAATTCCCTCTTCATGAAATACCTCGCGCTGAACGGTCTGTTGGTGCAGACCGTCTTGCTGATGACATTGGCGCTTTTTCCACTGGGCGCCGTCGCGATTTTCCAGACCAATCGCGTTGCCGTCGAAGCCGAGCGTGATGCAGAGCTTGCCTTGCTTGCCGTCACAGGCCGCGCGGCAAAGGCCGAAGAATTGATTATCGAGCGGGCCTTTGGCGTGGCCCAGTTTGTCGGGTCAATTGCCGGTGATTTCCTGGCCCAGCCCGAGACATGTGCCGCAAGGCTGGGTCCCTTTGTGCAAAACGACGATGCCTACAGCTTTATTGGGATATTGCCGCAATCCGGCCTGATGACATGTGCCTCGACCGGACAGACCTACGATTTTTCAGAATGGGACGACCTTGATCGCCGCATGGCGGCGCAGGAAAGGTCGATCACCGTTAATCTGGATGCGCCTGCCAGCGGTCAATCGGTGTTCATCGTCTCTGAACCGTTTACGATTGACGGGGCCTTTGCCGGGTTCATCAGCGTGTCTGTGCCGCATAACGGCTTGCCGGTCAGCACCGAAGAACTGACCGAGCTGGGGCTTGAGGAACTGATCACCTTCAGTCCCGAAGGTGACATTCTGACCGCCCGCACCGATATCAGCACCGCCGCTGGCGAGCTGCCATCCACCAGACCGCTGACGGGCTTTTCCGCAACCACCTCTACCGCTTTTCGGGCCACAAACCGCGACGGCATCCGCCGGACCTACACCGTTGTCCCGATCGAGGGCAGCCCAGCCTCTGTTATGGGGATCTGGCGCGCAAATGACGGGCTGGCCGGTCGTGTGGCCAATTTCATCCAGCCAGCACTGTTTCCGGTGCTCATGTGGGTCGCCAGTATGAGCGTCGCGATGTTGTCGATCTATACCCTTGTGATGCGGCATATCTCGCGCCTGCGCAAAGATATGGACGCATTTGCCGAAAACCGTACGGTTCCGGCAGAGGTCAACGCGACAGCCATGCCAAATGAATTCCTGTCGCTGAACACAAATTTCAGCAACATGGCGCAGGACATCATGCAAGATGAGGCCCGGCTGGAAGATACGTTGCGCGAAAAAAATGTGCTGATCAAAGAGGTGCATCATCGTGTCAAAAACAATCTGCAACTGATCTCGTCGATCATGAACATGCAAATCCGAGAGGCCCAGCACGACGAAACAAAATCCGTTCTGTCCCGCCTGCAGGACCGGATCATCAGCCTCGCCACGATCCACAAGGACCTGTATCAGTCGCAAAATGGCGGCATGGTCGATGCAGGCGCGCTGGTTGCTGACATTGTCGAAAAGACGCTGGAAATGGCCGTATCTGACCGCGATGCAATCACAGTGGAAACCAGTATTGACCCCGTCTTGCTGTTCCCCGATCAGGCGGTCCCCCTGTCCCTATTGGCGGCGGAAGGCATGACAAACGCGATGAAATATCTCAGCGTGTCATCGGCCGAAAAACCGTGGCTGCATGCGTCACTCCGGCAGACCGGCACATCCTGCACCTTGACCTTGGCCAACGCGATTGGTGGGACCACGTCAGCTGAAAGTACGGGGTTGGGTGCCCATCTGATCAACGCGTTCGGCATTCAGTTGGGTGGCAAGATCGACACTGAGCAGACCGCCGACAGCTACACCATGACTGTCCGGTTCGACATTGCAGAATTTGTACCGGACGCCGCAGACTACTAATGGCAACATAGGATGGGCAGGCGATTTGACATATTGCTGACCGCGCAAGAGGCATTCCCCGCCCTCGAGCAGCAGTTTCTGGCCGCCCGGACCGAGATCATCGCCAGTTTTCGCATCTTTGATCCGGACACGACCCTGCGTTCCGCTGCCGCGCAGCAGGTCGGTCGGACATGGTCGGATTTGATCGCGCATACGCTGGATCGCGGGGTCAAGGTGACGTTAACCATCAGTGACTTTGATCCGGTCATCCGCCCCGACAACCACCGCTATACCTGGACCTGTATTGCCAAGCTTCGGGCGGCGGCATCCGCATCGCAAAATCCCAGTCTGCTGGACGTCTCAGGGGCAATGCACCCTGCCCGGGTTGGCCTGCTGCCCCGTCTGTTCCTTTGGCCAAAGCTGATAAAGCAGCTTGGCAACGCGCTTGATGGATCAGAATCCTTGCACAACGTCCCCGGGCTTCGGGCGCTGACCAGATCAAAAGTGGGCGGACCTGCCCCGCGCCTCTTTCCGCCACCCCCGCTGGTCCCTGCGAGCCACCATCAGAAATTGGCCGTGTTTGATGACAACCGCCTCTATATCGGCGGTTTGGACCTGAATGAGCGGCGCTATGATACGCCCGATCACGCCCAAAGCGCGGAAGAGACCTGGCACGATGTTCAGGTGATCGTTGACGGCCCGGTTGTGCAGGAAGCGTCCGCACATCTGCGCAATTTTCAGGCGCAGACAGCCGGCAAACGACCAACGAAAACCACGCGCCTGCTGCGAACAATTTCGGCCAGGCGCAAGGTATCGCTGCCCTACCTGTCGCCCCGGAACGTGGTGCAGGAACTTGCGGATATGCACTACCGGCAGATTTCGCAGGCGCGCGACCTTATCTACCTCGAAAGCCAGTTCTTTCGTGATCGCAACCTGGCACGACACCTCGCCAAACGTCCGGCGAAAGCACCGGGGCTCAGCCTGATTGTGATCCTGCCCGTCGCTGCCGAAGACGCGGCATTTCAGGATGAACCGGCCAGCGATGTTGCCTATGGCGACTATTTGCAGACCAAGTGTATCGAAATCGTCCGGCGCGCCTTTGGTGATCGTGTGTTCATCGGGTCACCACTACAGCCCCGAACCACAACAGAAGATGGGCGCGCCACCGATCACGGCGCACCGTTGGTCTATCTGCATGCGAAAGTGTCTATTTTTGATGATCGCTGCGGTATCGTGTCGTCGGCCAATTTGAACGGGCGCAGTATGGGCTGGGATACCGAGGCCGGGATCGCAACCGAAACCACAGACGAGGTTGCCGAACTCAAACAACGGTGCTTTGCCCACTGGCTTGGCCCCAATGCGGATCCGGCATGCTTTGATACCAAAACGGCCTGCGATGCGTGGGCGGCTCATGCGGCCCGCAATGCCCAAACCGCGCCGGAAAAGCGGCAGGGGTTTATCCTGCCTCACTCTGCCGGTGCGGCAGCCTCGTTCGGGTATAACTTGCCGGGCGTGCCTGAGGAAATGGTGTGACCCGCCAGCCCCTTAAAGACTGCAAGGCACCAGATCAGCAACGGGATCGCGATGATCCCGCCAATCGGCCCCCACAGCCACAACCAGAACACCAATGACAGGAACACCATCAGCGGATTGACCGACAGGCTTCGGCCGACCAGTGCGGGCGTGACGAATTGCGCTTCTGTTGCATTGATCGCCAGATAGACCGCTGCAGGCAAAAAGCTGGCTGGCCCATCAAAGACGACGATGCCTGTCACCAGCAATGTCGCAATCAGGGTGATTGGCCCAAGATACAGAATATAGTTCAGGGCAAAGGCCAGAACCCCCCACAAGATGGGTGATGGCATGCCGATCACATACATGACCGCCGCAACCACAACACCAAGGCCAAGATTGATCGCACTGATTGTCAGAACGTAGCGGGCCACCTTTTGCGCGGCATAGCGTAACTCGTCCTCGCCAAAGCGTTTGAAGGTTGCACTAAACCAGTCATAGATATGATTGCGGGTCATCAGGAAGAAATACAGTGTCCCCGTGAACATAAAGAACTGGGCCGCAAATTGCGGCGCAAGAAACAGCGCATCCGTAATGGATGGCAGCGTCATGGTTTCCGCAGCTTCGGCATCGCTGCCATCTGGCTCAATCGCCTCGGCCACGTCTTCTGACATTTCCTCCAATCCGCGCAAGACGCGTTTGAATTCGTCAATTGTGGAACGCAGTTCATCCCAGATGATCGGCGCCTGGCTGATGACTTGGCTGACATAGGGTTCTGCAAGAACCACGAGCAGCGAGATGCACAGGATCGCCAGAAACACCGAAATGAACGCCGCCAATGCCGGTGGCAGTCGCAACCTGTCCCAAAGGTCGGATAAGGGCGTCAACACCACCCCCAACAGCAGTGCCGAAATGATCGGTGCAAACACGTCTTTTGCCTGATGCAGGACAGCAAAGACGGTCAAAGATGTCAGAATGACCAGACAGGTCGTGGTCAGCGCGCGGTGGTTCATGTGTAATCCCTTCGCCAACAAACGCAGGACCGCATCAAAGGTTCCACCGCTTTGTGGAACCAAATGATGGCCAACGCGTTGGGGACATGAACAAATGGAGAATAATATGTCCGCACCTGACACAAATCTTGACAAGCAAGCCCATCAGCACAGGGGTCCCATGCGCGGCATGAAGGCCGTTCTGGCCTTTGCAACAATCCTGTTCGTTGGATTGATTGTTTGGACGACATACAAGGCGGATAATCCCGCCGCGACGACGCCCGCCGAACTGATCGGTGGTACTGAATAGATTGCCGGGGCGCGGGCATTGAACGCCCGCTAAAGCAACCAAAGAATGACGCCGGTGGCCATGGCCCCGGCGGTCAGAATACACGCAACGATCCGCATATTGGCCACTGACTGCGCCTGCGCATCATGTGCATCCATCCGTGCTTGCGTCTTTTGACACTTGCGCACCGCGGCCCAGAAAATCAAAATTCCGCATAGAATGAATATTTCCGCGACAATCTTTGCGACCCATGGATAATCCGTTGTCCCAAAGACAGCCTTTAGACCCAGCGCCAAAGCGACACAGGCCATGCCGGTCCGCATCCAGGCTGCGAATGTGCGTTCGTTCGCCAGCATGGTCCGATCTTCGGCCCAATCGGTTCGCGTATTGGCAAGCTCTTGCGACGACGCATCTTGGTCTGTTCTTGCATCAGCCATGGGCGTATCTCCTTTCGAGAAACGAAAACGGGGTGCGCACATCTCTGCACGCACCCCGTCGAAACGCATATACTGTTTACGCGAGGCTTTGACGCGATCGCGGGCCAGCAACCAGCCAGATGATGAAGCCGACAACCGGCAAAACCAGTACCAATAGGGTCCATAGAACCTTGCCGCCTGTTGATGCGCCAGATCCCAAAATCGAGATGATCGCCCAGATGTTCAGGGCGAGAATAATAATTCCGCCGATACCTGCATATTCCATGATGGATCACTCCTGTTCCTATGTTCACCAGACAAACACCCGAGACCGCAATTAGTTCCACGCGCGTTTTCGTCATTGGTGAAGTTGGGGGTGGCAGTTGCGACTATTGTCCCAACGCTGCAACGATGCAGACTGTTAGCGGGCGGGACAAGTTAGGTGGTAACACAGGGAGCGTCAGACCCCGTAAGCGACCACATGGATCAGGGCGGCGCCCAAAGGGCGTCAGGATTTCGCGGCATCCAGACGCTTTTTCAATTTCTCTTTTTCCCTGCGAAGCGCCTCGATCTGGTTCAGCTCACCCTCGCGCTCCTGACGGGATTGTTCCAGATTGTCGCGCCAGAATTTGATTTCGGCGTTCATCAGCTCTTGTTGCTTGGCGCTGCCAAAGCGCCAAATCAACCAGCCCAGAAGCAGCCCGAGCACAAATGTGCCTGTCATGTAGATGATTACTTGGGTCATGGGATCAGACATGATGGTATCCAAATGGTAGTGGGCTAGCGGGGCTGCCAGTCAAAGGTAATACGGCGGTTCTGGGCGCGACCATCGCTGGTGTCGTTATCGGCGATTGGGGTCGTCTCTCCGAAACCGACGGCGCGCATCGCCGCCGCTGGAACACCGCCTGCTTCGAGGAAGTTCAAAACAGCACGGGCGCGTTCCTCGCTTAGGGTCTGGTTGCTGAGTTCGCCACCCTGGCTATCGGTGTGCCCGCCAATCTGAACCACCAGATTGGCATCAGCACAATCGCGGGCGGGATCAATCAACGCCTCAAGCATCGGGACAGACTCTGCGGATATCGTCGCGGTACCCCGATCAAAGGTCAGCTTTTGATCTGCAAATATCGCCTGCGTTTGCGCCGTACAGCTGGAAATGGTGGGCCTGTCCGCGCCGTCAGCAATGGCACGCAGTTCTGCGATACTGTCGTCACGCTCTGTGATGGCGCTGGTCAGTTCGGCGATTTGCGATTGCAAGGTCGCGATTTCATCTTCGGCTTCGGTGGCCTGGGCTGTCATCGCGGCAAGCGCCTCGGCCTGCTGGCCAGCCTCCTCGGTCAACGAGGCAATACGACCGCCTGCGGCCTCAAGCGCGCTATTGGTCTCGTCAATACGGGTCTGCATTTCGGCCAGTTCAGCATCTGACGCCGGGGCGTCCTGCGCTGCGGCATTGTCCGTGCTTGCGGCGCTTTCAGCCAATGCTGCAGCGTCTGCAACCGCTGTGGCGAGTTCCGCGTCAAGCGCTTCGACCTTTTGCTGTTCTTCGGCAAGACTTTCGGTCAGCGCTGTTTTCTCGGCCTCGGCGGCTGCCAGCAGCTCTTCCACACCGGTCTTTTCCAGCGTCAGTTCCGCCACTTGTGCGGACAAGGCAGACAATTCCGCATTCAATGATCCGACTTCTTCATTCAACGCGGTGTTTGCATCCGACAGGTTTTGGACAGCGGGTGCTGTATTATCAAGCTCGGTCAAAGCCGCCTGACGTTCCTGATCAAGACGATCCCGGTCGGCGGTCAGGGCGGCGATCTGATCGGCCAAATCCTGGTTGGCAGCCTCCAGATCGGTGATTTGATTGATAAGTGGCTCTGTTTCTGCCGCAACAGCCGCATCTATATCTTCGGCATTGGTGGCGGAGGTTTCGGAACTTGATGCCAATTGATCGGTGAGTTCCAGATTGGCAGCTTCAAGATCAGCAATCTGCTGCAGCAGCGGTTCGGTTTCCGCGGCAATGGCAGCGGACTGCGCCGCGGCGCCGTCGGTTTCACTTGATGCAATCTGGTCGATCAAGTCCTGATTGGCGGCCTCAAGGTCAGCGATTTGTTGCGTCAGCGGTGCCGTTTCAGCCGCAATGGCGGCATCCAGCTGTTCATCGCCCAGCGCCCCGTTGGCTGCAATCTGGTCGGTAAGCTCCTGATTGGCAGCCTCAAGGTCAGCAATTTGTTGCGTCAGCGGTGCTGTTTCTGCCGCAATGGCGGCATCCAGCTCTTCATCGCTTAGCGTCACATTGGCTGCAATCTGGTCGGTCAGGTCCTGCTTTGTCGCCTCAAGATCGGCGATCTGCTGCAGCAGTGGGGCAGTTTCCGCGGCGACGGCTGCGTTGATATCATCTTCGCTGGGGGCCTGTGCCGCGACACTCACGGCAACCTGGTTTTCAATACCTGCAGGGATCGACCGGGCGGCACCAAGATATGCCAACGCCGTCAAAAGCACCACTGCCGCAATGAGTGCCAACCTCATCTTCTTACTCCCAGTTCCAAATCACTTTCGGGGCAAACAATACCCGCCCGTCCCGACATCAATCATCTGCCATCGCGATCAGCTTGAGGCAATACAATACTTGATATGCCGGAAACCAACGAAACGTCGCATCACTGGAGCAAAACCGGGCATCCTGTCAATGCCCGGTCCATTGTTTAGGTCATATCGGACCGGATCAGCTTATTGTGGAATAACCAGCGTCTGCCCGACACGGATACGATCCGGAGAGTTCAGAGAATCGCGGTTCGCGTTGAAAATCCGGATATAGTCCTGGGTTGTGCCATAGAAGGTCAGCGAAATCGCGGCCAGACTGTCGCCAGCAACAACTTCGTAGAACTGGTCTTGCAGCTCTTCCTCTGCGCCATCCGCCTCGGCAGCCTGGGCCTCTGTGCCTGTGGCATCGACTTCTTCGGACTTCGCAACAAGCGAGGCCAGCAATGTGCGTGTATCCACGTCGCCAGTTGTCGTCCGCATTGCGTCCGGCACCTCAATCTGGCCATTATCTGCCGCTTCGACAATCAAAGCCTCAAGATATGCGTCGGATTGTCCCTCGGACAGGGCCTGCTCGACCAGGCCGCGCAACGCATCGGTTTCGACCTCGGCGGTCTCAACAGGTTCGGGGGCCTGCCCGGTGATGCTGGCAAGAACGTTGGATGTCAGGCTGCGCAACTCATCGTCGCTGTCTGACTGCGCATAGGCAGGGCCAGCCAAGGCAAGCGCGATGGTCGGGATGGTCAGAAATTTGTACATATGATTGATCCTTAGCCGTTTTGCGCTGTTGTCAGGCCAAGCAACAGCCACAGCTGCATACCACCGCGATAGTAGCGGATCTTCTCGGCTGGGTATCCGGCGCTCAGCAAATTCTGGATCGCGCGGGGGGATTGGTCACACCATGGGCCGTTGCAGGAAAGTAACAGGTCTGTGGCAGCCGAGTAGTCCCAGTTATCGCCGGATTTCACGCCGCCAAGGGCCTGCAGAATTTCATCGCGATACTGGTTGGTCGGCTCAAGCGCGGTAAAGGGAATGTTGATCGCGCTGGGGATCGTGCCCTTTTCGAACCAGGACGGGATACGCGAGTCGACCAGCAGACCGGTGCCTTCCTCGACATAGTTGTCGATGAAGTCGATCAGTTCGATTTCGCCGACGGTTTCAACGCCTTCGCCACCGGACATTGGATGAATGCAGAAAGGTGGGCAGGCGCGTGATGTCTTGGCAAAGCCGGGTTCGATGACGGCATCGGCATCCTGATTACGTTCAATCAGGATATTTTGCCCGTTCACGGCAAACTCTGCCCGGGTCATATCTGGCGTGATTGCAACATCCTGTGCGTGAACGGCAGCGGCCAGAAAACAAGCGCAGGCCGTAAGGGTCGAAAACATTTTCATAACGGTTTCCTCGGTAAATGAGTCGTTTCAGACATGCCCCCACATAACGAGACCATGCAGGGGATTAAAAAGCCCGCCTAGTCACGCAGTAGGGCGAAAATGTTACAATCCACCGGCACCATTTGGATAGAATGTACGATTTCCGGTGCGACGTTGCGTCGAAGACACCGTTACCGCCCGCCGTATTTTGATCTACGACGGGCGGCTTTGTCCTGCTGATATCGTTCGGGGGCCTTAATAGCCTACATTTGCGATGGTCCGATGATACTGTGGCGTTTCGATTTCGGCGAGGACAGCGATGGCGAAGTCTTCGGCGCTGATATTGCTCATCCCGCCGTCAGCATTGGTCACGATTTGCCGACCGGCCAGCCGGAACTGCCCGGTTCGTTCGCCGGGCGCAATCATCCCACCCGGTGCGATCACCGTAAAATCAATGTCTTCTTTGACCAGCGTACCATAGGCGCGACGCATGGCTTGCGCCTCTGGAAGGATCTCTTCGGGAATGAAATTCACCACCGGCGTGCCATCAGGCATATGCAAGGACGCCGCCCCGCCAACCATGACAATCCGCTTGTCCGTTGCCTGATGCGCGGCGATCAAGGCATCGGTGAATGCTGCCGCATCCTTCAAGGCGTCCCCGCTGTTGCGCGGGCTGACCGCCGAGACGATAACGTCAGCCGAACGGGCCTGTGCGATGACAGCATCGGTGTCGTTGATATCAAGCCCAACCGGCGTGACATGCGCCTGCGCTGCAATCTTTTCGGGCGACCGGGCTGCGGCGGTGACGCTGTGTCCGCGCGCAACCGCTTCGTTCAGGATGCGGCTACCAACCATGCCAGTAGCACCAATCAAGAGAATATTCATTTTCGTTTACCTTTCAGAGGGGATTTATCGAACAAGAGACGCAACATCTTCGGGGCGTCCGTAGAAGGCGCTGTGATCAATTTGGGAGATGGTATCGCCTACGGTTTTCAGAACGGTCGGCACACCTTGCGAGCCGACCTGCGCCATCAGGCTTTCTGCCTTGCGCGTCGTCACCGCGGCGCGGGCAGCCAGATCAGCAGACCCCAACTGGTCTGCTTGGTCCGCTGGCACATCCTCGGCGCGCAGGGCTGCCACAACAGCGTCGCGATCAGCGGCAGAGACGCCGTCAATATAGCGGGCCTTTTCCAACCGTTGGCGCAGGGCGAATTCCTTGGCCGGGCCTTGAGCATGCACAAGTGCTGCGGCCTGCGCAGTATAATGCGAGGCAAGGATTTCGGTGTCGGACAGGACCACGTTCTTTTTGTAGACGTCGCTGAATTCCTGCCCGGTCAATGCATGGATACGGGCATCGGCCTTGAGGACAAGCGCGCCTTTGCCCTCGCTCATCCGGTAGGCGAGCGGGCCTTGAAACAAGTGGCGGTGCAAGACTTCGACATCGGCGCCAGTTGCGACCAATGCATCAAAAACGGGCGCGGCGCCGTAGCACCAGCCGCAATAGGTGTCGTAAATAATCGTGAATTTCGGATCGGACATCGGGGGGCTCCTTGCTGTTGATCTGCAAGTTAGGCGGCGGCCTGCGTCAGTTAAACGAAAGAAGGATTGAATGACTGTCAGCTTTTGGCTAACAGACGGCCATGGATATTCGCTATAACCTGAACCGGCTTGCCTACTTTGTGGCCACCGTCGATGCGGGCACGATCACGGCGGCGGCCACACAGCTGGGCATCAGCAAGGCGGTTGTCAGCAAACAGCTGCAAATCCTGGAACAGGAAATCGGCACACCATTGTTGTTGCGAAATACGCGGCACCTGCGCCCGACGGATGCGGGGCTTGCGTTTTTCAAAGATGCCAAGGCGGCCCTGACGCAGGCCAACAACGCCTATGAACGGGTGCTGGACCGGGATCAAAAACCAAAAGGGCGCATTCGGGTCACCGCGCCGGTTGATTACGGGGTGTCCCATGTCGCCCCGTTTGTGGCCCGCTTTCAGCAGGTCTATCCTGACGTCACCGTTGATCTGTTTCTGAACGACATGCGCGTCGATCTGATCGAGGAACGATATGATGTCGGCTTTCGTATCGGCTGGCTGAAGGATTCCAGTAATCTGGCGCGGAAACTGCGCGACTTTGAAGAGGTGGCCGTCTGCACACCGCGAACACGCGATAAAATCGGGGCTATCTCCCCGCGTGACCTGATTGACGTGCCATTTGTTCTGAGCCACGCATTGGATGGCCAGGCAGAATGGACATTCTCGAAGGTTGATCAGACTGAGACCATCACCGTCAACGGGGTCACGCAGTTGAACATCACCCTGGCGATGCGCGCCTATTTGATGGAAAGCACCGCCTTTTCAGTCCTGCCCGATTTCATGGTCGAAGATGATCTGGCCGAAGGCAGGCTTGTCCAGCTGCTGCCCGACTGGTCAATGCGCAAAGGCGGTATTTTCACCGTGACCCCGCCGGGACAGGTGCGATCCAACGCGCTAAAGCGGTTCTTGGAGATGGGCCATACAGAAGTTGGGCAGCTTCGCTGACACTGTCAGCAAAAAGCTGACAGTCTTTCAGGTTTTCTTCTATTTCGCGGACAATCACAGATCCGTAGGCTTTGTCATGCAATCGCATTGACCATAGGAAGGCCGCCTGCATGAAACTTTATGGACACCCACTTTCCGGAAACGCACATCGCGCTTTGACCCTGCTCAGCATTCTGGGTGTGGATCATGAAAGCATTGTTGTGAACCTGCCCGCAGGTGAGCATAAACAACCCGATTTTCTGGCCATGAACCCATTGGGCCAGGTCCCCGTGCTGGTTGATGGTGACGTGACATTGCGCGATTCAACCGCGATCCTGATCTATCTGGCACGCAAGTTCGACACGGCTAATTATTGGCTGCCAACCGACGCAAAGGGCAATGCGCAAGTGCAGGAATGGCTGTCCACGGCCGTCAACGAAATCATGCAAGGGCCATTTGTCGTCCGTGCCATCAAGATGTTCGGCGCCCCTGCCGATCTTGATGCGGCCAAGGCAAAATCCGACGCGCTGTTTACAGACCTGTTCGAGCCGCACCTGACCGGCCGCGACTGGTTGGTTGGCGACCATGCGACCCTGGCTGATCTGGCCTGCTATAGCTACATCGCGCGGATCACCGATGGCGACTACGCGCTGGATGCATACCCTGCAATCAACGCATGGCTGGCCCGCGTCGAAGCGATCGACGGTTTTGCGCCCATGGTTGTTGGTGCAGACTTCTTCGCGTCGCTCAAGTCCGAATAGGAGTTCGCGCCATGGCACTTTCAGGTTGGGATCGGGCGACATCGCCCTATCATGCAGGCGAGCAAGAGCTGCATGACAGGCTGGGCCGCAAGGACCACCAGACCAACGTGGCGCGCAACATTCATCGTCCCTACATGCCTGAACAGCATCGGGACTTCTTTGCCCAACTGCCCCTGATCTTTGCGGGCAGTGTGGATAAAAACGGCTGGCCCTGGGCCTCTGTCCTGTTTGGCCAGCCGGGTTTTCTGAAAACACCAACCGACCGTCTGCTGCAACTAGGTGCAGCGCAGATCAAGGGTGATCCGTTCTGGGTCAACGCAAGACCCGGCGCATCCGTCGGTTTTGTCGGGATCGAGCTTCCGACACGCCGGCGCAACCGGATGAACGGTATTGTCCGTGGCGATGGCACACAGATTTCGGTGGACGTTGTCCAGTCATATGGCAACTGCCCGCAATATATTCATACCCGCGATGTCAGCTTTCACCGCGACCCGACAACCGACACCGCCCCCGAGATTGATCGGTTTACTGACCTGCCCGCGGATGTCGCCGCCGTAATCACCGCGGCGGACACGCTTTTTGTGGCCAGCCACAATGACCGCGATGACCAGCGTGACACCGGCGGTGTGGATGTCAGCCATCGGGGCGGAAACCCCGGATTTGTCAAAGTCGATGTAAACACACTGACCATTCCGGAATATATCGGGAACTTCGCCTTCAACACGCTTGGAAACTTCCTGGTCAACCCCAAGGCCGGACTTCTGTTTGTCGATTTCACAACCGGCGATCTGATCCAGTTGGTCGGTACAGTCGCATTGATGTGGGAACCCGATGACGAGATCCGGTCCTTCAAAGGGGCCGAGCGCGCGTGGCGTTTCCACCTTGACCACGGACAAGTGCTGCGGGCCGCCGCCCCCATGACATGGGAGGCACGCGAGCCATCGCCAAACGCACTTTTGACCGGCGACTGGACCCAGGCTGCACAGACCCGGCAATTAGAGGCAGATCGGGCCGCTTGGCGCCCTTTCAAGGTCACGAAGATCACCGATGAAAGCAGCGTGATCCGGTCATTCTATCTGGAGCCTGACGACGGCAAGGTGTTGATGCCCTACCAACCCGGCCAGTTCCTCACGATCAGGGTTGCACCGGATAGTTCTGAAAGCCCGCTGACCCGGACCTACACACTTTCCTCTGCCCCTTCGGACGCGACCTACCGGATTTCGGTCAAACGCGACGGCGCCGTGTCGCAGCATTTGCACGATAACATCAAGGTCGGCGACATCATCGACACCCGCGCACCCAAAGGCGCGTTCTGGATGGATATGGATGAAAAGCGTCCAGCCGTTCTATTGGCTGGCGGCGTCGGGATCACGCCGATGATTTCCATGGCTCGCGCGGCCCTGAGTAACGCAGTGGCGCGTCGCCATCACCGCCCCCTTACCGTTGTGCATGCGGCACAGACAACCGAACAACGCGCCTTTGCCGCTGAATTCAGCGCGTTTCAACAGGCCAGCCAAGGCGCGTTGCGCTACGTGTCAGTGATCTCATCCCCGAAGCCCGAGGAGGTCGCCGGGCAGGAATTTCACGTTGCAGGTCGGGTCACGCCGGAATTGTTGCAGTCACTTTTGCCGCTGGCTGATTACGATTTCTTCCTCTGCGGTCCCCCCGCATTCATGCAAGCGACCTATGACATGCTGATTGCACTTGGCGTGCGGGATGCACGCATCTTTGCGGAAAGCTTTGGCCCCGCCGCCCTGACCCGAACAGGCGCGGGCGCGCCGCCGCCGGCGACGGACGCCGCCGAAGAAGCTGTGGTGACGTTTGCCGCATCCGGGGTCGAACAGGGCTGGCGCACTGGCGACGGGACGTTGCTGGAATTCGCCGAAGCCCACGGGATGACCCCTGCTTTCGGGTGCCGCAGCGGATCGTGTGGCAGTTGTGCGTGCAAGATCAAATCCGGCAAAGTCAGCTATTCAAAAACACCCGATTTTGAACCCGAGGATGGGCAGGTTCTGTTGTGCTGCGCGGTCCCGGGGAAGTCGGAAGACCCACTTATTCTCGATGTCTAAAGCGTTATGCGAAAAACTAGAATCACGTAACGCTGCCTGAAATCAAAGATTTCAACGCGTTACGTGATGCTCGATGTATCAGGTATTTCGTCAAACGCTGTAGGGTCAGAACGCATTCAGATGGCCTGTCTGATTTGCTGGGAAAGCAGGGTCGTAAATTCCTTTTCCGGAACAGGCGGGCTAAGCGCAAAGCCCTGCAACGCATCACAATCAACATCCTGGATGGCCGCGATATGAAGCCCGGTCTGCAGCCCTTCAAGCACAACGCCTGCGCCTTCCAGTCGGGCAATCTTTGACAGATGCTGCAGTGTCTGACGTTGGCGTTCGCGCCGTGTGATCGGCGTCACCAAACAGCGATCAATCTTGATCCAGTCCGGCCTGATCGCCTGAAGCGCCACAACTGACGAGTGTCCAGAGCCAAAATCATCAAGATCAATACTGATCCCAAGACCGCGCAGCGCCTCAAGCGTATCAAGATGTGCCCGCGACAGGTTGTCGATAAAGGCCGTTTCCAGCAACTCGAATGCAATCAGATGATGGGGTCCAAGAAGGGACTGGACCTGATCAACAAGACCGCGACTTGCCAGACGGTCCAGTGATATGTTCAGCGCGATTTTGGGAAAGCGGATGTCGGCATCATACCAGCGGGTCTGCTGGGCAATGACATGTTTGAACACATATTCGTCGACCACCGCGGATAGACCGGTTGCCTCGGCCAGAGGCATGAAGGCGTCGGGCAGCAAGAGCCCACGTTTGGGGCAGTGCCAGCGCACCAACGCCTCTGCCCCGATGATCTGCAGGTCCTGCGCATCATATTGAGGCTGATAATAACAGGTGATTTCGTCGCTCGATATGGCGTCCAAAAGCTCTTGCCGGGCGTTTGCCTCGGCCTTGACCTGCGTTTTGACGGCCTCGGAATAAAAGCGGTAGCACCCCCGGCCAGCCTGCTTGGCGGCATAAAGGGCGGTATCGGCATTGATGAAAATTTCGGCCCGATTGGCCAATGGGCCCTTGCCAATCGCGCAGCCAATGCTGACCCCAAAGGCACAACTGCGCCCTTCAAAGGTGATGGGCGCCTCCAGCGCTTTCATGATCTCGCCCGACAAGGCGGCCATATTGTCGACTGTGGCATCTTTTGTGATCAGGACGACAAATTCGTCCCCGCCAATGCGGCAGACCAGCCCGGCATCGGCGATGATCGGTTTGATCGTCTTGGCGACATGCGCCAAAACCGCATCCCCCGCCGCGTGACCCAGCGTGTCATTGATCTCTTTGAAATGGTCGAGATCCAGATGCATGACCCCATAGACCCGGTCATCCTCAATCGCTGCAAACAGGGCATCGGTATGTTCGTCCAGCAACCGGCGGTTGGCGAGGCCGGTCAAGGCGTCATGCCGCGAGTCATATTCAAGCTGCACGCGCGCTCCTTCCAGCTGGGCGCTGCGGCGGTAATCCTCGGTCACGTCGATATTGACCCCGATCAGGCGTCCCTTGGTCTTGGGTGAGGCGACAGTTGTTGCGAGGCTGCGAATGTGGCGGACACCGCCATCCGGGCGCACGATCCGATAATCGCGCTTGAAGTCAAGGCCGTGGCGTTGGCAATAGTCGGAATATGCCAGGGTCTCCTCCAGATCATCGGGATGCAGGTGGGTTTCCCACGCCTCGCCCGAACGGTCGTTGCAACCGTCTTCGATACCGTACATTTCCAGCATGCGGTCGTCCCAATGGACGCTCTGCGAGCTGGGATCAAACTCCCAGATCCCGATACCTGACGCCTCCATGGCGAGTTGCAGTTTTCGCGTCAGCCTTTGCAGATCATCGTCGCGTTGCTTGACGGATGTGATATCCGTATCGGTCCCGACGATACGGCCGGGTCTGCCCTGATCGTCAAACTCTACAACATTGGCGCGGCAAAGGATCCATACCCAGCTGCCATCCGCGTGTTTGCGGCGATACTGAATGTTGATGCTGCTGGTATCGCCCCGCGCCTGACCCTGAAAGACATTCCGCAGATGCGGACGGTCATCGGGATGGACTGTTTCCATCCAGTCATCCGTGAGGGCCGTGATTTCCTCGTCCGGTCCGATCCCGCGCATCCGACGCCACGCATTCGACACCACAAATTT
Source organism: Yoonia sp. SS1-5 (assembly GCF_038443705.2). Lineage (NCBI taxonomy): Bacteria > Pseudomonadati > Pseudomonadota > Alphaproteobacteria > Rhodobacterales > Paracoccaceae > Yoonia > Yoonia rhodophyticola. The sequence continues at coordinate 3,189,026 of NZ_CP151767.2, read as the reverse complement.
CTTTGTGGCTGTATCATAGTCCCAGACCCCCTGATCGAGATGTTCCATCAGGTATTGCAGGCGCAGGTCTTCCTGCGATCTGGCGTGATCGGCCTGGCAAACAACACCCAGCCATTGACCATCCTTTATGACCGGATCGAATAGAACCGGCTGGGCCATGTCAGAAAGCAACAATGTCGCACCAAGTGGGTCCGTAAACTCTTGCTGTTCGGCGCGGGCCTGAAACAGCTTATACGCGGCCCAGTCATTCTCGCTAAGCAGCGTTTCAATACATTCCCCCGCAAGTTCAGCCCGCCGCAGGCCCAGACGCTGCGCGAGCGCGTCATTGGCGCACAGCATATACCCCCGCTTGTCCAGGAAGGCCGCAGGGCTTTTCAGCAACGAAACGATATCCTCGTAGTCGCCTGTTTCGCTGGCTGAGGCGATCTGCAATGTTACATTCCCCTCTGACTGGGATGGTTGTCTGTCCACGGCGCACAGTTCATCAATTGATCGTAAAGGGCTTTGGTTACAAAAGTGGAAATCTGCCACCAGCGTAGCGCGCGCAACCAAAGCGTGCAATCACTGAGATACCCATCAAAGAAGGTGATTTTGCGACGCTGCAATCCCTGCTGGCTTCAGATCCGATTATGACAGTTTTCCAATAGGCTTCCTGAACGCTACGCACCCGCAGGCACGTAGCCAAGCCCGTAGCAATACGGTGCAATCAGCGATCTACCGCCGATACCCTCTGCGCGTGTTTGCCGCCTAAATTCAGCAAAATTGAGACGTCCCCGAGTAAATGAACGGATGGCTTCTTAGTAGGAACGACCGAATACGGGGGAATAAATGACATACCGGCACAACAACAACGGCGGTGGCCATTCACATAAGTGGATGGGGCAGGACAGTCATTATTCAGGGCGGTCGTGGGGAAATACACACCACGATAACGATGGTCACTGGGGCAAGCCCGGACATCGTGATGTCGGCCATTGGGGTCGGGACTGGATGGATTTCAGCCACCCGGATTTTGAATGCCCTCCCTGCGACGGGCCCGACGCCGTCAAGATCGACTTTGAAGAATTCCGGCGCGGTGAGAAAATTCAGAATATCGACGATTTTGTGACGATCGAAGTCCATCGCGCAACCCATTGTCACTATGGCAATCAGACGCTGATACCTGGCACCGGGATGATTTTTGACACGGGTCGGCCATCCGGCAGGGATTACGACCTGGCTCATAATCGCGAGGGCAAGGTTTTGATCATCTCAGAAGACAATGACAGCCACGACCCCGACGACAATCGGCATGGCGGGACCGTCAGTTTTGACTTCAAGTCACCTGTTTCGGTCACCGAACTGACCGTGATTGATACCGAAGAGGGCGGCAGCGTTGACCTATTTGACGCACATGGAAACCTGATCAAATCCATTGCACTGCCGCATACGCGTGATGGCGGGGTGAAACGTGTCCCGCTGGACACTGATGATGTGGCACACATGACGATTACGTTGCACGGGTCTGGTGCGATTGACGACATTTGCTATGTGCCACCGGCCCCCAGTGCGTCCGTCAGTGGTACGTTCTTCATTGATGAAAATGACAATGCGGTTCAGGACGCCTCGGATTCCGTTGTTGCAAACGCAAAGGTCAAGCTGCTGCTGGACGGGGTGGTCGTCGACCATACGCGGACAGATCACAGCGGCAATTACCGGTTTGATGATATCGCGCCGGGCGATGATTACGCGGTCGTCTTCGTGAACCGAGACAGCGCGCTGACATTTGTCGCAGGCGACGTGGATGACGACGATACGATTGATAGCGATGTCCTGTTTGAGACCAAGGCAGGCAATGGACGTACCGCGACATTTTCGTTGTCCGCTGATGAAGATATGCAGCATGTTGATGCGGGTCTTGTCGCCGCCAACGTGGCGCCGGTGGCCGCTGATGACGCTGCAACCATTTGCGCCGAAGAGACAGGCATCATCAACGTTCTGGCCAATGATACGGACGCGGATGATGGTGACAGCCTGGCCGTGACAGCCGTGAACGGCGTTGCCGTTGATATTGGCGACACCGTCACGCTTGATAGTGGCGCAACCGTCACTGTGAACGATGGCGGGGTTTTGTCATATGACAGCAATGCGCTTGTTGTTGACGGGGTGAGCGCAGCAGATCTGTTGATCGGAACCAGCGTCAGCGACAGTTTCACCTATACCGTGTCCGACGGGCGCGGCGGCACCGACGACGCCACCGTCACAATGACAGTTGATGGCGCGCGCAACACCTTGCCGGATATTTTCAATTCGCTGCCGGACACCGCAATGGTGGTCCAAGGCGGTATGTCGATCAAAAACGGCTACTCATCCCGCGTCGATGAAACAGGGGATGCGCGTTTCGACGGTATCCGGTTCGAGGCGGCATATTGCATCGAACGAGACGAAGCATTCATTCCCAATATTGATGTTGCCATGAACGTCTATGGTGGCGTGGCCGGCGAATTTGACGCGAGCCTGTTCTCAAATGATTTTGTCGAAAACCTCGACGCGATCAATTGGTTGTTGAACCAGGATTTCACCGCGAAAAATAACGGCGACACGACAGGCGCGGGCGCCGGGCAGAATTATACCGAAATCGAAATCCAGCATGCCATCTGGGGGCTGACTGACGACAATTCTGAATTGATGATGCCAGAAGCGGTTGGCGGTCACTACAACGGAACGCAGGAAAACATTGATACACTGCTTGCCCTTGCCCACGCCAATGGCGAGGGCTTTGTGCCGGGCGATGGCGATATGGTCACGATCATCCTCGACCCGATCCAGGCACAGGCAAATGCACCCGTCAAATATCGGAAGGAAGACAGCGACTATGACCTGGCCTCAATCCTCGTCATTCCCTTCGAAGATCTCAGCCTGATCTGCTGATGGACCGGCCGCAATTGATCCGACCGTCCCACAACGGGGCAGATCACGCAGCACTACTCAGCATACCACGTAGTTTTGCGGTCGCTTCTCAGTAGTTACCCCGTTCGCCGTTGGGCAGAACAAGCACCTAAGATCGTCGTCAGAACATACCAAAGGACACCTTAGCCATGGTGAATATCAGCGCCACTCACGCAACATCCGCCGGATCGGGGTCATTTGCAGATCGCCCCCGACAACCCCTTGGGCGCCCCGCATCCGTTTTGCGTGGGCTGGGTTTGTCTGTGCTGGTGGGGACACTGGGCGCCTGCGCCTCGGGCGCCGACCCGGAACAAAGCCTGTCGTCCAAGCAGGTTGCGCCCTCGCCGCTGATTCAGTCGGCCTTTCGCGAACCGCACCAGGATGGGACGTTTGCCAGACTGGGCATCACCGAAGCAACCGCCACCGAGTATTCCTACGAGACGTCGGATGGTCTGGATATTCCTACGTGATCGGCGCCATGGGCGACACCGGCTATGCCGCGTTTTCCGGCATTCTACCGGCGAGCCAGGTCAGCACGCCACCGACAAGCGGCAGCGTGGTCTATGATGCCAGTTTCGTTGTCAGCGCCTTCGTGGATGTATCGCAGGAAGGCGGCCAATCGACCGCTGTCAGCGGTGTTGGGAATAACGGGGACATCACGCTTGTCGCTGATTTCGCCGACCAGACCCTGACCGGTGCGACGGAGCAGTTTGAAGTCGACGGTCTCATCGGGGGATCCGGAAGCGAGCTGGGCGGCACCGTGCGCTGGCTGGATATCGAAGGGCAACGGACAGGTTTGATCGGCAGCGATCAGGTTGTTGGGGCATTCCACGGGAGCAGCGACAGCGTGGTCTTCGCGGGCGGTTTGGTTGGCTCTGCAACACCGCCCCAAAACTGAACGAAACCACCACTCACGGCCCTCACAGGGCGGACCCGCCCACAATACAAGAGAACACCATGCACAAGATACTGACAACGCCCCTCCTCGTCGCGTGCCTTGCGGCACCATCATTGGCCCATGCCGGGGGGTTGGCCGATACGATTGTCGAGACCCCGCCCGTCGTGGTCGAACAGGCCCAGGCAAATTCAAACTGGGTGCTTCCGGCCCTGGCCCTGTTGGTGGTCGCGGCATTGGCATCCTCGGGTGGCTCAGCCGGAAATGATGAACCGGCCATTTCTGCGACAATCAGCAACGTAAAATAGGCTGGGGTTAGCCGAAACTGGCCTATTGCGGCGTACGCCCGTGAAAAGCCAGGCGTTTCATTTAGGCTCGCTGCCACAAGACGTGAGATAAGAAACATCTCTTTTGCAGCTTGATCAAAATAGACAGGGTGGACATGTCTTGAGGAATGAGACCTCGCAAACAACACGGGACGGCCTGACCGGCACTGGCGTTATGCGCTAGGGTCAGAACCCATTCATTCCACGAACGCACGGATGCGACAGGCAATGGCGGGTTTCACCGTCCGGAAAACAAAATAACCTGCCAGAACGGAAATGCCGCCGAACGGACGAACCGCAATCGACCGGACCTCCCCATGACCGTGCTACGACACCTTGCCACCCGCAAGATACGGACTTAAGCCTGACAGATGGCGTCCCTGCTTTCCCTGAATGTCGTTAACACAGATGGGCATTTGTTATGTCCGGTTTGTGGTTTTCCCGGGTTTTCCAAGTTTCCGGCCTATTCAAAACGGGGTGGCGAAATTAGCATGGCAATCTGCCCATGCTGTCTTTGGGAGCCGGGTTTCGATGATTTCCAGCCCAGTTCGAAGCCGACCAAAGACAACATCCTTCAGTCCGTCATCGCATATCGGCAGCGTTGGTCCGTCACCAAGCAATGGCAGGGCCAGCGATACTTGCGGCCTCAGGGTTTTGATGCTGAGGAACAGATCATCAATTTGGAACGCATCGCCCCCGAACTTTTTTGACACCAGCTGGCGTTGCGACCGACTCATCCGCTATCGCGGCTGCATCCGTTAACAGCTACCGAAAATTCGGCGCACGTTTTTCAAGGAATGCGCTCATGCCCTCTTTCTGGGCCGCTGATCCGTATAAGGCATGATACATCTGCCGCTCAAAACGTATGCCGGCGCTCAGCGGGCTTTGCTCTGCTTCCCTGACGCACGCGGTGGCCATCATCGCGATATCCTTCGGCGCCTTGGCAATCCGGGTTGCGATTTCTGTCGCTGTGGGCGCCAGATCGGCAACCGGGACGACCCGACTGACAAGACCCATGCGCAAGGCTTCGTCAGCATCAATCATGCGGCCGGTCAGGATCATGTCCATTGCACAGGCACGACCAACCAGCCGCGTCAGGCGCTGGGTCCCGCCAATGCCGGGGATGCAGCCGATCTTGATCTCGGGTTGTCCAAAACGCGCGGTATCCGCGGCGATGATCACATCGCACATCATCGCAAGTTCGCACCCGCCGCCCAGGGCATAGCCCTCGACGGCGGCAAGTTTCGGGGTCCGCAGTGCCGCAAACCGATCCCATCCGGCGAAAAAGTCGCTTGCATACATGCTGGCGTAATCCTGCACCATCAATTCGGCGATATCAGCACCGGCCGCAAACGCCCGGTCATTGCCCGTCAGGACAATGCACCCGATATCAGGATCGGCATCATGTCCAGACGCACAATCAAGGACCTCTTCCATCACTTGCGTGTTCAGCGCATTCAGTGTGTCGGGCCGATTCAGTTGAATGGTCAGGACCCGGTCAGCAACCGATGTGACAATCGTCTGATACATCTTAACTGTCCCAAATCGCGCCATAAGCAGGGATGCCTGCGCTTTCCATGTCGTAGATGACCTTTTGCGTCAGCTTTTGATTGGAAATGACGATCACAGCCTCCGCCCCGGTTTCCGCAACCGCATCAAAGGCCAGTTGTGACAGATCGGGCTTGCCGCGCGCATCCGTGTCCCAGATCAGCGGGTTTTCGGTGTTGCGTTCGATCTCATCGACCAGATCGTCCCCATATGTCTTGCGGGGTGACCTGGTGGACCAAATCAGCTTGTTCGGCACCTCATGGGCCAGCAGATGCGGCAGGATCGGGCCGATGCCACTGCCGGTTCCGACATAGACGACCTTCTTGAACAGAACCTCGACGCGGGCGACCCCGGATGTTGTGATCCCTTTGACCCAGACATGGCTTGGAGGGTTGTCGATGAAACGCCCTGTCCAGTCCCCTGCCCGGCTGATGATCAACCGGTACCCATCCTCACCCGGGGTTGGGATATTGGCAAAGGAATGCCATTCCCGCAGCGGATCAAGGCTCAACGCGTTGGACGATCCGGCGAACGGTGTGTCGCCATAATTGAACCGCACAGATACCGCATGGTTTGAGGGTTTGATAACCTCAATCGGGACCTTCTTGAGGGTCAGCCAGGGCGAGATGATCGACAGGGTGATCAGGCACAGCAACCAGAATGTGGTCGTTTGTGTAAAGGCATGCCCTGCATCGGATGAGATCATCATTGATTGCCCCCAGAACAGCCCAAGCAATGTCCAGCCCGCAAACCGGTGGACAATCTCGAAACGGTTATGGAATTTCGCGCGCAGCGGCCCAATGGCCGTGACGATCATGGCGACCATCAGCCCAACCATGGCCGCGCTGAGTATCAACGTGCCGGCCGACACATGACCAACCCCCATCCACCAGTTCCAGCCCATCCCGAACAGGCCAAAGGCAAACCACAGCGATCCTGCCACGTTGCCCCCCGAATGCAGCCCACCAAAGTGAAAGACCTTGCCGGCCCCCCACCTGATCCATAGTGGCCAACTGGTCGGAATGCGCGTGGCCAGCCAGAACAGGAAATTCACGATCCGTTGCTGCCGGATCATGATCCCCAGCGTGAAGTTGATCAGCGCCAAAAAAGCAATCTTATCAGTCGCGAAACCACCTGCTGTCATCCAGGTGCCATCTGCAATTCCGGATCCGAATATCCACAGGTTGACGACCGCGACCAATGCAGCGAGGCGCCGGTATTCGATGACAGAAGGATGCCGGGTGATCCGGCGGATATTAAACGGGCGCCCGGGGCGGGCGTGGACGGCCTGCGTATTCATTGGACAGCCCCGTTTTCTGCAGCTTGCATGATGTCCTGCGCCATGCTGATCAGCCTGCGCTTGTCCAGCTTGCCCCGCGGGGTCTTTGGCAGTTCATCCAAAGGCACCACCAATTTGGGAACGCAGTAATATGGCAGGCCTGCCGCCACACTGTTGCAGGCCGCTTGCGGCGCGATTGTTGCGGGGCAGACGAAGGACACAAGGGTTTCATTGTCATACTTGAGTGTCGCAGCCTGGGTGCAACCGGCTGTATCTTCGATTTTGCGGCTGACGCCGTCCAGTTCGACCCGGAATCCCTTGATCTTGACCAGGTCATCAACCCGGCCGCAATGGCGCAACTCGCCGGTTGTGGTCCAACGGCCCAGATCGCGGGTCCGGAACATCATTGCACCGGGGCGATAGGGGTCAGGGCGGTAGCGTTCCGCATTCAATACGTCATTGGCCAGATAGCCTGCGGTGACGCAATCACCACCAGCCCACATCTCGCCCTTTTCGCCAAATGGCAGCGGGGACAGATCGTCATCCAGAATATAGACGGTATTATTCGGGGTGGGCTTGCCGATGGTCAGATCGGCCTTATCCGGGGTGTGTTGAATAGCTGTGTTGATGATCGTCGTTTCGGTCGGACCACAGGAATTGTAGAATGTGCAAAAGGCCCCCCATTTGTCGGCAAGCGGGCGCGGGCAGGGTTCGCCTGCCACGGCAACAGTCTGGACGTTATGGCATCGGTCCGCATCCAATGAGGCAAGGATCGACGGCGTGGCGATCAGAACGTCAACAACCTCTGCAGTGGCCTGAATGTCGCGACCACGGATCACAAGCGTCCCGCCATTGGACAAACAGCCAAGTGTCTCCCAGGCGGCCATATCAAAGGCAATCGACAGAATTTGCCCCACTTTCAGACCCGGCCTGATACCGAGATCCCCGGGAGCCGTCAGCAGAATATTGGCAAGATTGCGTTGGGTGACCTGAACACCATTTGGAACGCCTGTCGTGCCAGAGGTGAACAGGATCATGCAGACATCGTCAGGTGTAGCCTGCTCGGCCACCGGGCGCGCATCAAGCGTCTCGTCTGCCATGACATCATCAATAGCGATGACAACCTGATCATCCGCCATGGTGATCTTTGGCGAAAGTGCAGCGGTTGTCAGGATAACGCGGGACTTGGTGACCCCGAGGATCGTGCGCAACGCATTCTCCGGGGCCACGCCTAGATGCTGCGGCACATAGGCAGCGCCAAGGCGCATGCAGGCAATAATGCCCACAACCATCGGAATAGATCGCGTCAGGAACAGGCAGACCGCGTCACCGCGGGCGACGCCATGTTCCATAAGCACACGGGCCAACCGGTTCGCCGCCTGATCAAGTTCACCGTAAGACAGGGACTGATCTGCGCATGTTACAGCAACCGCGCCGGGCTGCTGCGCGGCAAATTTGGCAAAACCTTGTGGAATGGTCCCGAACCGCGGCGCGACAACCGGACCGGTGCCAAATGCCGCGAACCAGTCAGCGGGCAGGTTGTCGACGTCCTGATAGGCTTCCGGCTTGTGGATGTCTGGTTGATCAAACACGGCGCGTCTTGCCGTGCTTTGTCTTTTATCGAGCATAAATTGGGCCCTCCTCCAACGCTACTATGCATACTAATGGGAAAAATTCCCACAACTAAGGATGGCATAATGGGAAAAATTCCCTCTGTTAAGTCACACTCTTGTGTTTTGCCATTGCAATTCGTGCATAATGGTCCAGATCCAGGGGTTGGTGAGCGAGGGTTTTGGTCGTGAGTCAGACACAAAGTCAGATTTTTGAAAGAACGTTGCGGCTGATTCTGCGGCCCATTGCGCGACTGATGATCGCAAACAACCTGCCGCTGTCCCGGTTCGTTGAACTGGCCAAGCGCGCCTTGATCGAAGAAGCATTGGCACAGCAACAATCGGCGACCAACAGCTATGTCAGCCTCAAGACAGGTGTGCATCGCAAGGACGTCAAACGATTGCGTGAAATGGATGACTGGGACAGCGATCCATCGTCGGTTGCCACCCCGATCGCTTCAATCCTGACGTGTTGGACACAAGATCCGGCCTTTTGCCAGACACAAGGACAGGCACGCCCGCTACGACGCCGGCGGGATGGCGAGAATGCGGGCTTTGAAGACCTCGTGCGCCGCGCCAAAGTTGACGTCCCGGCTGCAACAATTCTTCAGGAGCTTGTTGACCAGAAACTTGTACGCACCAACGAAGACGAGCAAATCCTGCTGATTTCGGACACCTATATCCCAACCATGGGCGCGGCGGTTCTTGAGGCGTTTCAGGCCACCGTCACCGATCATGTCAGTGTTGCCGTCGACAATGCCATATCCGACGACCCGGCAGATAAAGCGTTCGACCGGGTCCTGCGCTACTCGCATTTGTCACAAGCATCGGTTGAAGAGCTTGACGCGGCGTCTCGGGCAGCAGCACTGGACTACCTTAACAAATTAAATAGTCTGGCGCATGATCTTCAGACCCGCGACGCGGAAAGTGAGCCACAAGAAACCGGCAGGTTTGTCACAGGGGTATACATCGTCCCCAAGCACCCGCAGCCTGTCCCGTCGCAAAAAGAGAAACAAATATGATCCCGAGGTTGGCGCATATATTTCGATTTTCGCTTGTTCTTTTGTTGGGCGCGTCGGGTGCTGTTGGTCAGGAAACGGACGAACCTCAGGAAGGCGGTCTGACCGGTACGGGAATCATGGGGATTTTGAACCATGAACGCGCGATTGAGATCGAGGGCGTGTCAGTTGTTCTGCCAGCCAACCTTTCTGTTACAAGCCCGCTTGGGCCTGTGACCGTCGATCAGTTGCAAGCAGGTGACATGATTGCCTTGCAACTGGGCGGGACATTGCAGACCCCGGATGTCGTTGCGGCCCGACAGGTCATCCAGTTGCTTGGCCCGGTGACGCAGGTCACCGACGAAACCCTGACCGTGATGGGCACGCAGGTCCACAACCTGACCCAACTCAGCAGATCGGACATTGGCGACTGGGTCGCGGTCAGCGGCTATTGGCGCGCGGACGGTGTCGTTGCAACCCGGATTGAGATCGTGCAGCCCCGGCAGAGGGCGCATATCCAGGGCACCTATGATGCGCTTTCGACCGGGCTCGGGCGCATTGGCGGCACCACGATCCGCAGTCAATCGGAACCGGCAGTTGATCAGGGCGATGTCGTGCGCGTGACCGGGCGCTTCGGCGGGAATACGATTGTCGCCGATAGTGTCGAGGTCGGTCATTTTGCGCAGGATGTGCGCACTGTCCTGGCGCAAGGATACTTATCGGCGCCGGCGCCGTCAGGCTATTATACCGTCCTTGGAACAGGTATTTCATCCCTGATGAGCCGTCCGGAAATGATCAATCAGCAACGGCTGGTGACGGCCTGCGGCCTGGACGGTGATCTGGTAACTGATCAAACATCAATATTGGGCGTCTCTGTGCTTTGCCGGTAGTTTTTCAAGCTAAGGGGCAGGACCCCGTGCAAAACTTCGATCTGCGTCTTTCCGCACAATCACTGACCTGCTGCCCGTTGTGTCCGCTGATTTAGGTCAACTCTGTTCAGGTTTCGGCCTTCTTTTGACCGGTCGCGATATTCCGCCGGTGTCATGCCAGCGAGGCTGGAATGCGGAGGGTGGTGGTTGTCATCAGAGTGCTATGCCGTCACCTGATTGCGCGCATGGCGCAGGCTGTCAGACACGACGTCAAGCGACGCTGAACAATTACCTGCAAACGCGGCAGTCCAATCTGCAAAGGCTTTGCACCGCAATTTGGGATCACGGACGAAGGCGTATTGTCGGTGGCGACACCGCCCGTTGATCTGCCCCTCAGCAGGGAAGCATAAGCCGCAATTGACTGGACTTTGGGTTAGCTTGACGGCGCGGCGACGCAATTTTAGGGTCAGATGGCGCTGTTTGGCTTGGCATCAAATTCTCCAGCCCAGAGATTTGAAAGGCTCTTTGCTGCTCGTTTGATTGCTTCGTTTGCCTGCGCTTCCTCTCATCCGGTAAAAAAGGAACGTAGGCGAATGTCCGAACTCACCATCTACACCGCGCGCCAGATCCGCACGATGAACCCGTCCTTTCCGACGGGCAATGCTGTTGCGGTGCGCGACGGGCGCATCGTTGAGGTTGGGACGCTGGATAGTCTGCGGCCGTGGCTGGATGCACATCCCCATCGCATTGATGACCGGTTCAAGGACCACGTTCTGATGCCCGGCTTCATCGACCCGCATCTTCATCCGACAATTGGTGCGATGCTGCTGCCCACCCAGTGGATCACCGCCATGGAATGGGACCTGCCGGGAAAGAAATCCCCGGCCATCAAAACGCATGAAGCCTATATCGCGCGCCTCACCCAGATCGAAGCCGCGATGGAAGACCCCGATGAGATGCTGATCACATGGGGCTTTCACAAGATCTGGCATGGTGATGTCTATCTCGACGCGCTCAACAAGATATCGACCACCCGGCCGATCGTGATCTGCCAGCGATCCTTTCACGAGGTGATTTGTAACGATGCCGCGATTGACTGGATGGGATTTGACCGGGCCGATCTGGAACGCCACCAGCAGGTTGATCTGAGGACCGGCCAATTCATGGAAACCGGGATGTTCCTGGCGCTGAACGCGCTCAAGCGGGTCATGATGTCGCCGGAATGGTTCGACAGGGGCATGGAGAAGATGAAGCGCCTCATGCATATGGGGGGCGAAGTCACCGTGGGTGACATGGCGTTTCCGCTATATGACGAAACGCTTGAATGGACCGGCATGGTCAAGCATTTCGAAGACAGCCAGTTCCGTTGCTCGATCACCCCACGCGGGTTGCTGGATATGTCGACATTTGCGGGCGACCCCGCGAACGAGCTGACGCGCATCGACGGCTATCAGGCCCGCTCGACCGACCGGTTCAACTTCACGGAATCAGTCAAGCTTTTTGCCGATGGCGGGTTCAACGCCGAGCTAATGCAATTGGGCGAGCCGGGCTATATTGATGGGCACGAGGGTGAATGGATGATGGCGCCCGAGCTGTTTTTGGAACTGGCCCGGACCTATTGGAAGGCTGGCAAGCAAATTCACGTCCATTGTACCGGCGATATGGGCGTGGAATTGGCGATCAGCACACTGGAGACGCTGCAAGCCGAGCATCCGCGCTTTAACCACCGTTTCACAATCGAGCATCTGGGCGTGTCCACGCCCGAGCAAATTCAGCGGCTCAAGGACCTTGGGGGTATCGTTTCGGCCGCGGTCTACTATGTGCATGAATTGGGCGAGGCTTATTGGCGTGGCTCTATCGGATATGAACGTGCCAGCCAGATGTCGCGGATGGGTACGCTGGAACGGCTGGGGGTCAAGACCTCGTTTCACTCGGACTTTCTGGTATCGCCGCCGCAGCCACTGAAACTGGCCTGGGTCGCGGCCAACCGTATCGCGGAATCGGGCGCAGTTCTGGGCGCCTCTGAATGTGTCTCGCTGGATTTTGCAATGCGCGCGATCACCATTGATGCGGCCTATATTCTGGGGCTGGAGGACGACATCGGATCAATCCGTGCAGGCAAAAAGGCAGACTTTACCGTGCTGGAACAGGACCCATGGGATGTCCCATTGGCCGACCTGAAAGATATCCCGATCTGGGGGACAGTGTTCGAAGGCACGCCATTCCCCATCGAAAAATGATCGGCCGCATCCCCATTACGATCCTGTCCGGCTATCTGGGCGCGGGCAAAACCACGATGATCAACCGGGTTTTATCGGGGGATCCGGGGCGTCGGGTCGCGGTCTTGGTCAACGATTTTGGTGCTGTGAATATCGACGCCAGTCTGATTGCAACGCAGGAAGATGACCGGATCAGCCTGACCAATGGCTGTGTTTGCTGTTCCATCGGGGATGATCTGGGTGCTGCATTGGATGACCAAGCCGCCCGAGCAGACCCGCCCGAACATATCCTGCTAGAGGCCAGCGGCGTCGCCGAACCGAAACGGGTTGCCATGCATGCAGGATATTGGCCGGGATTTACGCTGGACGCCCTGATCGTGGTGGTTGATGCCGAAACCATTCGCGCCCGCGCCAAAGATAAATTTGTCGGCAAATTGATCCGCAGCCAAATTGCGGCTGCCGAAATCATCGCCCTTACCAAAACAGATCTCATTGGCCCGGACATGGCCCAATCGGTGATCGGGTTCCTGCGCGGGATCGCCCCGGATGTGCGTGTGATCGAGGCGCCAAACGGATCCATGCCCAATGATCTGATTTTTGGCAGCACCGGGGTATTTCGGGCACCATTCCAAACCGGCGATGACACAGATCACGCCGCGCTGCATACAGTCACATGGATCCCACAGCAGGCCGTGTCACAGCGCAAACTGGACCAGGCGCTTAAGTCATCCCCGACCTTCATTCACCGGGCCAAGGGATTTTTTGTGGATGCCGATACTGACCGCATGATGCTGCTTCAGGCCGTTGGCGCCCGCTTCAGCTTTGACGCGGCTCCGGCAGATATGGCGCCGGCGATTGTCATGATCGGAACGGGCGCACCGGCGGACATGAGCGCCGAAATGGACCGGATCAGGCAGGCCGTCGGCTGACTATTTCTTGTGGCTGTAACCCACAACTTCCAACGTGAACCGTTCGATATAGTCCAGCACGGCGCTATGGGTCTTTGCTGCCTCTTCCAGATCACCATCGGCGACGGCCTGGGCCATCGCGGCGGAACATTCCGCAAGATACGCCCCATCGCCGAACTTTTCCTGATGCAGGATCCAAAAGCGACGCGACAACCCCTTGATGGACAGCATCGCAGCCTCGACAAACTGATTGTCCGCGGCGGCATATAGTAATTTGAAGAACTCGATATCAAACGCGGTTGTTTGCTGCTGGTCATGGTTCAGCGCGGCGGCGCGAAACACCTCTGCCATCTCGGCAAATCTGGCACGCTGCTGATCAGTTGCACGGCGCGTCGCGCTGCGGATCAGCAGGCTTTCGACCTCACGCCGCAGTTCGAGGACACGGAATTGCTGGGTAAAATCAAGCGGGCAGATTTGTGCGCCGCGGCGCGGATAGATCACGATCAGCTGTTGTGTCGCAAGCTTTTGCATCGCGGCGCGAATGGGGGCGCGGGTAAAGCCGCTGGCGGCCATCAACTCGGCCTCCGAAACCCAGCGACCGGGCGCGAGTTCACCGGTGACAATCATATGTTCCAAGGCGTCATACGCCGCGTCCGTCAACTTGGGCGTCGTGGTCTCGGCGTCAACCTTCAGATTCTTGTTCACACGTGACCTCGCTCAGGCATAAATCGGCGTTCCCGGTACGTTTGGACAAGACCACAGGCGATGTAACATGTCAATTCTGCAATCTGAACACTCTGCCGTATAACAATGATCCGTCTGACAGAATTCAACCGATCCGGAACTTTATGTTATAAAAATAAGCTGTTTAATAAAATTTCGACTCTCAACCATCACGCGAAAACAACAAGCACGGTCGGTAGAAACAAACCGAAATATGAGAATTTCCGATGCGAGAAAAAAGTTGACCGCCACTGACATGTTAGTTAGCGTCAACTGAAATACATAAGAAAATTACCCGGAAAACAGAGGAGATTGCGATGAAAAGACCATTCAAGACCTTGCTGGCTGTTGCCGCGTCCGCGTTGATTGCGACGTCTGCCGTGGCGCAGGAGCCCAAGCCCGGCGGAGATCTGGTGATGAGCCTGGTTGCCTTCCCCGCGCATTTCATCAACGCGATGGCCTCTGGCGGCAATCACATGATCCCGGGCGCACAGTTTTTTGCCAGCCCGGTCATGACGGATTCCGACGGGAACCCGCAGCCCTACCTTGCTGAAAGCTGGGAGCTGTCAGACGACGGGCTGTCGCTGACACTGAACCTTGTGCAGAATGCAACATTTCACGATGGTGAGCCGCTGACATCAAAAGACGTCGCCTTTTCGGTGATGCTTGTGCGCGACAACCACCCGTTCAGCGCCATGCTGGGCCCGGTAACCAGTGTGGATACGCCCGATGACTACACCGCCATCATCCGCATGAGCGGACCGCACCCCGCATTGATGATGGCGCTTGGTCCGCCCTTTATGCCAATCATGCCTGCCCACATCTATGACGATGGAACGCCGATCCGCGAACACTCGCGCATCAACGAAAACGTCGTCGGCTCTGGCCCGTTCAAGCTTGGCGCGGTCGAGACGGATGTGCAGTTCGTGCTCGAGCGGTTTGACGATTTCTTCATCGAAGGGCGTCCCTTGCTCGACAACATCATCGTGACAGTTGATGCGGATCCGCAGACGGCCATTCTGGGGGTCGAAAACGGGACGATCCATATCATTCCAGAGCTTAGCTCTGTCGACATGATCGCCCGTGCCGATGCCAGCGACGCGATGGAAATTGATCGCGACGGCCTGAAGGCACTTGGCCCGCTGGACTGGATCACGATGAACAATGCCATCGAGCCCTATAACGATCTGCGTGTCCGTCAGGCGATTGCGCACGCCATTGATACCAACTTCATCGTTGACGTGCTGCACGAAGGCCTGTCGCAGGTTGGTGGCCCGATCCACAGTGGCTTTTCCTCATCCGCGCCGGACCGGTGGGTGACATATGAGTTCGATCTTGAAAAGGCCGAGGCCCTGCTGGACGAGGCCGGATACCCGCGCGGCGATGACGGGGTGCGCTTTCGCACCACTATCGACTATCTGCCCGGTCTTCCTGACTCGGGCCGCAGTATCGCCGAATACGTCAAACCTGCGCTGAAAAAGATCGGGATCGAGGTCGATATCGTCGTTTCGCCTGACTATGCCACCTGGGCCAAGACGATGTCTGACAAGACGTTCGAGATGTCGACCGATGGCGTCTATAGCTGGGGTGATCCCATTATCGGGAACCACCGGACATTCCTGTCCGACAATATCCGGTCTGCGCCGTTCACAAATACGACGCAGTATCAGAACCCCGAAGTTGATGCGCTTCTGAATGCGGCAGCCGTTGAAATCGACGAAGACAAGCGCAACGCGCTCTATGCCGATTTCCAAGAGATCGTGACACGCGATGTGCCCATGGTCTTTCTGACGGAAACCGCGGTCTACATGGCCTATTCCAAGGATGTGCAGGGCTTCCCGGCATCTGTCTGGGGCGGTGCGTATCCATTCCTCGACGTGTGGTTGAGCGAATAGCAACGACAAGGGTCTCTCCCGCCCCTCGCTGGCACATTGGTCCGGCGGGGGGCAAATTTTATCAACAAACGTTGCCGAAACCGGCCCGGTTGCACCATCATCCACTCACCCAGCCCTGAAACGAGCCCGTGCGAATGCAAATTCTTGCCAACATCCTCAAACGCGTCGCGTATGGCATCACGCTGGTCTTGCTGGTTGTCGTGATGAATTTCTTCCTGCTGCAACTGGCACCGGGTGATCCGGTCGATGCGCTGTCAGGTGTTTATGGCGCGATAACGCCGGAAATTCGCGAACAGATCACACAGCGCTACGGGCTTGATAAGCCGCTTCTTGAACAACTGGCCGTCTATGTGGGCAATCTTGTGCGCGGGGATATGGGGTTTTCCTATCATTTCAACCGCGATGTATCCGAACTGATCCTTGGCCGCATGCCGGCCACGTTGATCCTGCTTCTGACGTCGCTGCTCTTTTCGATCACCATCGGGACGATCCTTGGGGTGCTGGCCTCTCATAACCCGAAAGGGCCGCTATCGCAGTTCATCACCGCCGCGGCCGTTCTGGGTTATTCCACGCCGATTTTCTGGACCGGCATGCTGTTGGTGATCCTGTTTGCGTCAGTGTTCCCGATCCTGCCCATAGGCGGAATGCGATCGGTTGGGGTTCCCAAAACCGGGCTGGCGAATGTCATCGACGTGGCCTACCACCTGATATTGCCGGCGCTCACGCTGGCCTTTGCACAAATGGCAGAGTTCAGCCGCCTGACCCGGGCCGCGATGCTGGATGTGTTGGGGTCGGACTATGTCCGCACCGCCCGTGCCAAGGGCCTGTCCGAACGCCGGGTCTTTTTCCGCCACGGGTTACGCAACGCGATTTTGCCGCTGATCACCATGATCGGCCTGCAATTTGGCACCCTTTTTGCGGGCGCTATCGTGATTGAGACGGTCTTCAACTGGCCGGGCTTGGGACGATTGGCGTTCGACTCTG
Source organism: Yoonia sp. SS1-5 (assembly GCF_038443705.2). Taxonomy (NCBI): domain Bacteria; kingdom Pseudomonadati; phylum Pseudomonadota; class Alphaproteobacteria; order Rhodobacterales; family Paracoccaceae; genus Yoonia; species Yoonia rhodophyticola. The sequence goes on along the minus strand of NZ_CP151767.2, from coordinate 3,171,844 downwards.
TCCTGCGCCGCGATCACCCGACGCTGCTTGGAATCCTGCTATTTTCAGCAGTGCTTGTCGTCGTGGTCAATCAGCTGACAGAACTTGTCTACCGCGCAGCCGATCCAAGGATCAAAGCCGCATGAGCAATCAAGCACACACAAAACCGGTCAAAGCCGTTTCGCCACTTCAGGAAACAGCTGAAATTTTCATGCGCAGCTGGGTCGGCATGACCGGGCTGGGCCTGCTGATACTGATTATCGCCTTTGCCATCTTCGGCCCGATGATATTTGTGGCTGACCCTTTTGAGATTGTCGCGCGGCGGTCCGTCCCACCGGGTGCAGGCGGCCCGCTGTTGGGGACCGATGCCGTTGGCCGCGATATCTTTATCAGGTTGGTCTATGGCGGCAGTGCGACACTGACCGTGGGGGCGACTGCCGCGCTGATTTCGATTTGCATCGGGGTGACCATCGGGTCTTTGGCGGGATATTTCGGCGGATTGGTTGACGAGCTGCTGATGCGCTTTACCGAGTTTTTTCAGGTCCTGCCCGCGTTGCTGTTTGCAATGGTGATTGCGGCCTTGTTTGCGCCATCCCTGACGACAATCACGATTTCGATCGGGGTGGTGATCTGGCCCGCAACCGCGCGACTGACCCGGGCCGAATTCCTGAAGATCCGCAAACTTGACTACGTGGATGCAGAACGCGTGATCGGGTCCGGATCAGGCCGGATCATCTGGCGGGTCATTTTGCCGAATGCCCTGCCCCCTTTGGTCGTGTCCGCCACACTGGCCATCGGTCTGGCCATTCTATTTGAGGCGGCGTTGTCCTTTCTTGGCCTTGGCGACCCCAATAGAACAAGCTGGGGGCTGATGATCGGGGATGGCAAGACATCCATGCTGTCAAACTGGTGGGCGGTCACATTCCCGGGCATCATGATCGTGCTGACGGTGCTGTCCATCAGCATGATCGGTGATGGCCTGAATGACGCGCTTAACCCCAAATTGCGGGAACGTCGCTGATGTCGGAAACCCCATTGATCGCGGTCGAGGGCATTGATGTCTCCTTTGCCAGCCCGGCGGGCGAGGCTTTCGTTCTCAAGAAAGTCAGCCTGGAAGTGAACCAGGGCGAAACCCTCGGCATTGTCGGGGAATCCGGCAGCGGAAAAAGCATGACCGCGCTGACCATCCTGCAACTGATCCCGACACCGCCGGGCAATATCGCGGCCGGTCGGGTGATGTTCAACGGGGTTGATCTGCTTGATCCGGCGGCGGCGGACATCCGGGACATTCGCGGCAATCAGATCGCCATGGTGTTTCAAGAGCCCATGACAAGCCTGAACCCGGTCCTGCGGATCGGCGACCAGATCGTCGAAGGGCTGCGCAGGCACAAGGATGTGTCGCAGACCGAAGCCCGCAACAAGGCGATTGCCCTGTTGACGCAGGTGGGCATTCCATCCCCGGAACGACGGGTGGATGCCTACCCGCACGAGCTGTCGGGCGGTATGCGCCAACGTGTCATGATCGCGATGGCCATCGCCTGCGACCCCAGCCTTTTGATTGCCGATGAACCCACAACCGCGCTTGATGTGACCGTGCAGGCGCAGATTTTCGATCTGTTGAACGAAATCCAGCAAAGTCGCGGCATGGGGATGATCCTGATCACCCATGATATGGGCGTGATCTCGGAAATGACGGACAGGGTGGCGGTCATGTATGGTGGCCGGGTCGTTGAAACCGGGTTGACCACTGATGTCCTGAATGCCCCCTTGCACCCTTACACGGTGGGTTTGATGGCCTGCATGCCCTCGCTGGACAGCGCATTGGCCGCTGATGCCGATCTGCCCGAAATCGAGGGCGTCGTGCGGTCTGTCTGGGATCAGTTGCCGGGCTGCCCATTCGCGGATCGCTGCCCAAAGGCGCAAGACCAGTGTTTTGACCAAATGCCCGCAACACAATCGGTCAATGGCAACCATACCGTTGCCTGCTGGTATCCTGAAGGGGGCGCCACATGACCGATACCGCGCTAGAGCTGAAGAACCTGTCGGTCACCTATCCCGGGCCGCGCGCGGGCTTTATGCAGCCACGCAAGGTCGTGCAGGCCGTCGATGATGTCAGCCTGACCCTGAAAAAAGGGCGAACCCTTGGCCTGGTTGGCGAATCCGGGTCTGGCAAAACCACCGTTGCGCGCGCCATCATGCGCCTGGTTGACCCCGCATCCGGCGAGGTTCGCCTGAACGGCCAGCGCATCGACACCTTGACGGGACGCGGGTTGCAGCAGGCCCGCCGACATCTGCAATATGTCTTTCAGGATCCTTATTCATCCCTGAACCCGCGCGAGCGGGCGGGCAGTATCGTGCGCAGCCCGCTTGATGTGATGAATATCGGGGATGAGGCATCCCGACAGGCTCGCGTGAACGCGCTTTTTGAACTGGTCGGGCTGCGCAAGGACCAGCAATCGCTGTTTCCCCACCAGTTCTCGGGCGGGCAGCGTCAGCGGATCAATATTGCGCGCGCGCTTGCCCCGGACCCTGACCTGATTGTCTGTGACGAAGCGGTCTCGGCACTTGATGTCGCCATTCAGGCACAAATCCTGAACTTGCTGCAGCGGCTCAAGCGGGACTACGCCATTACCTATCTGTTCATTTCGCATGATCTGACTGTGGTCCGGCACATGTCCGACGATGTTGCGGTCATGTATCTGGGGCAAATTGTCGAAAAATCATCACGTGACGTGCTGTTTGACGCCCCGTTGCACCCCTATACTGCGGCGCTGATGTCGGCAGTGCCAAAGCTTTCGACAGGCCGCCGCAGAGCCCCAACCACCAGCATCGCCCCGGTTGATCCGCCCAGCCCGTTGAACCTGCCCGTTGGGTGCCGCTTTGCATCCCGCTGCCCGATGGCCACCGATCAATGCCGGGCGCAAATGCCCGCACTACGCGAGATCACGCCCGACCACTGGGTACGATGCCATCTTGTGGACGCGCCATAGACCCGCAATGGGTCAGTACGCGGCCACGATGTTCAGGAACAGACCTTGATCGTCGAATGTCAGATCGGTCAGATCGCTTGAAATCCGGCCAAAATTATATCCGACGCCGACTTGCGCATTGTCGCCAACCTGCCGGTACACCGCCCCCAGAAAACCGGTTTCAGAGGCTTCTGCGTCAATCAATTCCAGATGGCGGGCCTCGACCAGGATGTCCCATTTGTTCAGCGCATGATAGCGGGCATTGGCCACCGCAAGCACAGCATCATTGCTGGCCAGTTCGGCACCGGCGGTTGCGGCACTGTCTGTCCAGCGACCACCAAATTTGCCGCCAAGGGTCCATTGCTGGTTAAGATCATAGCTGCCATCGACGCTTAGCACGTGGGACTCTTGCACCGGCCCCGCGCTGGACACGCCGTCAACTTCCTGCCCCACATCGTCATAGAAATAACGATAACGGGCCAGTACGTTCAGGCGCTCGTTATCCACGGGCCGATAGGCATAGCCCAGGCTTGCATCCACCAGGGTGCCGTCCTGGAACGAGGCGCCATTGGCTTCTGTTCGGGCGTAGTCGGCCTTGAACAACAGGCGCGCATCATCTGACAGACGATAATCGGTCTTGGCCACAACGAAGAATGCGTTTGTGTCTTGCCGGTCCGGGTCTTCGAAATCGTCATTACGGACTTCGATGCGACCGGCGGCCCGCAGGCTTTCATCTTCGTAGCGGACGCCAAAGCTAAGCGCGCGGCGATCAATATCGCCATCCGCATCATCCCTGAGCTGTCCGACATCCATCGTGACCGTGTAGGACAGGAAATCGGTTGGCGAATAAGTGACACCGTAGGCGCCGATCAACTCTTGCGAGGTGCCAAAGATATCATAGGTGTTTTCGCCGAACATCGACACCTGATCACTGATCTGGCGCGTGCCCCCCAGGACATATTTCCCGCCATTATCCGCGGCGGCGACACCTGCATCAAGGGCGCGACCGGGGTCAAGCTCGTAACCAAAATAGGCCGTGCTGTTGTCGGATCGGGTTTGGGTTGCCAGCACGCGGGCGCCAAGCCCCCCGGTGCCGTCGGACACTTCTGCGCCCACCTTCCAGCCATTGCCGAATGCGCCATTGACACCCAGACCAACGCGATCATTGTCGGTCAGCCCTTCGGACGCGACAGCGCCCTGCCCAAAGATATAGACATCAAGGTCATCGCGAACCGCGTAGGTCAGGCGTGCGGCGACATCCGTGCGGTTGCCATCAACGCCATCTTCACGCTCGTCCAGATTTTCGATCCCAAGATCATAGGACAAACGCGGCGAGATATCGCCAGACAGCTCTGCGCCAACCTCTGTGCGTTCATCGCCGACGGCATTTTCGTAGATATCGGCGTAGACCCGATAACCAAAGGCATCGTCGGTCTTTTCGACATTCGCAAAGACACCATAAAGCCGCTCGTCACCGGTATCTGCGGTAACGGTGTGATCGAGGGTCGAGAACCCTTCGGTCCGGTCCTCGAAATAGCCGCCGACAACGCCACTGCGGCTGCTGCCAAAATCAGCAAGGTCAAGCTGTGCCTCGATCTTGGCGGCGGTGCCTGTGCCATCAACGCCGGTATTTGTCGCGAAGACCAAGCCACCATCATCCGATAGCGACGTTTCAAAACCCGGTCCTTCGCTTTCGGCATAGTCCAGCTGCACAAAGCTGTTATCGCCCATCTGATACCGCAGATCGACGCCCGCGCTGCGCTGGGTGGATACGCCGGTTTCGTCTTCCATCGCGGTCACGCCAATGCGCAGATCATCGGTTGCCCAGCTTTCCGCCCGGCCCCCAAAGCTGAAACCATCCACGTCAGAGGTTGTGGGGGTGAATTCATACTGGACGATCAGATTGACGGTCTCGTCGCCCGACGCGTTGGTCGAAATAAGCCGCCGGTCAAGCGCATCGGTCAATGGCTGACTGAGCGTGATAATCCCCTGGATCGCATTGATCTGGTAGTCGCGGCCCTCGACAAGGGTGACGCGGTCCACAACACGGTTTGTGGCACTGTCCCGCAATTCGACCGTGACGGTCTGGGTATCAACCGAAATATCCTGTTCGCGCAGGAAATAGACCGATCCACCGGTGCCACGGAACACGTCGCGCCCGACCAGTTGATCGGGCTGGGCGGCATAGGCATCCACGGTGACCCGTGCATCACCGCGTGATGTGGTCGATTGTGTCTCGTAGTGGCCCTGCAGACCATAAAGGCTGCGTTCATTGCGCAGGAACCCATTGCCATCCAGTGTGGACTTGTAATCCCCCCAGACAACAAAGCTGTTATCCTGCTCGACCCGCAAATAGAATTTGCCGCTTGTCGGGGTCAGATCCTCGGTTTTGCTGTCGTCACCATAGGTGATGTAGCCATCCTCGGGGTCCATGCGTTCAATAATGCCGCGCGGATCTTTGTCATCCAGACGCCTGAAGATCTCGTCCAGTTCTTCCTCGCCTGTATCAAGCGAAGAGGTGATGCGCACGCCGCCATTGGTTTCGCCTTCAACGAAATACTGCAAGCGACCAGTGGATGATGTGTAGGTCTCACCGGTTTGCCCATCGGAATACCGCCCAAAGGTCAGATCCGCGACAGCAACATAGAACCATTCGCCGCCGGGGATTTCGACAGGGCGGCTAAGCCCGAGGTTCTGACCGCCGCCGTGCACGGCAACATCAATCTCGTAGTCGCCGCGCGGCAGAATACGTTCAAGAACGAGGTTTCCGTTCGGGTCCGGACGGACCGTTTCGCCCATGGTTTGCAGAACCGCCCCGGGTGCCACATTGCTGGCCGACACGGTGACCGTACCACCATTGACACGGATGCCACGGCGGGCGCCGAAATCTGTGCCTTCCTCTACATCATCGCGCTGCGCCCGATCAACGGGGCGGGTCAGTGGCAAGGCCTGGGTTTCGTCATACCGGCCGCGTGCGTCGTAGACCCGGTGAACCACAACCAGATCACGGCCTTCAGGCAGGACCAATGACACCCGACCATTCACCGGGGCCGGCACTGTTGCAACCAGCCGCGCCCCACCCGGGGCCGCGCGGTCGATCAGACGCATCTCGGCCCGGTCGATAAAGGCCGGATAGTTGCTTTCGGAAATCAGCGTCACCTGGTCGCCGGGCCCATAGGCCTTGGGTGGGCCCGCCACCTCGACATCCAGACGGGGTGTCGGATCAAGCGTATTCAGCTGGACCCGCACATCGGCCTGCGCCAATGCAACATCGGTCTGGCGCACGCGATCCTCAATCTGCGGATCTGCGTCCACCGGCACACCATCCAGCGACAGAACAAAACCGGCGGAATTGTCGACCGGCCCTGTCTCCTGCTCGGTATTGGGCAGAATGGGGGCAGGATTGATCCCGCCGCCATCGACATTGGATTGCGCGTCTGCCCACCCGGCCGCCAGGACCGCAATAAGGGCCAAACGAGAGACTTGGCTTTTGTTGAAAGCTGTTTTTGTCATCTGTCGAATTCCTTACTGCAACTGCTTGATCGTCGTTTCAACGATCAGCTGATAGCGACCAATGCCGTCCCAGCGATCTTCGATCAGCTCTTCGACCGCTGCGACCCTTGCCCGTGCCACATCCGCTGTTTCGCCATTGGTAAAGTAGCTGATCCGCACCACCGATGGGGTATCAGCGACCTGACGCAACAGCTGTGTCAGGCCTTGATCAAGCCGGTCAACAGGTGTGGTACCGTCAAACGCTGCGGCGGTCAGATCCACATCCAGCACCTGCCCCAAAGCCGCGCCAAAGTTCATTTCGGTCATGATACCGGCGGTCAAACGCATCGTGCGTGGGTTTTCCGTTGTGATGCGATAGCCCGTTGGCAATGACCGTGGATCCAGCTTGAGGGTAAAGTTGGTCCCCGTCGGCCCCGGCAGTTCCGCACATGGCACCGAATAGCGGCCGAACGCATCGGTCGTGATCACGGTCCCTGTTGGCGTCACAAGGCGCACATTTGGCAGGCCCGGCTCACCCTTAGGCTCGGACGCCTGTGGGCTGATGCCGAACTTGCCCGTAAAGATATCCTGATTGGTAATCTGCGACCGTAGATCCGGTGCACCATCCTGATAGCCATTGAAGTTCCGGTCATCAAAGACCTTGCCGATCACGACAGCGCAATCAAACACCGCCTCGGGTGGGCGCGAGACTGTCGCCGTATCCCGTGCCAGTCGCGTTCCCGTCACCGGATCAATAACCGACGCGGTATTCGTCAGATCACCAAACGGCGCATTGGGCAAAACCGTGGCCTGCAAGGCGATAGTTACGGATGCACCCGCTGCGACAAACACATCCTCAAAGGTCTGCGTCCGTCCGGTGACAACCGGCGTCGCCGGCACATCATCAATCGTCGCACTTCCATCCACATACAGCATCCCTGCGGGCAGCGTATCGGTCACATCAACCGCAGAGGCAGGGCCTGTGCCAGTATTTGTAACCGTGATGGTATAAAGAACGTTTTCGCCCAGAATAACCGTGCTGCTGGCCGTCTCTTTGACCAGGATCAGATCGGAGGTACCGGTTGGGTCAATCCACCCGTTCTGATCGGTCAGGATCGTGTCCAGATCGAAATCAAGTCCGGTAATCTCGTCCAGGATCAGGCCGCCGGCAGATGCGGTGAAGGTCAGCACATAGTCATCCCCGACCGGGAAACCGGATAGCGAATAGGACCCGTCAGGACCTGTCGTTGTGGTCCCAACGATCCGGCCCTCGTCATCGCGCAAGGTGACGACAACGCCTTCCTGCACCTCATCCGTGCCGCCGTCAAAATCGTCATCGCGGTTGTTGTCGATAAAGAAGACACCGCTGATCGACGCGCCCGACGGCGTCAGCGGCAGATCAGTGACGGTCGGATCATTGGTCGGATCGCCGTCCGTACTGCCATCGGCATCAGGTGTCTCGGTCGTCTCTGGCGTGCCGACAGTGGTCAGATCGCGGTTTGTGCCCGTGTCCGAAACATCAGTGGCCGTGATTTGATCACCGGTCACCGGATCGCGGACCTCATCCCCCGTATCATTGATCAGACCACCCGTCGCCGTCGCCGTATTCACGATCTCGCCGGCAAAGAAATCATCATCGCTGATTTCGTAGCCAAACGTGACGGTGACCGTCTCTGCCACGTCGATACGTGGAATTGTCGCAATGACCCCGCCCAGGGCATCGTCATTCACCACCACATCGCCCAATGGCAGGTTACCGGTATTGGTCACATCAAAGCTGTATGTGATCAAATCCTCAAAGGCACCAACCACGCCGTCACCATTGGTATCGGCGACCCCTGTCGCGGATTTTACCAAGCGGATGCCAGCCTCGGGGTTCAGCGGGATAGAGACGACCGTTGGGTCATTGGTTGGATCAGTGTCCGTATTTCCCGCACCGTCAGGCGTTTCCGTGCCTGCCGGATCGGCAATGCCCGTCCCGTCTGCATCGGTTCCGCTATCCGAAATATCGGTGACCTCAACAGGGTCCCCATCAGGTCCAAAGAATGGCGTGCCGGTCTCATCAACAGATGTTGCCTCGGCCGTGGCGGTGTTCTGGACATAGGTGCGCGTCGTGTCGGCAGGCAGCACTGTGTAAGTCGCCGTAAACGTGCTGTCATCCGTCTCGCCAATGGCCAGATCAATCGGGCCGCCACTGACCGAAACAATCGGGTCATCAATGGTCACACCAACCAGATCGGTGTCGCCTGTATTCGTGACTGTGAATGTAAAGACGATCTCGTCATCCGTGCCGCCAAACAGGCCATCACCATTGCTGTCATTGACGATCAGCACCGACTTTTCAAGCGTCAGGCCCGGCGAAGGAATACGCAGAACCGTCGGGTCATTGCGTGGGTCGCCGTCTGTGGCCCCTGCCCCATCCGGGGTTTCGGTCACCTCGGGTGCCGCGACCGGGATCGGATCACCGGCCGCGTCGAGCCGAGGTTCGGTGCCGCTGTCAGAGGTGTCAGTCGCGCTCAACTGCACGCCGCCATCCGTGATCGGATCGCCAGCGCTGTTGACGGCAAGACCGGTCGCTTCGGCCGTATTTTCAACGAAACCGGCCGTGACGTTTGATGGCAGGATCTCGTAAGTCCCGGTCAGATCAACGGAATTGACCTCGAGGATTTCAAGGAAATCAATGCTGCCGGGGACATCAACCAATGGATCATCAATGGTGACATCGGCCAGCCGCAGGTTACCGGTATTGGTGACGGTAAACACGTAGTCAATCGTGTCGCCCGCATCCGTGATGCCGTTGGCATTCACATCCGTCACACCCGCAATGGATTTGGTGACCGACAGTTCCGGTTCTGGGTTCGCAGGGATGCTGATCACGGTCGGATCATTTGTTGGATCGGTATCAGTGGCACCGGTCCCATCCGGGCTTTCGACCATTTCAGGATCAAGGATCGTGTCGCCATCAGGGTCAGTCCCGGTGTCCGAGACATCCGTCACCGCGTTCCCGTCAGGGTCGTCACTATCAACCGTCGCAGTGTTCTGGAAATATCCGCGGGTAATATCCGCATCCAATACGGTATATTCACCGCGGAATGTGCTGTCATCCGCCGCGCCGGGGGCCAGCGTGATCGGGCCACCGGTCACAGCATCAAGCAGCGGATCATCCACTGTGATATCGCTCAACGTCACGTTGCCGGTGTTGATCACCGTAAAGCCAAAGACAATCACATCGTCTTCACCGCCAAACAGGCCATCACCATTCGTATCCGGAACGGTCAGGACGTTCTTGATCAGCGCGATACCACCTGTCTGATCCAATGTGCTGACGGTTGGGTCAGCCGGGTCACCATCATCCGGTGTGTCTGTTGGATCGGTTGGATCATCGGACAGGTCCGTCACAGGCGTGCCGGTCACGTTGTCGCCGGTCGCTTCTGCCTGGTTGGTGATCTCGCCTGCATCAATATCGGCCTGCGACAAGGCATAGACCGCCGTAAATGTCGCCGTATCGGCAATGCCCAACGTGTCGATGCTGACATCAACCGCCGCATCAGCACTGTCGCCGGACGTGTTCGTCGTGACGGACTCGTCCCCCGGGGCCGGCGCGGCGTTGGTGCCGGTAAAGGTCACCTCATCCACGGTCACATCAAACAATGTGACGTTGCCATCATTGGTCACCACATAGGTATAGGTGATCTCGTCCCCTGCCTGCGGCGGCGTTTGCAGCGCCGTCAGGTCTGCCGTCTTCTCAACCGACAGTGATGGCAACTGATCGTGGTCAATCGCGATCGTGGCAGGGTCGGATACCAGCCCGTCATCATCGGCGACGGTATAGGTGATGTCGGTCGGGTCATCCTCAAAGCCCGGCAGCGGCGTGAAGGTTACAAAACCGCTGTCATCCACGGTCCAGGTCCCCTCATCCGGCACAGTGACCGAGGTGATGTCACCATCGACATCCGGCGTACCGCCAGTTGCGCCCGCAGGCACAACAAAGCTCACGCGGTCAGCCTGCACCGTGCCGTCGACATCCGTGTCATTTGCCGTCAGCGCATCGGTCAGCGTTGCAGGCGCACCGGGCGTAAAGCCACCTTCGCTATCGTCATTTGCAACCGGCGGCGACCGGATCAGCAAAACCGTCGGATCATTGGTGGGATCAGCATCCGTGTCGCCATCAAGATCAGGGGTTTCCGTCGTCTCAGGCGTCGCAATCGGCGCCCCGTCCTGATCTGTCCCTGCGTCAGACGTATCAGTGACCGGATCACCGGCAGGGTCTGCGCCTTCTGCGGCGGCAGAGTTCTCAAGACCACCTGCGGCCAGATCATCACTGGTCAGCTCGTATTCTGCAGTAAAGGTCATCGACGCACCGGGCAAAAGATCAAGCGTCCCGGCACCGCCATCCTCATCCGTGCCGCCGCTGTCATAGCCAGGCGCGGGCGGCGTACCGGTCCCGGTAAAGCTGGCAGTGGTTTCGCTGACACTCACATTGTACAGAACCGTGTCGCCGGTATTTGTGACCTCATATGTATAGGTCACCACATCGTCCACCGCAGGCGGATCAGACAAAACAGCGGCAGCAGACTTCACAATCGCGATGCCGCTATCAAGGGTTGGGGGGGTGACCACGGTGGGCACACCTGTGGGCTCGTCAGGGGTGTTGGGATCGGTATCCGGGGTCCCGTCAGGCTGGGTGTCCGTGTCGGAGGCATCAGACACAGTCGTCCCGGTCGGGTCATCCCCGCTGGCCGTGGCCGTGTTCGCAATGCTCGCCGGGGCGCCGGCCGCATTTGGATCAACCCGCACCGTAAAGCTCACCGCATAGCTGTCGCCGGGGGCCAGCAGCCCATCGGTTCCCGCCAGCAGGGCGTTTGTCCCGTCATAGCCGGCCGTGTTGGCCGTGGGTGCTGTGGAATTGCCCGATGTATTGGTCAGCACCACCGCCGGGCCGGTCAGCACACCACCCGTTGTGGTCGCCGCGGTTGAGGCCGTAAAGGCCGACCCGAACTGCGTGCCAAGATCATCCACAAGGCTCAGCCCATCCAGGTTCACAGCGCCCGAGTTCAGCACTGTCACCGTATAGGCCACATCAAAGGTCCCATCCGCATTCGCCACTGGTGTGGCAAAGGATTTGCCCACATTCAGCCCGCCCGCCAGGGTTGGGGGGGTGACCACGGTGGGCACACCTGTGGGCTCGTCAGGGGTGTTGGGATCGGTATCCGGGGTCCCGTCAGGCTGGGTGTCCGTGTCGGAGGCGTCAGACACAGTCGTCCCGGTCGGGTCATCCCCGCTGGCCGTGGCCGTGTTCGCAATGCTCGCCGGGGCGCCGGCCGCATTTGGATCAACCCGCACCGTAAAGCTCACCGCATAGCTGTCGCCGGGGGCCAGCAGCCCATCGGTTCCCGCCAGCAGGGCGTTTGTCCCGTCATAGCCGGCCGTGTTGGCCGTGGGTGCTGTGGAATTGCCCGATGTATTGGTCAGCACCACCGCCGGGCCGGTCAGCACACCACCCGTTGTGGTCGCCGCGGTCGAGGCCGTAAAGGCCGACCCGAACTGCGTGCCAAGATCATCCACAAGGCCCAGCCCGTCCAGGTTCACAGCGCCCGAGTTCAGCACTGTCACCGTATAGGCCACATCAAAGGTCCCATCCGCATTCGCCACAGGCGTGGCAAAGGATTTGCCCACATTCAGCCCGCCCGCCAGGGTTGGGGGGGTGACCACGGTGGGCACACCTGTGGGCTCGTCAGGGGTGTTGGGATCGGTATCCGGGGTCCCGTCAGGCTGGGTGTCCGTGTCGGAGGCATCAGACACAGTCGTCCCGGTCGGGTCATCCCCGCTGGCCGTGGCCGTGTTCGCAATGCTCGCCGGGGCGCCGGCCGCATTTGGATCAACCCGCACCGTAAAGCTCACCGCATAGCTGTCGCCGGGGGCCAGCAGCCCATCGGTTCCCGCCAGCAGGGCGTTTGTCCCGTCATAGCCGGCCGTGTTGGCCGTGGGTGCTGTGGAATTGCCCGATGTATTGGTCAGCACCACCGCCGGGCCGGTCAGCACACCACCCGTTGTGGTCGCCGCGGTCGAGGCCGTAAAGGCCGACCCGAACTGCGTGCCAAGATCATCCACAAGGCCCAGCCCGTCCAGGTTCACAGCGCCCGAGTTCAGCACTGTCACCGTATAGGCCACATCAAAGGTCCCATCCGCATTCGCCACAGGCGTGGCAAAGGATTTGCCCACATTCAGCCCGCCCGCCAGGGTTGGGGGGGTGACCACGGTGGGCACACCTGTGGGCTCGTCAGGGGTGTTGGGATCGGTATCCGGGGTCCCGTCAGGCTGGGTGTCCGTGTCGGAGGCGTCAGACACAGTCGTCCCGGTCGGGTCATCCCCGCTGGCCGTGGCCGTGTTCGCAATGCTCGCCGGGGCGCCGGCCGCATTTGGATCAACCCGCACCGTAAAGCTCACCGCATAGCTGTCGCCGGGGGCCAGCAGCCCATCGGTTCCCGCCAGCAGGGCGTTTGTCCCGTCATAGCCGGCCGTGTTGGCCGTGGGTGCTGTGGAATTGCCCGATGTATTGGTCAGCACCACCGCCGGGCCGGTCAGCACACCACCCGTTGTGGTCGCCGCGGTCGAGGCCGTAAAGGCCGACCCGAACTGCGTGCCAAGATCATCCACAAGGCCCAGCCCGTCCAGGTTCACAGCGCCCGAGTTCAGCACTGTCACCGTATAGGCCACATCAAAGGTCCCATCCGCATTCGCCACAGGCGTGGCAAAGGATTTGCCCACATTCAGCCCGCCCGCCAGGGTTGGGGGGGTGACCACGGTGGGCACACCTGTGGGCTCGTCAGGGGTGTTGGGATCGGTATCCGGGGTCCCGTCAGGCTGGGTGTCCGTGTCGGAGGCATCAGACACAGTCGTCCCGGTCGGGTCATCCCCGCTGGCCGTGGCCGTGTTCGCAATGCTCGCCGGGGCGCCGGCCGCATTTGGATCAACCCGCACCGTAAAGCTCACCGCATAGCTGTCGCCGGGGGCCAGCAGCCCATCGGTTCCCGCCAGCAGGGCGTTTGTCCCGTCATAGCCGGCCGTGTTGGCCGTGGGTGCTGTGGAATTGCCCGATGTATTGGTCAGCACCACCGCCGGGCCGGTCAGCACACCACCCGTTGTGGTCGCCGCGGTCGAGGCCGTAAAGGCCGACCCGAACTGCGTGCCAAGATCATCCACAAGGCCCAGCCCGTCCAGGTTCACAGCGCCCGAGTTCAGCACTGTCACCGTATAGGCCACATCAAAGGTCCCATCCGCATTCGCCACAGGCGTGGCAAAGGATTTGCCCACATTCAGCCCGCCCGCCAGGGTTGGGGGGGTGACCACGGTGGGCACACCTGTGGGCTCGTCAGGGGTGTTGGGATCGGTATCCGGGGTCCCGTCAGGCTGGGTGTCCGTGTCGGAGGCATCAGACACAGTCGTCCCGGTCGGGTCATCCCCGCTGGCCGTGGCCGTGTTCGCAATGCTCGCCGGGGCGCCGGCCGCATTTGGATCAACCCGCACCGTAAAGCTCACCGCATAGCTGTCGCCGGGGGCCAGCAGCCCATCGGTTCCCGCCAGCAGGGCGTTTGTCCCGTCATAGCCGGCCGTGTTGGCCGTGGGTGCTGTGGAATTGCCCGATGTATTGGTCAGCACCACCGCCGGGCCGGTCAGCACACCACCCGTTGTGGTCGCCGCGGTCGAGGCCGTAAAGGCCGACCCGAACTGCGTGCCAAGATCATCCACAAGGCCCAGCCCGTCCAGGTTCACAGCGCCCGAGTTCAGCACTGTCACCGTATAGGCCACATCAAAGGTCCCATCCGCATTCGCCACAGGCGTGGCAAAGGATTTGCCCACATTCAGCCCGCCCGCCAGGGTTGGGGGGGTGACCACGGTGGGCACACCTGTGGGCTCGTCAGGGGTGTTGGGATCGGTATCCGGGGTCCCGTCAGGCTGGGTGTCCGTGTCGGAGGCGTCAGACACAGTCGTCCCGGTCGGGTCATCCCCGCTGGCCGTGGCCGTGTTCGCAATGCTCGCCGGGGCGCCGGCCGCATTTGGATCAACCCGCACCGTAAAGCTCACCGCATAGCTGTCGCCGGGGGCCAGCAGCCCATCGGTTCCCGCCAGCAGGGCGTTTGTCCCGTCATAGCCGGCCGTGTTGGCCGTGGGTGCTGTGGAATTGCCCGATGTATTGGTCAGCACCACCGCCGGGCCGGTCAGCACACCACCCGTTGTGGTCGCCGCGGTCGAGGCCGTAAAGGCCGACCCGAACTGCGTGCCAAGATCATCCACAAGGCCCAGCCCGTCCAGGTTCACAGCGCCCGAGTTCAGCACTGTCACCGTATAGGCCACATCAAAGGTCCCATCCGCATTCGCCACAGGCGTGGCAAAGGATTTGCCCACATTCAGCCCGCCCGCCAGGGTTGGGGGGGTGACCACGGTGGGCACACCTGTGGGCTCGTCAGGGGTGTTGGGATCGGTATCCGGGGTCCCGTCAGGCTGGGTGTCCGTGTCGGAGGCATCAGACACAGTCGTCCCGGTCGGGTCATCCCCGCTGGCCGTGGCCGTGTTCGCAATGCTCGCCGGGGCGCCGGCCGCATTTGGATCAACCCGCACCGTAAAGCTCACCGCATAGCTGTCGCCGGGGGCCAGCAGCCCATCGGTTCCCGCCAGCAGGGCGTTTGTCCCGTCATAGCCGGCCGTGTTGGCCGTGGGTGCTGTGGAATTGCCCGATGTATTGGTCAGCACCACCGCCGGGCCGGTCAGCACACCACCCGTTGTGGTCGCCGCGGTTGAGGCCGTAAAGGCCGACCCGAACTGCGTGCCAAGATCATCCACAAGGCTCAGCCCATCCAGGTTCACAGCGCCCGAGTTCAGCACTGTCACCGTATAGGCCACATCAAAGGTCCCATCCGCATTCGCCACTGGTGTGGCAAAGGATTTGCCCACATTCAGCCCGCCCGCCAGGGTTGGGGGGGTGACCACGGTGGGCACACCTGTGGGCTCGTCAGGGGTGTTGGGATCGGTATCCGGGGTCCCGTCAGGCTGGGTGTCCGTGTCGGAGGCGTCAGACACAGTCGTCCCGGTCGGGTCATCCCCGCTGGCCGTGGCCGTGTTCGCAATGCTCGCCGGGGCGCCGGCCGCATTTGGATCAACCCGCACCGTAAAGCTCACCGCATAGCTGTCGCCGGGGGCCAGCAGCCCATCGGTTCCCGCCAGCAGGGCGTTTGTCCCGTCATAGCCGGCCGTGTTGGCCGTGGGTGCTGTGGAATTGCCCGATGTATTGGTCAGCACCACCGCCGGGCCGGTCAGCACACCACCCGTTGTGGTCGCCGCGGTCGAGGCCGTAAAGGCCGACCCGAACTGCGTGCCAAGATCATCCACAAGGCCCAGCCCGTCCAGGTTCACAGCGCCCGAGTTCAGCACTGTCACCGTATAGGCCACATCAAAGGTCCCATCCGCATTCGCCACAGGCGTGGCAAAGGATTTGCCCACATTCAGCCCGCCCGCCAGGGTTGGGGGGGTGACCACGGTGGGCACACCTGTGGGCTCGTCAGGGGTGTTGGGATCGGTATCCGGGGTCCCGTCAGGCTGGGTGTCCGTGTCGGAGGCGTCAGACACAGTCGTCCCGGTCGGGTCATCCCCGCTGGCCGTGGCCGTGTTCGCAATGCTCGCCGGGGCGCCGGCCGCATTTGGATCAACCCGCACCGTAAAGCTCACCGCATAGCTGTCGCCGGGGGCCAGCAGCCCATCGGTTCCCGCCAGCAGGGCGTTTGTCCCGTCATAGCCGGCCGTGTTGGCCGTGGGTGCTGTGGAATTGCCCGATGTATTGGTCAGCACCACCGCCGGGCCGGTCAGCACACCACCCGTTGTGGTCGCCGCGGTCGAGGCCGTAAAGGCCGACCCGAACTGCGTGCCAAGATCATCCACAAGGCCCAGCCCGTCCAGGTTCACAGCGCCCGAGTTCAGCACTGTCACCGTATAGGCCACATCAAAGGTCCCATCCGCATTCGCCACAGGCGTGGCAAAGGATTTGCCCACATTCAGCCCGCCCGCCAGGGTTGGGGGGGTGACCACGGTGGGCACACCTGTGGGCTCGTCAGGGGTGTTGGGATCGGTATCCGGGGTCCCGTCAGGCTGGGTGTCCGTGTCGGAGGCATCAGACACAGTCGTCCCGGTCGGGTCATCCCCGCTGGCCGTGGCCGTGTTCGCAATGCTCGCCGGGGCGCCGGCCGCATTTGGATCAACCCGCACCGTAAAGCTCACCGCATAGCTGTCGCCGGGGGCCAGCAGCCCATCGGTTCCCGCCAGCAGGGCGTTTGTCCCGTCATAGCCGGCCGTGTTGGCCGTGGGTGCTGTGGAATTGCCCGATGTATTGGTCAGCACCACCGCCGGGCCGGTCAGCACACCACCCGTTGTGGTCGCCGCGGTCGAGGCCGTAAAGGCCGACCCGAACTGCGTGCCAAGATCATCCACAAGGCCCAGCCCGTCCAGGTTCACAGCGCCCGAGTTCAGCACTGTCACCGTATAGGCCACATCAAAGGTCCCATCCGCATTCGCCACAGGCGTGGCAAAGGATTTGCCCACATTCAGCCCGCCCGCCAGGGTTGGGGGGGTGACCACGGTGGGCACACCTGTGGGCTCGTCAGGGGTGTTGGGATCGGTATCCGGGGTCCCGTCAGGCTGGGTGTCCGTGTCGGAGGCATCAGACACAGTCGTCCCGGTCGGGTCATCCCCGCTGGCCGTGGCCGTGTTCGCAATGCTCGCCGGGGCGCCGGCCGCATTTGGATCAACCCGCACCGTAAAGCTCACCGCATAGCTGTCGCCGGGGGCCAGCAGCCCATCGGTTCCCGCCAGCAGGGCGTTTGTCCCGTCATAGCCGGCCGTGTTGGCCGTGGGTGCTGTGGAATTGCCCGATGTATTGGTCAGCACCACCGCCGGGCCGGTCAGCACACCACCCGTTGTGGTCGCCGCGGTCGAGGCCGTAAAGGCCGACCCGAACTGCGTGCCAAGATCATCCACAAGGCCCAGCCCGTCCAGGTTCACAGCGCCCGAGTTCAGCACTGTCACCGTATAGGCCACATCAAAGGTCCCATCCGCATTCGCCACAGGCGTGGCAAAGGATTTGCCCACATTCAGCCCGCCCGCCAGGGTTGGGGGGGTGACCACGGTGGGCACACCTGTGGGCTCGTCAGGGGTGTTGGGATCGGTATCCGGGGTCCCGTCAGGCTGGGTGTCCGTGTCGGAGGCGTCAGACACAGTCGTCCCGGTCGGGTCATCCCCGCTGGCCGTGGCCGTGTTCGCAATGCTCGCCGGGGCGCCGGCCGCATTTGGATCAACCCGCACCGTAAAGCTCACCGCATAGCTGTCGCCGGGGGCCAGCAGCCCATCGGTTCCCGCCAGCAGGGCGTTTGTCCCGTCATAGCCGGCCGTGTTGGCCGTGGGTGCTGTGGAATTGCCCGATGTATTGGTCAGCACCACCGCCGGGCCGGTCAGCACACCACCCGTTGTGGTCGCCGCGGTCGAGGCCGTAAAGGCCGACCCGAACTGCGTGCCAAGATCATCCACAAGGCCCAGCCCGTCCAGGTTCACAGCGCCCGAGTTCAGCACTGTCACCGTATAGGCCACATCAAAGGTCCCATCCGCATTCGCCACAGGCGTGGCAAAGGATTTGCCCACATTCAGCCCGCCCGCCAGGGTTGGGGGGGTGACCACGGTGGGCACACCTGTGGGCTCGTCAGGGGTGTTGGGATCGGTATCCGGGGTCCCGTCAGGCTGGGTGTCCGTGTCGGAGGCATCAGACACAGTCGTCCCGGTCGGGTCATCCCCGCTGGCCGTGGCCGTGTTCGCAATGCTCGCCGGGGCGCCGGCCGCATTTGGATCAACCCGCACCGTAAAGCTCACCGCATAGCTGTCGCCGGGGGCCAGCAGCCCATCGGTTCCCGCCAGCAGGGCGTTTGTCCCGTCATAGCCGGCCGTGTTGGCCGTGGGTGCTGTGGAATTGCCCGATGTATTGGTCAGCACCACCGCCGGGCCGGTCAGCACACCACCCGTTGTGGTCGCCGCGGTTGAGGCCGTAAAGGCCGACCCGAACTGCGTGCCAAGATCATCCACAAGGCTCAGCCCATCCAGGTTCACAGCGCCCGAGTTCAGCACTGTCACCGTATAGGCCACATCAAAGGTCCCATCCGCATTCGCCACAGGCGTGGCAAAGGATTTGCCCACATTCAGCCCGGAAGAGACGGCAGGTGGGGTCAGAACCGTTGGCGTGCCCGGGCCGCCTGCGGTTGATCCGCTGTCATCGGACGTTGCCTCACCCGATGGATCAGTCGCGGTGCCCGTCGCGAGGTTCTGCAATGTCGCGGGGGCTGTATCATCATAGGGGTCGATGAGCGCGGTGAAGGTAACGGTCAGGACGTCATTCACACCCAGCAGCCCATCTGTGCCGGCCAACAGGTTCGGGTTCGCATCACCGTCAAAGGCTGTGGCTGGCCCCGTTGGCGCAACAGCCGTGCTGTCAGTGCCATTGATCGAGGTGCCCGCATTGTTGGTAACCGCAATCACGGGCGTTCCGGTAATTGACTGGAAGGCGGTGCCAAAATTCGACGGATCCGCCAGATCATCGACCAGTTGCAGGTTGTCGAGATCAACATTGCCCGCATTTGTAGCGGTAATGGTCACCGGCACCGACAGGCTGCCATCGGCCAGCGTGGTTGGGGTGCCAAAGCTTTTTGCGACATCAAGCGTCGGGAGGTACTGACAGTTCAGCGGCAAGGAGGTCTCGTAGCGGTCCCGGTAGTCGACCAGCCATGTATAGACATTCACCACACCATCAGCAGGGACGGAGATGGCGTAGGTGCGGTTGATCGACGGATCACCGTAAAACTCGCCCTCAAAATCCAGCACTGTTCCGTCGGAGGCCCGGAATTCATAGATGTGGTGCTCGAACCGACCAAGGTCGAACATTACCACATCGCGTGTGGTGTTCGGCTCTAACTCCAGCCGGGTGACGGAGACATATGTTTCCGGGAGCTCACCCAAAAGGTTCAATTCAGGCACTTCGGGGTTGGTCGCTGTCGCATCAACTGTGCCGGTTTCATCCGGTTCAGGGAAAGCCGGGAAGAGCGGCGTACCGCTGGCGTCAAACGTATATCCGGCATTTACAAAGGCGGTACCCACCTGTGACTGATCACTCGCGCCACCAGCAGCCCGCGTAAAGTTCCATGACGCATATGTTGTCGAACATTCGCCCAGCGGAACAACGGGTTCATAAGGGGGAACAGCGACGACCGGGGTGCTGAGGTCGACTTCAAGATCTTCCAGATAGTCTGGCGACGACACGGTGGCGGTGTTGTCGATGGAACCAGCCGTCAAATCCCCCGGCATCACCTCGTAAGTACCGGTAAGGACACAAGATGCACCATCTGCCAGGGTGGCGCAGGTGGTGGAGTTAGGTGCCAGCATCGGGTCGGATACGGTGACATTGACCACGGTACCGTTGGCGTTGTTTGTTGCGGTCACCGTGTAAGTCAGCGTGTCCCCGACAGTGACCGTACCAGAGCCATCCTCGTCGGCGTTGCTGGTGACCACCTTGGTCAAGGTTGGGTTGGCCGCGATCTCTTGCAGGTTGAAGACATAGCCGCCGATAAATCCAAGGTTTTGGTAGGCCACGGACATCGTATCGCCTTCGGCGATTGGAATATCGATACCTTGGAACGCGTTGGGGGCGGGAAGAATGCGTGGATCGGGGGCAGCTGTGGCGCCCGATCCGCCCGGCCAATAGGCGTATTCGCGCGTTCCGTCCACGAAAACGTCAAGCGTATCATCAAAAAAGCTTGCGCCGTCAAAACCAACGCGCAAAGTACCATCAAACCGCGCTGTGCGGCGGAAAATAATCTCGTAATGCGGGTTTGTCTGGCTCCAGGCCGTACCGGCATATCCCGGCGGCAAAGTCGGATCGGTCGGCGTTTCATCGTTGTCCCACCGGTTGTCAGGTCGTGTCCCATAGGAAGAAAGGGGCAGTGGCCCAAATTGCCCGACCCCGAAAAACGTCTCGCCCCGCCAGGTTGGTGCGCCAGCACCGCCGGTCCCGGTGCGATCACCGTAAGGCGATGCGGGGATCGCGGCACCACCCTGCCAGAAGTCGGTCGCCCAATAGCCGACGGGAAAATCGGTATCCTGAACCCCATCCGGTGTTTGGGCAGCAGCTGGCGCCGCGAGCAGATACACCGCACCAGCCGCAGCGACGGCCCATGACCGCAAGACCTTGTCGGCGGCAGCTAGCCCGCGCGCGCGCAGACCCCGCCCGAAAAGCATGGTCACAAAGGTGAGGATGGTTGTCATCATTGTCATGAGCAAAGAGCTCCTGCCGGTCAGGTCGGTGGAATGAGATTGGGCGGAAAGCGCGTGTCCGGTCCGGGCCACAGGACTATCCGCAGGAACTTCGCGGTCAGGAACATGTATTCTGTGCGGAATGAGATTCATGACACTACTCTTCTTTGGTGAAGGACACCCGATGTTCAGTGTGCATCTATCGTTAACCGCAGCTTTTCCCGCCTCGGTTGCGTCAGTTGGCGTCGACAACATCATCAAGTCAAATCCCGGGTCGATTTACGATTCAGAAATCACGTTTCTGTGTGCGGTCGTTGCTAAACAACAACAATCGGGCGGGTTGGGGACTGGAATATGTCAGAATTCGGGCAGCGGCGCTGCTGGCCGATCCCGAAGATTTACGGCCCGCACACGCACAGCGGCGCAGATAGCTCGCGCCCGCTTTTTTATATTAAAATGAGTGTATTAGATGTTTTCTATTTTCCAATCTTGGATTTCAGTTATTCCAAAAACGACAATCCCGGCCACCTGCGCATGTGAACTCACCGCTCCTTTCATCGTCCTTGCGGGCCATTGCGACCCGCTGACCGATTTCGGGATCCCGATCATCTAGGGCATAGCTCTGGTACACCTCGTCTGTATTGATGAACCTGCAGATATCCAGCGATGTGGACAATTTTTCACGAGGTTTAGGACCCCATTCAGCATTCGCGCAAAATCGCAACTGGACTGATCCAGGATCTATCGCCGGTACATGAAGGACGCGCAAGTCGGTGATTGATACATGGGCCGAACGCTGCGATGCTTTGGGTGTGATCTAACCTTTCACAACATCCGCAACACGCCAGCTGTCAAATATTGCCAGCGCCTTTTCCGCAAATTCTGCATCATTGATATGACAGGGCAAACGTGTCGCAATGACGTTGTCGGGCAACGTCGCCTCCAACTCGGCCAAGAACGCGGTTAAGCCTTCCGCGTTGTGCAAATCTGCCCCTTCGCGGTCCCATTCTCCTAGTCCATGTTCGGGCAAAATCACCTCGACCGGGCCGGTTGCCTGGGCCAAGCGATCCGAATGCGCCTGCGCAACCGCCTTACGCTCTTCAATGTTCAATACGATGGAGGTCAGCAACCGGTTATGCGCGTGTTTCGGATGGTCTGCCCATTTTTCTGGGATCGGCTTCCAGCCAACCACGTCGACCAGGTCATAGCACCCCGGTGCCACGATTTGTGGTGTCCCGGATTGGCCGGCACCCGTCAACCGCGCGCCACCTGCGGAAACATCTGAGCCGTGAATATAGTTGCCCAGCTCCTGCGTGCAAAAATCCATCACACAAGCGAATGCACCATGGCTGGCCAGGCTTTCAAATGCGCGCCCACCCATGCCTGTGGCGTGGAAAACAGCGACCTCAAAGCCCCGCGCCTCAAGCGCGGGCTTTAGTGGGACCACGTATTTCAATGCTGACGTGCCAAGTGACATCATCCCGATGAGGGGCTTGTCTGGATCAGGCCTTTGCACCGCCCGCGCTGCCCCCAGAACCGCCCCCGCGGCCTGGGACAGGGATGCCTTACAAACCGCATTGAGGCCGTAAAGCCCCCCGGCCCACAGGATCATCTGCACATCCGCAGGCAGTCTTTCCGCAGGTATGAGCGGCGAGAACGACACCGTCGACACGATGTATTTCGGCACGCCCAATGGCAAAGCCGAGGCAACATCAAGCGCCAAATCTGTGCCCATTGTCCCGCCGAGCACGATGACCCCGTCAAAGACCCCTTCTGCAAAAAGCCGCGCCGTCAGCAGACTGGCCCCTTTGGCCATGATCTGCATCGCGTGGTTTTCGTCGCCGCTGGCAATCGCCTCTGCGATGGAACTGCCCCCTTCTTCGGCCACGTTATGCTTGGAATAATCGGTGGGCTGCGATGGATCGCCCAAAACCGAGACGTCCATGGTCAGCACCTTGCCGCCCTGATCGCGGATCACCGAGGCCAGAAACCCCAGCTCATCATCTTTGGTGTCGTAAGTGCCGACAATCAGAATGGTTTTGTCGCTCATAGTTTGATCCAGGCGGTCTTGAGGTTGATGTATTTGTCGATCGCATGCAGCGATTTGTCATGGCCGTTACCTGATTGGCCCACGCCCCCCATCGGGACGGCCACATCCGGGCCCCCATAGGTATTCACATGCACAACGCCCGTCCGAATGCCCGCCACCATGCGGTGCGCCCGCGACAGGTTCGCTGTCCAAACGCCGCCAGCCAGCCCGTAGACGGTGGAATTTGCGATCCCAATGGCCTCTTCTTCGGTCTCGAAGGGGGTCACGCCCAGAACGGGGCCAAAGACCTCCTTTTGCGCCAATGTCGCGTCTGGCGTCACGCCCGTCACGATTGTTGGGGCCATGTAATAGCCGCCAGTATCCTGCAAGATGCGTGTACCGCCGGTGACCACATTGCCGCCTTCGGCCATAGCCGTTTCGACAAAGCCAAGATTTGCGTCTAGCTGCGCTTCTGAGTTGACCGCGCCCACTTGTGTTTCCAGCTTCAGCGGGTCGCCGACACGCATCGCCTTTGCCGCCTTGGCGACGGCTGCGACGAAGTCGTCGTGGATGCTTGCCTCGACCAGCAGCCGTGACCCCGCGACACAGACCTGTCCCGCATTGCGAAAGATCCCAGCGGCGGCCACGGCTGCGGCCTCGTCCAGATTTGGCGCATCTGCAAAGACAACGTTGGGGGATTTCCCGCCAAGTTCCAGATAGACCCGTTTCAGATTTGATTGCGCGGCATAGGTCATCAACCGGCGACCAGTCCCACCGGAGCCTGTGAACACCAGCGCATCGACGTCCATGGACAGCCCCATCGCCTCGCCCACGACGGCCCCCTCGCCCGTGACCGCATTGAGAACACCGGGCGGTAGCCCCGCTTCATGCGCAAGTTCGACCATACGCATCAAGGAGAGCGACGCGGTTTCAGCAGGTTTCAGAACAACAGAATTGCCCATCGCCAATGCGGGGCCCATTTTCCATGCCCCGATCATCATCGGGAAGTTCCACGGGATGATGGCCCCGACAACGCCCACCGGTTCTTTGTGGATCATGCCCAAGATACCCGGCGGGGTTGGCGCGATCTCACCGTAGAGTTTATCGAGGGCCTCAGCATAGAACCGGATGGTGGCCGCCGCTGAGCCCGGTTCGGCGCGGAACGCCATAGAAATTTCGGTGCCATTGTCGCGCACGCCCAGAACCGCAAGTTCCAGCGCGTTGGCCTCGATCAAATCGGCCCATTTCAGCAGGACCTTTTTGCGGGTCGCAGGCGGCTGCCCCGCCCAGCGGCGATCCTCAAACGCGGCGCGTGCCGCTGTGATGGCGGCATTCATATCTGCCGCTGTGCCCTTCGCCACGCGTGTCAGAAGCGTTCCGTCCGCAGGCGAAACAACATCCATGGTCGCCCCGTCAGAGGCCGCGACATGCTGGCCGTTGATCAGGTGTTTGAAGTCCGGGACGGCCTGCATGCGCAAGGCATCAATCTTGGTCTGGTCCATGGGGCTACCTTGTTTGCGTGTCGTGAAGGTCGTGATCTTCGGCGGGTTGGGCCGCACGCACCTCTTTGATCAATGTCCGGATGTGCAGGCCAATGACCATCACGATCAAGGCAAACAGAATGGCCGCAATGGGACGGTCGATCATGTCAAACGGTCCGTTGAGGCGCGGCAAAGCAGAGCGGAGTTTGACCTCCATGATGCCGCCCAGAACCATGCCCAGAATGATCGGGACAATCGGCAGGTTCAGCCGTTTCAGCACAAGCCCTAGCACACCAAAGACAGCCGCGATCATGCAATCGGTCAGTGAATTGCGCAGCGAATAGACGCCCACAAATGACAACAGCAGGATCATGACCCCAAGCAATCGGGTCGGCACCCGGATGATCTTGGTCATCAGGTTGGTCGATGTCAGCAGGAAGATGAACACGATCACATTCAGTGCGATCAGCGCAAAGTACAGGCCGTAGACCAGATCAATATTGTTCTGGAACAGCTGCGGCCCCGGCACAACGTTGTGGACATAGAACACCGACAACATCATCGCCGTCAGCGCCTCGCCCGGGATACCCAGCGCCAAAAGCGGGATCATCGCGGCGGCTGGCACGGCATTATTTGCAGCCTCAGACGCGATCAAACCTTCGGGTGAGCCCTTGCCGAATAGCTCAGGCTTTTTGGAGGTTTTCTGCGCGTAGGTGTAGCTCATGAATTGTGCGGTGAATTCACCGGTGCCCGGGATCATGCCCAGCAGCACGCCAAAACCGGATGCGGCCGTAGCGATCCGTTTGTGTTTAAGCAATTCGCGGACCCCTGCCCCCATCCTGCCAGTCACGGGCTTTGCGTCCGGGCTGTTGTCAGGTGCGGTCAAAAGAAAGAACGCCTGACTAAGCGCAAACAAGCCCAACACGACCACGATCAGGTTGATGCCGGAACTCAGGAACGACTGCCCAAAGGTGTAGCGCTGCGTGTAGGTCACCGCGTCAAGACCCACTGTGTTGAGGAATATCCCAAACATCGCCAACATGCCTGCCGCAAAGGTCTGCCCCCGGTGTGCCAAGATCACAAGGATGATCCCTAAGAGGGCCGCAAGGAAGATTTCGCGGCTCCCGAACATCGGGGCGATGATCGCAAGGACCGGCGAGAGAAGGATCAGACAGCCGATGCCGAAAATGCCGCCCCAGAAGGAGGCGGAATAGGCCAATGACACGGCCCGGTGCGCCTCACCCCGTTCGGTCATCGGGTAGCCGTCATAAGACGTCAGCGCATTCACCGCCGTTCCCGGCGTATTGATCAAGACCGCCGGGATCGCGCCGCCATACATCGACGACCCGTAAATCCCCAGCAGCATCGTCAGGCCAACGATTGGGTCCATCGAAAACGTGGCCGGCAACATGATTGCAATTGCAACAGCAGGGCCGACACCGGGGATGGCGCCGATCATCACCCCACCTATTGATCCTACAAGCAAGGCGAGGACAACGTCCCACCGTGCCAACATTTCCAGTCCGGCAATGAGGTTTTCCATGTCAGGATCCGATCAGAAATAGGTCAACATGAACTGACGCAAACCGGCCGGCAGGACTTCGTATATCAGACCTGATGGAAGGTTCACTTTCAGAAATGTTTTGAAAAGCAGCACGATCAGCAGGGCGGTCACTGCTGCGCCAACAATGATGGATGTCTTGCGATACCCAACCCGCAAGGTCAGCACGATGGCAAAGACAATCGTGGTCAGCAGGTAGCCGCTATAGGGCACAGCCAGGGCATATGCGATGAACCACGCCGCGTATTCAAGCGAGGCAAACCACAGCAGGACTTCGCGCCAGCGTCCGTCGATCCGTTCCGACATTGCGGAGCCCAAAAGGTGGAAGGCCGCGAAAATGGCCATCGCACCCAGGGCCACCGCTGGCCAAAACCGGGGTTGTGCCACAAGTTTGCTGCCGGGACGCCAAGCTGTTTCGCTTGCGATCTGGGATAAGAGGAAGACAGACACCACCAAAGCAAACCACGCAAAGACGATGTCGCCCGGTCTGCGGTATCTCTTGAACAATGTTTGTAGCGTCTTGACGCGTGTCATCCTACGCCCCCCGGAGCAAGGTGCCGAAAATAGGTGATGGGCGGGCAGAAACCGCTGCCCGCCTACATGTCGCGATTAATTCCCGAGCAGTGTGCCGATAGCACCGAGGGTTTCTGTATCAGCCTCGATCTGGGCGGCCACTTCGTCAGCAGACTGCCAGTAAATCAAAGCACCGGTTTGCGCTGCCAGCTCTCGCGCGCGCTCAGACGCCATTGTCTGTTCAGCTACCGCGATGATCTTTTCGCGCACATCCGCCGGTGTATCCTTGTGAACAAACAAACCGTTCCAAAGGGATACGTTCAGGCTTGGCGCCAGCTCTGCCACGGTCGGCGTGTCGGGTGTGAGCGAGATGCGTTCGCCGCCCACGGAGGCGAGGACTTTTACGTCATCAAGGCATGGCAGAATAAGCTGCAATGTGGTGTTGATCACGTCCACATCGCCGGATGCCAGCGTGTTGCAGTCAAGCGCGTCAAATGGCGCGTCTGACGCAAAGGAAAAGCCCATCTCAGCGGCAAGACCGAGCGTAACCTGCGTCGGAACAAGCGGTGCGCCAAAGTGGCCCAGAACAACGTCGTTGTCCTGCGCATGGGCGGCCAGACCGGCCATGTCATCGTAAGGCGCATCGCCACCTGCTGCGATCACAAACGGATATGTCAGGAAGTTGCCAAGTGGCTCAAACGGGTTCGGACTTAGTTCCGGGATACCCAGATTTGGACCAACGACCGGAATGGCGATGATAAATGATCCGATGGTGTAGCCGTCAGCGGGCGCGTTTGCCACTTCGATTGCACCGGGGAACGGCCCACCGCCGCCGCCAGGTTTGTTCACCACAGCCGCAGGCACGCCATATGCGGCGGAAAAGTCCTCGGCGATCATGCGTGTCAGCACATCTTCAAGATCACCCGGTGGCCAGGGCACAACAAACTCAACCGGCTTTTCCGGATACTCTGCAGCGACGGGTGCAGCGAACGCGGCCAACCCAAGCGCAGCAAGAGATGCTGTGGTCAAAATCTTTTTCATTGGAGTCTCCCAGTTGATTGGTTCAAATAATGAACCGATGTTATGAAAAATAGCTTGCCCGCTTGGCCGGGTTGTGGCAAATTTTTTTTGAGCAAAGGGAAAAACCGATGTCTTCCACGACCAAAGCACTTGAACTTCTGGCGCATTTTAGCGCCCTGAAACCCGAGATCGGCCTGTCAGAGATGTGCCGTCTCGCCAAGCGCGACAAAGCAACCACATACCGGCATCTGATGGCACTGGAGGCCGCTGGTTTTGTTGAACAAAATCACAAAACAAAGGGATATCGCCTGGGGCCTGCATTGCTACAGCTTGGCCGCTTGCGCGAACAAACTGTCCCCCGCGAAACTGGTGCCGCAGCCCCGATGTCGGCCTTGTCGGAACTGTCTGGCGAAACCGTACACGTCACGGTTTTGTCGAGTTCTACAATTTTCGCCCTGCTATCCCAAGAATCACCCAAACACAGCACGCGGGCCGTCATCGACATCGCAACTTTTCCGCTTCATGCCACCGCATCAGGGATTTGCGCGCTCGCATTTGGTCCTGATGATCTGTTCGCGATCGCGTGTGAAGATTTGGCGCCCTTCACCCCCACCACGCCCACGACAGCAGACGGGTTGCGCATCTTGGTCGAGGACGCGCGCAGCCGTGGGATCGCACGATCAAACGGCCAGTTTGAGACTGATATCCACAGCCTGTCTTCACCGATCTTCGATCAAGATGGCGCCTTTGCGGGTGCGGTGTCGGTCGCCAGCGTCGCAACACGTTTTACCGCGTCACTCGAACAAATCATCACGGAAGGTCTTATTCAGGCCAGCCGGGACATCACGCGCAATTGGGGCGGCATCATCCCGCAAGATATTGAAACCGCATGGTCCAAGGCCATCGCGTCATGCAAGGAAATGGAACAGACCTCATGAAAGACAGCAATTTCCTGAAAGAACACAACGGGCGTCTGATGTGGCACCCGATGACGTCGCCGCAAGACAGCATTGATCAACCGCCCAAGATCATCACCGGGTCCGAAGGGGTCTGCATCATTGATATTGATGGGCACAAGGCAGTTGATGGGGTCGGCGGTCTTTGGAACGTCAACCTGGGCTATTCGTGTCAGCCGGTAAAAGACGCAATCTCAGCGCAGCTTGAACAACTGCCCTATTATTCGACCTTCCGCGGTACCTCGAACGATGCCGCGATTGAACTGTCATATGAGTTAAGCCAGTTTTTTGCGCCTGATGGCCTGTCGCGTGCGTTTTTCACCTCGGGTGGGTCTGATTCCGTCGAAACGGCGCTGCGACTGGCGCGGCAGTATCACAAGCTGCGCGGCGAAGCGGGGCGGACCAAGTTCCTGAGCCTCAAGAAAGGCTATCACGGCACGCATATCGGTGGCGCATCCGTCAACGGCAATGCCAACTTCCGCACCGCCTACGAGCCACTGCTGCCCGGCTGCTTCCACATTCCGGCCCCTTATACCTATCGCAATCCGTTCAATGAAACGGACCCAGAGCGGCTGGCGCAGCTTTGCGTGCAAGCACTGGAAGATGAGATCGCGTTCCAGGGCGCCAACACAATCGCCGCGATGATCATGGAGCCGATCCTTGGTGCAGGCGGCGTAATCCCGCCGCACAAATCCTTCGCACCAATGGTGCAAGAGATTTGCAACCGTCATGGCATTTTGCTGATCACCGATGAGGTCATTACCGCCTATGGCCGCACGGGCGCATGGTCTGGCGCCCGCCTGTGGGGCATTCAGCCCGACATGATGGCCACGGCAAAGGCCATCACAAACGGTTACTTCCCTTTTGGGGCCGTCATGATTGGCGGGCGCATGATCGAGACCTTTGAGGATAATCCAAACGCGCGCATCGGCCATGGCTACACCTATTCCGGTCATCCCGTTGGGGCGGCCGCAGCACTTGCCTGTCTGAAAGAAACCCAACGCTTGAATGTGCCTGAAAACGCAGCCGCGCGCGGTACGCAAATGTTTACAGGTTGTCAGGCCCTGAAAGAAAAATATGACATCATTGGCGATGTGCGTGGTGGTCACGGCCTGATGACCGCCATCGAGATGGTCAGTGACCGTGCGACCAAGACGCCAATTGACCCGGTGACCGCCGCAAAGGTCCAAGAAACCGCCTACCAAAACGGCGCGATGGTCCGGGTTTCGGGCCCGAATATCATCCTGTCGCCGCCCCTTGTCCTGACCGAGGCAGACACCAGCACAATCGTGTCCGCATTGGACACCGCATTTTCCGCTTTGTGAGGCCCCAATGATGCAAGATGATTACATCGCCCTGTTGGGCACCAAAGGCGGGCCAGCCATTCGGCCCGGGTCTTCCATGCCGACGTCAAACCTTGTTCACCTGAACGGGCGGTCCATTGTGCTTGATTGCGGTCTGGGTGTGACCCGCGGTCTTGTCGATCAAGGAATGCAGCTTAAGGACCTGTCCTTGGTCCTGATCAGCCACCTTCACTCGGATCACTATCTTGAACTTGGGGCGCTGTTGCACACGGCTTGGGTGGCCGGGCTGAATGCGCCGGTTGATGTCTATGGGCCCAAAGGCCTTGAGGATTATTGGCAGGCATTCCTGACATCCATGAAAGCCGACATCGACCTGCGGATCGAAGACGAAGGTCGCCCAGACTTGCGCGACCTGGTGACCTTGCACGTTATCGACGCGGGCGAGGTTTTGCGGATTGATGGCATTACCATCACCGCGATGCGGACAGAGCACCCGCCATTGGTGGATTGCTTTGCATTCAGGTTTGATACCGCGCACAAATCGGTTGTTTTCTCGGGTGACACTGCACCCATGAACGCGATGGAAGACTTTTCCCGGGGCGCTGATGTGCTGGTTCACGAAGCCATGTTGGGCGCCGCCCTGCCCGCGTTGATGAAGCGGATCGGCAATGGGTCAGAAAAGCTGATGGAACACTGGCTCCGATCCCATACCTACGCGCATGATGCGGCCAAGACGGCCCGAAACGCCGGGGTCAGACACCTTGTCTTGTCGCATTTGATCCCGTCAGACGACCCCGATTACGGTGAAAAGGACTGGCAAAAGGCCGTCGAAGATCATTGGTCGGACAATTTCACGGTTGGCACAGACGGATGCAGGATATCCATTTGAACCTTGCGTAAGGGTCAGCCAATGGCCCATGGCGCGATGCGAAATACATCAAAATAGAACACTATATTCTACTTTCCTCTCCCATCATGCCAAAATCGGACCGTTCCGACGGCGGCCTACGACCGCCGGCGGTTCTTGCTGCCCACGGTGCGTGACGTGCGCTGCACGCCGGTATCAACGGGCGTTTTGGGTGGTGCCTCGGGGTCACCTGACCCTTTGGCGGCATTCATCAGACCGCCCAAGACGGTTGCAGCCTTGCCTTGCGGTGTTGCTGTCATGGCCAGTTGGACCGCAGCCTTGCCCACGTCGGAATTGGCCAGTTGCACCATGGCATCTGCATAGGCTTTCTGCGCTTCTAATGCCGTTTTCGCAGCCTCTGATGCACCTTTGGATGCTGCACCGCTGGTCTGCTTGGCAAGCTCGGCAGTTTGTTCGATCCCGCTCATATTGCGGAAAATCGACCCTTGCTGCAAAGCCCCAAGAATGGCGGCCAGATCAGAGCCGGGCAAGCCCTGCAGCTGCCCCAAAGCCGCGAGGGACGGATCAAGCGCCCCATCTTTTGTCGCGACATCAGTCGCGCGGCTGCCGGTTTTGATGTCGGCAATATCCGGTGGCAGGATCGGGATCGGATTGTCGCCCCAATCCCAATACCGGGTCAGGTCGATCTTCTCGGCTGCGTTGGACTGGCCCAGGACGGCCTCGGCAAAAACGCCGTCAGATGGCAGGACCACGCGCGTGTTCACGGTTGCTTCCTCATCGCGCACATATTTCGCAGAAAAATCATCCCGCTTGGCCTTGTGGTCAAAGTGCCATTTCAACGCGACATAATTGCCAAACACACCCACCGGTTTGGGGTCGATCAGGCCGATCAGCGGCTTGCCCTGAAACAGGTGTTTGGACAGGAGCGCGTGGACCTTGTGCGCGTCAAGCCGCATCCACATCATCTGGTTCAATGCAAGCTTGTCACGATTAAGATACTCATACAGCCGTTCTTGCGTCACGCTGTGCCGCGTCTTGATTGCGGCCAAACGCGCGACGGTCTCGGCATGGATTTTGATAGCCTGCGGCACGGCCAGTTTGAGCTTTTCCGCCTGCAGCGCCCATCGGGTCATTGCCTTGGGAAATTCAATCATCGCCTTGGTGAACTTCGACAGGTCCGTCGATGCTTGCGGCGGCTGGGGAGGATGCGCCAGATGCGCATTCAGAACGGTGCTTGCAGTACCAATCGCCTTGGCTGCCTCGGCCACGGCCAATTCTGCGGCGGCGACTTCATCCTGTCGCGACTGGGCATTGTCATCGGCTTCCATCAGAAGCATGCGCAAATCATCCAGCCCCAAATCTGTCGCGATGGCGATCAATACCTCGCGGCACGCTTTCAGGGTTTCTTCGTTAAAATCAATCACCTCAAACGGGACAAACAAGCATCGTTCCGCCTTGGAGACCCGTGTTTTAAGCGCATAGACCTGCAGCACTTCGTAATACTGCACTGTCAGCGCGTGCATCCGGTTGTAGTTCGCAACAACGCGGGTGGTGACATTCTCGGTCTCGCCTTCCTGCACCTCGCGCACCTGGGTTGAACGGCGCGACCGGGTGGCCTGGCTTAGCTGTTCGGTGCGCTGACTGACATCGCGGCTGGATTCGGCTGACAAATCCCGCTGGCCGGTACTCATTGATGCGGAATGCGCATGGCTTGTGGCCAGAGATGACGACCCTGATATGCCCATCCCCAGAAAGCCCGCACTGCCGCCAATATTCGATTGCGTTGACACGGACGAGCTTGAGGATTGCCCAAATTGCAGCTCGCGCGCCTGTGCGCGCTGAACTTCGTTGGTGGACAGGGCCTGATTGGATTCGCTGGAGACCTCTTCGCTTTGATCCGTGGCTTGCGCGTCAATGGCTGCGGCCCGTCGTTGCCAGTCGACAATTGCAACCTTGGTGACTTCGCCCGGTGCCAGGCAAAGCGAATGCAGCAACGTGCCCAGCGCAAGCCCTTCCTGAAACCACCCTTGTTCATGGGTCAAAAGCACCCCGATTGCGGGCGTCGACGCATCGGCGCCGCTTTCGGCCGTTTTGGCAAATGGATCAAGCGGCTCGGCGAGTTCGGTCCGGGGGTCAGCCTCGAGTTTCGTTTTCGGCGGTTCAATATCGGTAATGTATAAAGAGGTGTAGAAGGCCGTATTCGACACCGCAAATTCGCCCATCTTCGGGACAAGGTACGTGGGGGCGTCTTCATTATCGCCGAGCGGCTCGAGCATCGCTCACTCCAATTCGCTTTGTGTAAATTGACCTTAGGTCAGCTTGGGTCGGTGTCTGGTGTGGAGTCAAATGAAATCGTCGGCCTGTTAACCCTTTAAATGCAAAGGCAAGATCGGATCATCGGCGCGCGCTTGCCGCGTCACCGGTCAAAACCGACGCGCAACCATAGGTTTTATTTGCTGAATTGCTGCACGCAGGCTGACACGGGGGCCGCTATTCGATTTCGACATCCGTCCGCACCTGAAACCGGGCTGGATCGAAGGTGGCAACCGAAACTTCCATCAAGGATCCGTCCTGCACAAAAAGCTGCGCTTCGATCTGCAGGACCGGTGCATTCTCTGCCAGGCCCATGATCTTTGCTTCTGCCGCAGGACAGGCGATGGCGCGGACAGTTTGGCTGACCCGGCCAACTGCGACGCTGAACGTGTCCTCGATAGCCTGATAGACGGATGTCTTGTTGGCTGTCAGCAATGGTTCAATCGCCGCAAAGCGGGCCGGAACAAAAACCTGGTTCACACTGAACGGTCGCGTCTCGCTGGCAAGCGATCTGGCACCGCTGACATGCAGCCAATGGCCTGTCTCGCTGAACAGCCCTTCCAGTTGCTCGATATCTTCGGTGCGGCATGTGCGGGTTTCAAAGATGGTGAATTCCGTGTCGCGCCCAAGGCTGAGCAGTTCACCAATCCCGCTGGTCGCCATATTAAAGCGCGGTTTTGGCGTGTCCGAGATAATCTCGGTGCCGGCCCGTTTTTTGCGCTTCAGGACGCCCGCTGCTTCCAGTTCCGAAAACGCAAGCCGCAGGGTTGACCGGCTGATGCCCAGCTCTGCTGCGTAATCCGCTTCGGGTGGCAGGCGATCCCCGACTTTCAGCGCACCATTCTGGATCTGATCCAGGATTTTTTCACAAACCTGCGCATAAAGCGTGCTCATCGCAATGTCCCCGGCAACCACAATGCAAGCTGCGGGAATACGGCAAGTAGCAAAGCAAATGCAAGCAGGAGGAAAAAGAACGGCAACGCAGCGCGGGCAATCGTCCCGATGCCCTCGCCGGTTTGGGATTGAATGACAAACAGGTTGAACCCGATGGGTGGGGTGATCTGGCTGATCTCAACCGCCACAACGACGAAGATACCGAACCAGATCGGATCATATCCCGCCGCTGTCACCAGCGGCAGCGTGATTGGCAGGGTCATGACGATAATTGAGGTGCCATCAAGGAACATCCCCAAAAGCGCGTAGAAGACCAACAGCACCGCGATCAGCACAAATGGCGACAGCCCAAGAGACGCAATTTGCGATGCAATTGCCTTTGGGATGCCCAGAAAGCCGAAGGCCGAATTCAGCAGCGCCGCGCCGATGATGATCAGCCCGATCATGGCAGATGTACGTACGGCCCGCCGCCCGGCCCGCACCATGGCCGGGAACGTAAACCGCCCCATGACGACCGCAATCACCAACGCGCCCAGCACACCAATGGCTGCGAGTTCCGTGACGCTGGCAAGCCCAAGATAGAGCGACCCCATGATCGCAACAATCAATGCCGCAACCGGCCCGATATCCCGCATCCCTTGCAGCCGCGCGCCCCATGTGGCCCGTTCCTGCCGGGGCTGTGACCCGGTCGCGATTTGGTGCCCGGCGATATAGGCCATGTAAAGCGCAGCAAGACAAAGGCCCGGAATGACCCCGGCCACGAAAAGTTCCAGAATAGATTGCTCTGCCACAACCCCGTAGATGATCATGATGATTGATGGCGGGATCAGGAAACCCAGCGTCCCTGCCCCGGCCAACGACCCCATGGCGAGTTTTCGGTCATATCCACGCGCCTGCAGCTCGGGCAGGCTGACCTTGCCCACAATGGCTGTCGTTGCCGCCGAAGATCCCGAGACGGCAGCAAACAGCGTTGAGCCCACGACATTGACATGCAGCAACCCGCCCGGCAGCCGCCCCAGCCATGGGGCCAGGCCCGAAAACAGGGATCGACCCAGCCCCGCGGCCACCAGCACCTCGCTCATCAGGATGAACAGGGGCAGCGACAATAGCGGCGTTGGAATAACCGACCCCCAGATGACCCCGCTGGAAAAGATGTCCATGGGGATATTCGGTTTGAAGATGGCCAGCAAAAGATAGCCCGTCGCAAAAAGGGACAATCCGATCCAGACGGACCCGGCCAGCAACGCAACAAACAGCAGGATCGTCACAACCGCGATTTCAAACATCCGAGGGCTCCGCGTCGGCGTCGCGCCATTCATAGGGCTGGTTTGCCAGCCGGCGGATCAACCGGGCCGCAAGGTCCAGCCAAAGCTGCGCCATGCCCCAAAGCACCACGGCCTGCGGAACCCATAGCGGGGATTTCGTGACACTGGTCGCCAGAATATTACGCTCGTAAGAGGTGGCAGTCTTGGTCCACATCGCCCAGACGATCAGCGCAACAATGACCAGCGCCACGAGGTTTGCGAGAATATCAAGGACCCGTCGCAGGCCTGGCGGCAACATCTCGGCCACCAGCGTGATCCGCACATGCACACCCGTGCGGATGGCCGGGCCAGACGCCAGCGCAAAGATCGCAGCCATCGCGTATTGGCTGAACTCCCACGTAAAGGAAAAGCTCTGCGCCTGGGCCCTTGCGACCACTTCGGTCAGCATCAGGGCGCAATAGCCAAAGATCAGCAGCACGGCCACTGTTTCGGCAAGCCGTGACAGGCGGTCAATGAACGACAGAAGACGGGTCATGATCGGACGCACGCGTCGCCGGGGGCTGACCCCCGACGATATGCCTTACTTGCCGACTTTGGCGGCATAAGCTTCAACAACGGCCTGCGCCTCGGGGACGTTGACAAAGAATTCCGCCCACATGTCTTTGCCTGCCTCGGCCATTTTCGCCGTCAGACTGTCATCGGCCGCCGAAATGGTCATGCCGTTTTCGACCAGAACGGCAGTTTGTGCGCTATCCTCTGCGGCTGACACCTCCCAGAACTGGGCCTCCATCGTGTCGGCCAGCCCTTCAATGACGGCCCGTTCTTCATCACTCAGCGCATTCCACGCATCAAGGTTCACCGTCACCGCATCGGGGGACATGGACCAGTTCAGCGGGTTAAAGTGGCCGGTGAACTGATAAAGCTTGGAATTCGCGCCCGTCGAGGTCGAGGTTGCAGCCCCGTCAACCGTGCCTGCCGCAACGGCGGCGGCAAGTTCACCGAAAGGCAGCTCGACCGGGGCGGCACCTAAGCGTTCAAGAAAGTCAAAGGAGGTGGCGTTGAATGCTCTGATCCGTTGCCCCGCGATGTCATCGGCACTGATCACAGGGTCCTTGGTGTAAATCCCGGGCGACGGCCACGGCACGTAGTAGAGGACCTTCTGGTTATGTTTGGCAAAAATCTCGTCATAGGTGGGGCCCGCGACCTCAAGCCAGGTTTTCATCTCACCCTGCCCCTGGATCAGATAGGGCAGCGTATCAACGCCCAGAAACGGGGCTTCGCCCGCTTGCAGGAACAGCAGCATATCCGCCATCTGGATGATGCCGTTCTCAACCGATGACAGCTTTTCGCTGATCTTGACGCCGATTTCGCCTGACAGATGCACAGTGATGTCAACTGATCCGTTGGTGCCTTCGCGCACGGCGTCAGCAAAGGCAATGGCGCTTTGGGCGTGGAAATTGTTGGCGCCCCATGCGGTGCTCAGGTCCCATTTGGTTTCGGCGCTGGCCCCTGACGTGCCAAGCGCAATCGCCGCACCTGCTGCGAGTATGGATTTCATGATTGTCATTTTTGGTTCCTCCCATTCGTGTTGGATTGGTACAGGGTTGCGGCCGCCTCTGCCGAGATCAGCCCATCTGACAGGTCTTGCGCGACCGCTTCCCTGTCGCGGTCTGCGGGTGTCCCAAACCCGCCACCGCCCGGCGTTTGAAGGATCAACCTTTCGCCCGCTGGAATTTTGTAAATGCCCTTGTCGGTTATTCTGGTGCCATCGGTGATAGTGACGGCGCCGGGGGCGCCATCCAGCCCACCTTGCCGGCCTGCCGGGCCGGTGGTCAGCCGTTCAAATGCGGCCGCCGACAAGGACAGGTCCTGATCGTGACGGGCGCCAATCTCGATCCGTTGCCCAAGCCCCCCGCGATAGGCCCCCGCACCGCCCGTGTCGGTGGCGAACTCCTTGGCATGATAGATCAAGGGGGCTGCGACCTCGGCGGCCTCAACCGGCACCGCCCCCACGCCCGATGGAAAGGCCGTGGTCGACAACCCGTCCAGCGCAGGGCGCGCACCCATACCGCCCAGGGCGACATTCAGGGACGTAAATGCATTCCGGCCTGTGCCGGATAGCGACATCGTCCACAGCGCGCCTGCGCTTTCGGCCAGAACCTGGCCGGGCAAGGCCTGCTCAAGACATCCAAGCATAAGATCGGGCAGCGCTTGCCCGATCACGTGCCGGGCCGTGACCGGGCTTGGGCGTTCTGCGCTGACGACAAGGCCGGGCGTGGCAGTCACCGTAATCGCGTCCAGCGACGCCTGATTATTCGGGATATCCGGTGTCAGCAGCGCCCTGATCCCAAAAGCGGCATAGGCGGCCGCATAGTTCAGCGGACAGTTGATGCCCCGATCCACGGCCGGGGATGACCCGGACAGATCGACATCAATACAGCCATCACCCACCGTCATTCTTGCGTGCAACGCGATGGGGCTGTCATAGCCGTCAAGCTGCATCTGGTTGTGGTAGACGCCCGCAGGCGCCCGTGCCAACGCAGTTTTGGTGCCATGCGCCGAGCGTTCAAAGATAAACGCGGCAAGGTCTGACAAATCCGTCAGCTGATATTCGGACATTAGGTCAATCAGCCGGGCAATCCCGGTATCATTGCAGGTCAAAAGCGACAGAATATCACCGCGCGCCTCATGCGGCACCCGCGAATTCATCGCGACGATATCAAGCAGGTCTTCGTTCAGCTTGCTGCCCCGGCGCAGACGCATCACCGGGATTGTGATCCCTTCTTCAAAGACGGAACGCCCCTCCGCGGACCAGCCCCGCCCGCCCACATCGACAATGTGGCTGGTCGAGGCGAGATAGCCCACGATCACGCCATTCAGGAATGCGGGCGTGACAACGACAAAGTCGAATACATGCCCCGCCCCCAGCCACGGATCATTCGTGACCAGTGCGTCACCGGGGGCCAACATGTCTGGCGGAACAAAGCGCAGCATCTCCCGCACCGATGCCGCCATGGTGTTGACGTGGCCAGGGGTGCCTGTCACCGCCTGCGCCAGCATATCGCCATTGGCATCAAACACCCCGGCGGACAGATCGCCCGCCTCGCGGACAATGGCGCCAAAAGCAGCCCGCATCAGCGCATTGGCCTGCTCTTCACAGACCGAAATCAGGCGGTTCCACAGCACATTCTGCGCGACAATATCAAGCCCGTCGGTCATTGGCTGTCCTGCTCCATCACAAGATGCCCCTGGGCAGCGCTGCGCACAGACCAGCCCGGGCGCACAAGCGTGGTTGTCTGCGCCTCGGGGATAACGATGGGGCCGGCATGATCATGCCCGTTCAATGCGCTGCGGTCGATGACCTCGTATTGCACCTTCTTCTGGGCGTTCAGATCAAAGATATTGCGATAGCAACGCGTTTTTGCCGATGGCCCCGGATCAGCGCGAGGTGCCGTCACGGTGTCGCGACGCTCGCGCGCGCTGACACTGACCGAGATCAGTTCAATCGGGACATTTTTCAGGGTGAACCCAACAAGGTCTTGATAGCGGGCTTCAAACCGCGCGGACAGGTCGCCAAGCTGATCGGCATCCCATGCAGGCAGCGGCATTGCGATTTCCAGCCCCTGCCCCTGATAGCGCAATTCCGCCTTTACCGCGCAGACGATGCGCGCAGGCGGGATGGCCCCCGCCACGATGTTGTGAACATAGGTTTGTGCCGCCGCGATCCGTTCAGCAAGGCCCGCCGCGTCGATATCATCCAACAGCTCGGCCACGGTCACAGCGCTTTCAAACGCCACCGGTGATCGCAGAAACCCGACCGCCGACCCAACCCCGGCATTCTGTGGGACGATGATCCGCTTGATCCCCAGCTTTTCAGCAATGCGGGCACCATGCAGGCTGCCACCGCCACCGGACACCAGCAGATCAAAACTTGCGATATCCAGGCCCAGCTCAATCCCGTGGACCCGAGCGGCATTGGCCATGGTTTCATCTGCCAATTCCACGATGCCCGCCGCCGCAACCTCGGTCGATCCCATATCCAGCGGGGTCTGGATATGCTTTACGATTGCAGCAGGCGCACGGTCAGGTGCCAGTTCGATGATACCGCCCGCAAAGCCATCTGCCGCGATGTTGCCCAGCGTCAAATGCGCGTCGGTGATTGTTGCGTCTTCCCCGCCACGATCATAGGCCGCCGGACCAGGCGCAGAGCCTGCGCTTTTGGGACCAACCTTCAGCCGTCCCAACCCGTCGATTGCCGCAATCGAACCACCCCCGGCGCCAATCTCAACCAGTTCAACGGTCGGCACCATAACAGGCAAGCCGCTGCCCTTTACATCGCGCCAGGCCCGCGCAACCTCGAACCGGCGGTTGGTTTTGGGGGTGCCATTCTCGATAAAGCAAATCTTGGCAGTGGTGCCGCCAATATCCAATGACAGCGTCTTGTGCGACCCAACCTCGCGCGCGACATGGGCAGCCAGGGCAACGCCACCTGCGGGGCCGCCTTCGACCAGCCGGATCGGAAAGCGGGTTGCCTGATCCACGGTTGTGAGCGCCCCATCAGATAGCATCATCAGAAAGGACCCGCCAAAGCCTTGCGCCTGTAATCTGCCCAGCAGCCGACCGGTGTACCGAGACATCAGCGGGCGCACATAGGCATTGGCACAAACGGTCGAAAACCGTTCATATTCCCGGATTTCCCCTGCAACTTCGGAACTGAGGCAGATCGTCACGTCATTGCCCAGATGATGCCGCAGCCGGTCTGCCACGTATTCCTCATGTGCGGGGTTCTTGTAGGCGTGCAAAAAGCCGATGGCGACGGCCTCGACCGCCTGATCACGCAGAGTGGCGGCGATTGCATCAATGTCGCGGTCGATGGGCGCAGTGGACACCGACCCATCTGCGAGGATGCGTTCTGCCAGACCAAGCCGCAGCGGGCGCGGGACCAACGGGGCAGGCATCTCGATATCCAGCGCATATTGATCGAACCGCTTTTCATAACGCATCGCCAATACGTCGCGAAAGCCTGCTGTCGTTACAAAGGCGGTCTTTGCGCCGCGCCGCTCGATCAATGCATTTGTGGCCAGCGTCGTGCCATGCACAATGTCAGAGATATCTGCATGGGTACGGGACAGGCGATCCAGAATATGGGCCACACCATCCAACGCGGCGATTTCCGGGGCCTCCGCACTGGTCAGCACTTTGATAGATGCCAGCCCGTCCGTCGTTTCAGCAACAACGTCCGTGAAAGTCCCGCCAATATCTATCGCGATCCGCAGCATTCAATATAAGTACGTACCTATTAAATATGAGTCAACAATAGAGGTATCCGACGAATGCCTTCCTGATGAACAACATCCATCAAGCTGGCAGCACGGACCTAGTTTAACAAGAAAGCCCCCGCTGATTTCTCAGCGGGGGCTTCTTTTTTCTCGACTTGGTCGGGCTGCATTTGGCGGTGCCAAATATCTAAGCCAGCGCCGTCAAACCCATAAGGTTTGTCGGTTTACCAGTCTTCCCGAACCACGGTCCGTGTCTTGATTGGCAGCTTCATCGCGGCCAGACGCAAGGCTTCACGTGCAATCGGCTCGGACACGCCGTCGATTTCGAACATGATGCGGCCTGGCTTGACCTTACATGCCCAAAAATCAATGGAGCCTTTACCTTTACCCATACGCACTTCGACGGGCTTCGACGTCACAGGCGTGTCGGGGAAAATCCGGATCCAGACCCGGCCCTGACGTTTCATGTGACGGGTCATCGCACGACGGGCCGCTTCGATCTGGCGCGCTGTGATCCGCTCTGGCTGGGTTGCCTTCAGACCATAGGTGCCAAAGTTCAGGTCAGACCCGCCCTTTGCTTCACCTTTGATGCGGCCTTTGTGCAGCTTGCGGTGTTTTGTACGCTTTGGTTGTAGCATTTACCTATTCCTTAGCGACGGCCAGCGCCACGAGGGATGGAACCCTCTTGCAGCTCGGCATGTTTACGGTCGTGCGCGGATGGGTCGTGCTCCATGATGTCACCTTTGTAGATGAACACCTTGATGCCGATGATCCCATAAGGCGTCATGGCTTCATACAGCGCATAGTCGATATCGGCACGCAACGTATGCAGCGGCACGCGGCCTTCACGGTACCATTCGGTCCGCGCGATTTCAGCACCGCCAAGACGACCAGCGAGGTTGACGCGGATACCAAGGGCACCCATGCGCATCGCGTTTTGAACAGAACGTTTCATGGCGCGGCGGAAGGAAACACGACGCTCCAACTGCTGACCGATGCTTTCGGCAACCAAGGCTGCGTCCAGTTCGGGCTTGCGCACTTCAACGATGTTCAGGTGCAGTTCGCTGTCGGTCAGGTTGGCAAGTTTCTTGCGCAGACCTTCGATATCAGCACCCTTTTTGCCGATGATCACACCGGGGCGGGCTGCGTGGATCGTCACGCGGCACTTTTTGTGCGGACGCTCGATGATCACCTTGCTGATGCCGGACTGGGCGCATTCTTTCTTGATGAAGTCCTTGATCTTGAGGTCTTCCAAAAGCATGTCGCCATAGTCTTTGGTATCAGCGTACCAACGGCTGTCCCAGGTGCGGTTGACCTGAAGACGCATACCGATCGGGTTGACTTTGTTACCCATTATGCTTGCTCCTCAACTTGGCGAACCACAATTGTGATTTCCGAAAACGGCTTGATGATCTTGCCGAAGCGACCACGAGCCCGCGGGCGACCGCGCTTCATGATCAGGTTCTTGCCGCAATAGGCTTCTGCGACAACCAGCTCATCTACATCCAGGTTGTGATTGTTTTCTGCGTTGGCGATGGCGGACTGAAGACATTTCTTCACGTCGCCAGCGATGCGTTTCTTGGAAAAGGTCAGGTCAGTCAGCGCCTGCTCAACCTTTTTGCCACGGATCAGGCCCGCGACAAGGTTCAGCTTTTGCGGAGACGTGCGCAGCATGCGCAACTTGGCCATCGCTTCGTTATCAGAAACGCGGCGAGGGTTCTTATCCTTGCTCATTTGCGCTTCGCCTTCTTATCGGCGGCGTGACCATAATAGGTCCGTGTTGGGGAATATTCACCAAACTTCTGACCAATCATGTCTTCCGTGACGTTGACAGGAATGTGCTTCTTGCCGTTGTAGACCCCAAAGGTCAGGCCAACGAACTGAGGCAGGATTGTTGAACGGCGTGACCAGATCTTGATCACTTCGTTGCGGCCGCTTTCGCGTGATGCTTCTGCCTTTTTCAAGACATAGGCATCCACAAAGGGGCCTTTCCAGACGGAACGAGCCATAATTAACGACCCTTCTTCTTGGCATGCCGTGAACGCACGATAAGACGCTGGGATGCTTTGTTTTTGTTACGGGTACGCTTGCCCTTGGTGTCTTTGCCCCAAGGAGTAACCGGCGTACGACCACCAGATGTCCGGCCTTCACCACCACCATGCGGGTGATCAATCGGGTTCATGGCAACACCGCGCACAGATGGTCGAATGCCCTTGTGCCGGTTGCGGCCAGCCTTACCGAAGTTCTGGTTTGAATTGTCAGGGTTGGATACAGCACCGACTGTGGCCATGCATTCCTGACGGATCAGGCGCAATTCGCCAGATGACAGACGCACCTGTGCGTAACCACCGTCACGACCAACGAACTGTGCATAAGTACCAGCAGCACGGGCGATCTGGCCGCCTTTGCCTGGCTTCAGTTCGATGTTGTGAACGATTGT
Source organism: Yoonia sp. SS1-5 (assembly GCF_038443705.2). Taxonomy (NCBI): domain Bacteria; kingdom Pseudomonadati; phylum Pseudomonadota; class Alphaproteobacteria; order Rhodobacterales; family Paracoccaceae; genus Yoonia; species Yoonia rhodophyticola. The sequence continues at coordinate 3,129,147 of NZ_CP151767.2, read as the reverse complement.
CCCGATTGGCATGCCAGAGAAAGGCATTGCGTTGCCGGGCTTGATGTCAGCTTTGGCGCTGGCGATCACCTTGTCACCGACCGCCAAACGCTGTGGAGCAAGGATGTAATTCTGTGTGCCATCTTCGTACTGGATCAGTGCGATGAAAGCGGTCCGGTTCGGGTCATATTCGATGCGAGCAACAACAGCGGACATATCCATCTTGTTGCGCTTGAAATCGACGATCCGGTAGAGACGTTTTGCGCCCCCACCAATGCGACGCATGGTGATCCGTCCGGTATTGTTCCGACCGCCCGATTTGGTCAAACCCTGAGTAAGGGATTTGACAGGACGTCCTTTCCAAAGCTCCGAACGGTCGATCAGCACCAGCCCACGCTGGCCCGGCGTCGTCGGTTTGTACGACTTGAGTGCCATGTTAGCTTCTTCCGTTTGCTTGGCGGCCTCTGATGAGGCCTATGTGGTTAAGGCCCCCGTAGGTGCCCAATGTTCAAATCAAAACACCCCGAACGAATCCGGGGTGGAATGAATGGTCGGCGTATAGCGGGGGATAGGCGGGGTGGCAAGGGGATTGCCGCGACTCTTGTAATGTATGCTAAGCCGAGTTGATGATCTCGAGAAGCGATGAAAACGCATAGAGACCAGGTGCCCTTCCAGACGGTGGCACGAGTATGGATAAGATACCTTCCTGAACAAGCCGGGAAGTGTAGTTTCTTAGTGTCGAAGTTGGCGCGTTCGCTGTTTCGACAAAGTGGTTATTCCAAAAAATCGGGCGCGCAAACATGTAATCGAGTGCGGCTCCGAAATGGGGCGAGCGCAGCACATCACGAAATCGGTCCCCCATCTCGACGTAGTGGGCTTGTATGCGTCCCACAACTTCAATGTTCGTGGTAGCCTGCGAATGCAGTGCGTTCAGGAAGAAGGCGCACCAAGCATTCCACTCGTTTGTTGCCGAGACATCGCGCAGACGTTCGATGTATTCGTCCTTGTTCTGTTCGAAATAGTCGCTGACAAAGAAATGCGGCGCACTTAATATTCCCTTTTGCCAAAGCATAAGTGGAATCAGAATTCGACCGACGCGTCCATTCCCATCTTCGAATGGGTGCAACGCTTCAAATTCGGCGTGAGCAACAGCTGCATTCAGAAGTGGGTGAACACCAGTATTGCCCATGAAATTTACTAGATCGCTCATACCTTGTGAGAGACGTTCAGGTGTAAAACACACGACTTGATCTGACATTTCTGCTCTTCTGGAGCGCAATCAAGGAGTGTCGATCAATGACAAGTATTCAAGAGAAGATCATCAAGCCGAAGCTGGGGCTGTTGGAACTGGCCAAACAGCTCGGAAGCGTGTCGCAGGCCTGCAAAGTGATGGGTTATTCGCGGGACAGCTTTTACCGGTTCAGAGAACTTTACGATCAGGGTGGCGAAGAAGCCCTGATGGATCTCAGCCGCCGCAAGCCGGTGATGAAAAACCGCGTGCCAGAACATGTCGAGAAGGCGGTCATCGAACTGGCCATCGACAACCCGGCTCTGGGTCAGAAACGGGCGTCGTGGGAGCTGCAGCAGAAAGGCATCATGGTGTCATCGTCGGGCGTCCGGTCGATCTGGCTGCGTAATGATCTGGAAACCATGAAAAAGCGCCTCAAGGCCCTGGAGGCCCGTGCCGCCCAAGAGGGTATCTTGCTCACCGAGGATCAGTTGGCCGCGCTGGAAAAAGCCAAGGCCAAGAAAGAAGCCCATGGCGAGATCGAGAGCCACCACCCTGGCTATCTGGGCAGCCAGGACACCTATTATGTGGGCACAATGAAGGGCGTCGGACGCATTTATCAACAGACCTTTGTCGATACCTATGCCCGCGTGGCGATCTGCAAGCTCTACACTGAAAAGACGGCAATCACCGCGGCCGACTTGCTGAACGACCGCGTGATCCCGTTCTTTGCAGAGCATGAGATCAGCCTGCTGCGCGTCCTGACAGACCGGGGCACGGAATACTGTGGCAAGGTCGAGAACCACGCCTACCAGCTTTATCTGGCCGTCGAGGACGTGGACCACACCCGAACCAAGGCCAATTCTCCGCAAACAAACGGCATCTGCGAGCGGTTCCATCGCACCATCAAGGATGAGTTCTACGACATCGCATTCCGCAAGAAACTGTATCGGTCAGTCGAAGAGTTGCAGGCCGATCTGGATGCGTGGCTGGCAAAGTACAACGAACAGCGGCCACATTCGGGACGTCACTGCTATGGCAAAACACCTATGCAGACCTTCCGCGAAACGCTACACATCGCTGTCGAGAAGACGATCAAAACGCACGACCAATCGGACAGTGCGCAACCCGTTCTCAGCGTCGCAAGCTGAGATGTCCGTCAGATCAAGTCTGAAGTTTTACACCATAGTGGTATTCGACCGCGCCAGACACGTCATATGTTGTGTTGTTGATGGTGATTGTCTGAGCTGTAGTCATAAAGGCGCTTGTATCTTGTGGGTAGCAGACAATCAACCTTGTATCTACAGAACCCCCCGACAAAGAAACAAAGTGTTTTGTTTCCTGCAAACCAACAACAAACTGCGTTGTGTCTACAGCAACACCCACACCGCTCCACGCCCCTTTCCCCGCCAGTATCTTGTCTAGAAACTTCCCGATCCGGGCCAATTGGGGCGACAATTGCTTTACCCCGCCCGAAACAAGCCGAAAGCGCTGGGCGAGAGCCTGTCCGTTACGGCGGGCTGATGCTCTGCCTGCGTGACCTTTGCCGCCCCATTGACGGCCGTCCGCGCGACTTGATCAGCGCTTTTCCCCGATTGCAGAGTAAACAAAGCCCTGCAACCTAGGGGACCAAAGGTCACTCATCGCCGGTCCATCTTGCTTTCATCAGCCGACGCATTTGAAGCAACCGTTGGATCTGTTGCAAGAATGATCCGCGGCGGGACACGAGAATATTGGTATCCTTCGTACATTCCATCAACCGCACCCTCCAGGCGGCAATCATGGTTTGCAGCTCTGCAGGCATCTCATAAGGCAGGAACAACCAATCACGGAGCGTTTCGTCAAGGTGACCCTCAACCTGATGCGCGGTACGCACCGGCCAATCCGCTGCTTGTGAAATTTGATAAAACCGATAGCCGATTTTTTCCAATTGCTGAAGAACCGGCGTCGTGTCTGAAAAGTTACCTGAACGCAGCAACTCACAACTGATCACTGGTTTTACGGCAGCAATTGTCTGCATCGCACCCGTCAAGACGGCATGTTCGAATGTTTCGACATCAATTTTCAGGAAATCAGGGTACACTTTCTGTGAGGCGGAAAATGCGTCGATCGTTGTCGCAGGCACCTCGACCGGTTTTGACCCCTCGCGAAACTCAGCATTAAGTGAATTTGACGTTTCGGCCTTCGGAGACAGGAACAGTTCCACAGTGCCTGGAACATCGGTGACTGCACTTTCTACAATCTCATAACTGAGTTGGTTGACCTGTCGAATGCTCCGCGCAGCCGCAGCGGTATCCGGGGTGGGTTCGAATGCGGTAATCTTGATGCCTTGGTGACCAAAGATCGTTTGGGCCATAGCGGCATAGTAGCCAACATGCGCACCGACATCGAAGAACACGCAGTTTGGGCCGAGAAATTCGCAAACCGAAAGCAGTGTCGCTTGCATATCATGCTCATACCCACCGCTACCGCCTCTGAACAGTTCGCGCTGAACGGCCGTGGTTTTGCGGTTGAGCACATCGATATACTGCGCGTAGGGTTGCGCCTTTGCGATGGCGGTGTGGTGAGGTGTCTTCACTAAAAATGACATTCAACATTCCTTGTCCGCGTCACCAGCAGGCCCTTGGCAAAGCTCTTTTTCATTCGAACGAACAACCCTGGCAACAAGACGCGCGACCGGCTGACCCTGTTGACACCCCGAGTATGCCTTAAGGATAACCTGCTGGAATTTATGATGATGTCAATCAGCCGACAGTGCAATCGCGCTCCGCTATAGATCGCGATGTTGTACTTACCGCGAAAAGAACCGTTGTTGACCTGGGGATTGCACCCTACCCTCCACCAAAAGGGAGCCATCGCCATGCGCATCGCCGGTCTGATCCTTGTCGCGCTGATCGCGGCAATTCACCTCTACATCGCCTATTTTGAGATTTTTGCCTGGGAAACCCGCGGGCCCGAGGTGTTCACTACCCTACCCGCCGACATCTTCACCCCCACCGTCGCGATGGCCGCGAACCAAGGGCTTTATAACGCTTTCCTGGCCGCCGGGTTGATCTGGTCCCTGCTGATCCGCGACCGCGCGTGGCAGCGACACGTCGCGACCTGTTTTCTGTTATTTGTGCTGACCGCAGGCATCTTTGGGGCCGCGACCGTGTCCACCCGCATCCTGTTCGTGCAATCTGTGCCTGCGACACTTGCCCTGATCCTGCTGTGGATGGGCCGTCAAAAGGCTTAGTGCCGCAGGATATTTTCGAACTTCTTGCCCCGCGCCAACTCGTCGACCAGTTTGTCGAGGTAGCGGATCTCCTGCATCAATGGGTCTTCAATATCCTCAACCCGAATACCACAGACGACCCCTTTGATCAGCGACCGGTTGGGGTTCATCTTCGGGGCATCCGCAAAGAACGCCGTGAAGTCGCGCTTGTCCTCTAGCGCTTGCGCCAGCCCATCGTCATCATAGCCCGTCAGCCAAGCGATGATCTCATCCAGTTGCGCTTTGGTCTTCCCCTTCTTTTCCACCTTGGTGACGTAGTGGGGATAGATGCTGGCAAAGCTCGTCTGAAAGATCGGGTGTCCCATATCGCTGTCCTTTTATGCAGAGGCGAGCCATGCCTCTGCCCCATCCCGATCATCCAGATCAAAGGTCTTGATATCAAGACCCGGGATAATGGCCCCTTCAACCTCGGCCGCGGTACGGATCCAGGCGGTATCGCAACAGACCGCACATTTGTCGAACCGCCCGACCAGTCCCATCAGCTTGGGCAGGTATCCGAATTCAACCCCCAGCGCCCCCAGCGTGGGCATGGTGAACCCTTTAATCCGATACATCATCACCCCCTGATTGATGTCGGCGGACAGGCGCAGCAGGGTGTCCAGCCCGTGGCGCATCTTTTCCGCGTCCATGGTGCCCTCTAGCTGGATATCCAATCGGTTTGGGGCGGGTTTGGTCACCTTCAGCATCTCGCGTCCTCCTGTTTTGATCCCAACAGTATAGGGCAGGCCATGCGGGTGCGCATTGTCACAGATCAAAGCAAAAGGCCCCCGCCGAAGCGAGGGCCTTTCTATTCATCTTTGCAAGGGTAGTCTTACAGACCTGTGCTCACGTCGATGGTGTTACCCTCTTCGAGCGTCACATAGGCTTTCTTTACGTCCTTGCGGGTGCCGAGCGACCCGCGGAAGCGCTTGACCTTGCCCTTGGTGATCGAGGTGTTGACTGCTTTGACCTTTACCCCAAACAGGGCTTCAACAGCCTGCTTGATCATTGGTTTGTTCGCATCAATCGCCACTTCAAAGACAACGGCATTCTGTTCGGACGCCATGGTTGCCTTTTCGGTGATGATCGGCTTGCGGATCACATCGTAATGTTCTGCTTTCGCGCTCATGACAAACGAGCCTCCAGTGCTGCGACGCCTGCTTTGGTCAGGACAAGCGTGTCTGACTTCAGGATGTCGTAAACGTTGGCACCCTGGGACGGGAGAACGTTCAGTGTTGTGATATTGGCCGAGGCCTTTTTGAAGTCTGCGTTGACCTCGGCACCGTCGATGATCAAGGCACGCTTCCAACCCAATGCGCCAACCATTTTGGCCAGTGCGCCGGTTTTGGCGTCTTTCACTTCGATCGTGTCAACGATCACCAGCTCGCCTGCGGCCACTTTCGCGGACAATGCGTGCTTTAGACCCAGCTTGCGGAACTTCTTGGGCAGATCATGGGCGTGGCTGCGGGGCGTTGGGCCCTTATAGATACCACCCGACCGGAAGATCGGCGCACCACGCGACCCGTGACGTGCGCCACCGGTGCCTTTTTGGCGATAGATCTTTTTGGTTGAGTAGGACACTTCAGACCGACCAAGTACATCATGTGTACCGGCCATGGCCTTGTTACGCTGCCAGCGGACGACGCGGTGCAGGATGTCCATGCGGGGCTCCAGACCAAAGATGTCGTCGTTCAGATCAACGGAACCGGCTTTCTTGCCGTCCAGTTTGATTGCATCAGCCTTCATTGTTCTCGCCTCCTTCTTCTGGGGCATCGGTTGCGGCGTCAGCTTCAGCTGCCTCCAGTGCGGCCTGTTCTGCCTCGGCTGCGGCCTTTGCGGCGGCTTCCTCTTCAGCGGCGGCAGCGGCGGCGGCTTCTTCGGCCAGCTTCTCGGCTTCTTCCTTCATGGATTTCAGGCCGGCAGGGTAGATCACGTTTTCAGGGGTCGGCTTTTTCACCGCATCCTTCAACGTCACCCAACCACCTTTGGAGCCTGGGACAGCGCCTTTGACCATGATGATGCCGCGGTCGGCATCGGTCTTGACCACTTGCAGGTTCTGAGTGGTGACTTTCGCCGCACCCATGTGACCGGCCATTTTCTTGCCTTTGAAAACCTTGCCCGGATCCTGACACTGGCCCGTAGACCCGTGCGAACGGTGCGAAATCGAAACACCGTGTGTCGCGCGCAAACCGCCGAAGTTGTGCCGCTTCATCGCACCGGCAAAACCTTTACCGATGGATGTGCCGGACACGTCCACATATTGGCCTTCGAAGTAGTGATTGGCGAGGATTTCTTCACCCACATTGATCATGTTCTCTGGCGCCACGCGGAATTCGGCGACCTTGCGCTTTGGTTCCACCTTTGCAGCGGCAAAGTGACCGCGCATCGCCTTGGATGTGCGTTTTGCCTTGGCATTGCCTGCGCCTAGCTGAACAGCTGTGTAGCCGTTGGCGTCAGCGGTGCGCTGTGCCACAACCTGCAGGTTTTCAAGCGAAAGAACGGTCACAGGGATCTGCTTGCCGTCTTCCATGAACAGCCGGGTCATGCCGACTTTCTTTGCGATAAGTCCTGTACGGAGCATCTAGGACCCTCCTTATACAGAAATCTGAACGTCAACACCGGCCGCCAGGTCGAGCTTCATCAGCGCGTCCACGGTTTGTGGTGTTGGGTCAACGATGTCGAGAAGACGCTTATGCGTCCGGATCTCGAACTGATCGCGGGATTTCTTGTCAACGTGGGGGCCACGCAGAACGGTGAATTTTTCGATCTTGTTTGGAAGTGGGATCGGACCACGGACAGAAGCGCCTGTGCGCTTGGCTGTGCTGACGATTTCCTGTGTGCTTGCATCAAGCACCCGGTAATCAAACGCCTTAAGGCGGATACGGATGTTTTGGCTCTGAGCGGCCATGAGCATCACCCTTTCGATAGGGCCTTAACGGATTGGACGATACCGGCTCATCCGGCACCCTCATCGCGTCTTTTTTCGAACTGAAAAAGGGCGCAGCAAGCCGCACCCCTTCAGGACTTGGTCCGTTTAGGGGGTTGGCATGTAATATGCAAGTGGGATTCTGCATGTTGTCTGGCCAAAATACCGGCGAGGCCGGAGAAGGGCGCGTTGGTGGCTGCGGTGGATAACAATTCCGAAAGACATTGTCTTTATGAGTTCGAATTGGTTCGAATAGGAAGAGTAACTGCAATGCTGAACTCCGTCAATATCGCGACAAAACTGCCGGTGGTGATTGTCTCGCTTTGCTTCTTGGTGGGGGCATCAATTTCGCTGTTCGCCTTTACACAATCGCGCGCAACCTTGCTGGAACAGGCAGAGGACCGGTTAAGCCTCTTGATGTTGGAACGGGCGGCACAGTTGGAACGCTGGGCAGACGGGATGGAGGATGATTTGATCGGCTACGGATCAGACCCCACCGTTCAAGAGGCTGTCGTTGCATTCACCAACACATTTCGCTTGTTGGGTGAGGATCCGATGACGATGCTGCACCAGGTATACATCACCGACAATCCCTTTGGTCTGGGGGAACGCGACGAACTTGTCGAACCAGAGGCATCACATCCCTACCACCTGCAACATGGCAATTTGCATCCCTTCTTTCGGAACCTCAAAGACACAGATGGCTACTATGATGTGTTCTTGTTCAACACTGACGGCGACCTGATCTACTCCGTCTACAAAGAAGCGGATTTTGCGACCAACTTTCTCGAGGGTCCATATGCGGACAGCGGGTTGGGGCGTGCATATCAAGCCGCACTTGCGCTGGAACCCGGAACACTGGCGATCGAGGATTTCACGCCATATGCGCCAAGCGCCAATGCGCCGGCCGCCTTTATTGCAACACCGGTTGTTGGGGAATGGGGTGATGTCATTGGTGTGTTTGCCATTCAACTGCCGCTGGATCTGATGACAACCATTCTCAGCAACGAGGCCGGCTTAATGGAAACGGGCGAGATTGTGGCGATCGGTCCCATGGGGCGGACCCGGTCGGGTTCACGTTTCGCGGATGGTCCTGCGATGCTCTCGCAATTGATTGATGCAGACAGGCTCGCACGCTTTGCGGACGCAGAAGATATCGTGCTGACAAATGTTCGCGGCTACCGGGGCGCCGATGTGGTCACCCTGTCGCACAGCGCCAATGTACTGGATCTCGGCTGGCGTCTTGTGGCCGAAATAGATGTGGCCGAGGTACTGGGCCCGACGCAAAGGCTGCGCAATGTCATGATCGTCATCGGCGCCGTTGGGATTGGGATTGCCGGGCTTCTGGGGATCCTATTTGCGGCAAGTGTAACCCGACCGCTGACGCGTCTGGGATACGCTATGACAAAAATCGCGGATCGCGCGCCCGACATCGACGTCGCTGATACCAATCGTGGGGATGAGATCGGGCGGATCGCCTCGACATTGGTTGCCTTCCGCGACAAGCTTGACGAAACCGACCGTCTTGAACGCACAAGGCTGCAGCAGCACGCCGAACAAGAGCGTGTCGTTGATCGGCTGAATACCGCCCTGAACAGTCTGGCCGAAGGTGACTTGACCCAAACGATCAACATGACATTTGCGGCCGAATTCGAACCGCTACGCAATAATTACAATCGCTCGCTCGCGCGGCTGTCATCGACTGTGGCAACAATGATCATCAATACAAAGTCTATCCGTGATGGGTCTGACGTTATCGCGGCGTCATCAAATGACCTTTTGCGCAGAACCGAAAATCAGGCCGCAACGCTGGAAGAGACAGCCGCCGCCCTTGATGAGTTGACCACCAGCGTCAAATCAGCAGCAACCGGCGCCAAGGAAGTGGAAGCGGTGGTTGACGTGGCACGGCGTGACGCGACAAACAGCGCGCCGGTTGTACGCGATGCCGTCGCCGCAATGGGCGAGATAGAGGCGTCATCCGCGGCAATTTCGCAAATTACCGGTGTGATCAATGACATTGCATTTCAGACCAACCTGCTGGCCTTGAATGCTGGCGTCGAAGCTGCCCGGGCGGGCGAGGCGGGCCGCGGCTTTGCTGTCGTCGCCTCGGAGGTCCGGGCCCTGGCCCAGCGGTCGACGGATGCATCCCGTCAGATCAAGGAACTTATCGACGGCAGCACTGCGCATGTCGAGCGTGGATCACAATTGGTCGGTGAAGCCGGCCAGACGCTCACAACTATTATTGACCGGATCAGTCACATATCCCAGCTTACCGCCCAAATTGCATCAAGCGTCGAGGAACAATCAAACTCCCTGACCGAGATAAATGTCGGTGTTTCGGTACTGGACAAGGTGACGCAACAAAACGCGGCGATGGTCGAAACTGCAACACAGAACAGTCAGGCCCTGAATGTCAGCGTTGCTGAACTATCCGAAGCGGGTGGGCATTTCCGAATTAATGATACCCAAAGCTATGAAAGCGCTGCCTAAACGCGAACTTTATATCGGTCATTCTTTGGTGGCATCGGACGGGCAAACCACCTTGAACGCCTCGGCACCGTCGACACCATTCATCCCTTGGCCAAGGTGTAGGTCTGTCTGGCTCTGTGCCGAGAAGCGCCAAGGTCGTTTCGCCGCTAACCAAGCGCAATGCAAAAAGGCCGCCTCATTCGAGGCGGCCTTTGTTACTCTGGGATGTCCCGGATCACGTCAGGAACGGCGTTGCGTCCGATTTGGCTACCAGGTGCGTTCCCGGCATTTGCTTTGCAAACGCCTGCCACTCACGCTCCTGAATTGCGAGTAAGCCTGTGGCTTACTCTACAATTTTGGAGACAACACCCGCGCCAACAGTCCGGCCGCCTTCGCGGATCGCGAAACGCAGACCATCTTCCATCGCAATTGGAGCAATCAGCTCAACGTTGAACTTCAGGTTGTCGCCCGGCATCACCATTTCGGTGCCCGCTGGCAGCTCAACCGTGCCGGTCACGTCTGTGGTCCGGAAGTAGAACTGTGGACGGTAGTTCGCGAAGAACGGCGTGTGACGCCCGCCTTCTTCCTTGGTCAGGATATAGGCTTCTGCTTCGAACTTGGTGTGTGGCTTGACGGAACCCGGCTTACACAGGATCTGACCACGCTCAACACCGTCACGGTCAACACCGCGCAGCAACGCACCGATGTTGTCGCCAGCTTCGCCGCTGTCCAGCAGCTTGCGGAACATTTCAACGCCTGTGCAGGTCGTCTTCTTGGTGTCGCGGATACCCACGATTTCAATCTCGTCACCGACATTGATCACGCCACGTTCCACACGGCCGGTTACAACTGTCCCGCGGCCAGAAATCGAGAACACATCCTCGATTGGCATCAGGAATGGCAGGTCAACCGCACGGGCAGGCGTTGGGATGTATTCATCAACAGCGGCCATCAGCTTTTCGATGGATTCTTTGCCGATATTGTCGTCACGCTCTTCCATGGCGGCCAGGGCCGAACCAGGGATCACAGGGATATCATCGCCAGGATATTCGTAAGAGGACAGAAGCTCGCGGATTTCCATTTCCACCAGTTCCAGCAGCTCTTCGTCGTCGACCTGGTCAACTTTGTTCATGTAGACGACCATGTAGGGGATGCCCACCTGACGGCCGAGCAGGATGTGCTCGCGCGTCTGTGGCATCGGGCCGTCGGCTGCGTTCACAACCAGGATGGCGCCATCCATCTGCGCCGCACCGGTGATCATGTTCTTGACGTAGTCGGCGTGGCCGGGGCAGTCGACATGGGCGTAGTGACGCGACTCGGTCTCATACTCAACGTGAGCGGTCGAGATCGTGATCCCGCGGGCCTTTTCTTCGGGCGCGCCGTCGATCTGGTCATAGGCCTGGAAGTCGCCAAAATACTTCGTGATCGCCGCTGTCAGCGTCGTCTTCCCGTGGTCAACGTGGCCAATCGTGCCAATGTTAACGTGCGGTTTATTGCGTTCAAACTTTGCCTTAGCCATGATGGCCTCCTTAAATATTCTATTTCATGAGGCCCCGGAACCGGGTCCGGGGCACCCAAGCCCGAGGGCTTAGGCGTATTTCGCTTGGATCTCTTCAGAGATGTTGCTTGGCACCGGATCATAGTGATCGAACTGCATCGTAAACTGCGCGCGGCCCGAAGACATGGAACGCAGCGTGTTGATGTAGCCGAACATATTCGCCAGCGGCACCATCGCGTCGATGACAATCGCGTTGCCCCGTGTGTCCTGACCCTGCACCATGCCGCGGCGTGATGTCAGGTCACCGATGATCCCGCCAGTATAGTCCTCGGGTGTCACTACCTCGACCTTCATGATCGGCTCTAGCAGCTTCGCGCCAGCCTTGCGCATGCCTTCACGCATACACATCCGGGCTGCGATCTCGAACGCCATGATGCTGGAGTCAACATCGTGGAACTTACCGTCGATCAAGGCCACCTTGAAGTCGATCACGGGGAAGCCAGCCAACGGGCCGTTATCCATGACAGACAGGATGCCTTTTTCAACACCCGGGATGTATTCCTTGGGCACGGAACCACCAACGATGCGGCTTTCGAACGAATACCCTTCGCCCGGCTCTGTCGGCGAGATGATCATTTTCACCTCGGCGAACTGACCAGACCCACCAGACTGCTTCTTGTGGGTGTACGAGTGCTCAACTTCGTGGCCAATGGTTTCACGGTAGGCCACCTGCGGCGCACCGATATTGGCCTCGACCTTGAACTCGCGCTTCATGCGGTCGACAAGAATGTCGAGGTGCAATTCGCCCATACCCTTCATGATGGTCTGACCGGATTCAAGGTCAGTTTCCACGCGGAAGGACGGATCCTCGGCCGACAAGCGCTGCAGGGCGATACCCATCTTTTCCTGGTCGGCTTTTGTCTTGGGCTCAACGGCAATCTCGATCACAGGATCGGGGAAGGTCATTGTTTCCAGAACAACCGGGTCTTGCGGATCACACAGCGTGTCACCGGTTGTGGTGTTCTTCAGACCACCCAGCGCGATGATATCGCCTGCAAAGGCTTCGTTGATTTCCTCGCGATCGTTGGAGTGCATCATCATCATGCGGCCCACACGCTCTTTCCCACCTTTGGTGGAGTTGAGCAGGTTGTCGCCCTTGACCAACTTACCGGAGTAGATCCGGGTGAAAGTCAAAGACCCCACAAACGGGTCGTTCATGATTTTGAACGCAAGACCAGAGAACGCCATGTCATCATCCGCACGGCGGGCGATATCACGTGTTTCCGTCTCGTCACCGGGTTTAAAGCCCATGTAATCCACAACGTCGAGCGGGCTTGGCAGATAGTCCACAACAGCATTCAACAGGGGCTGAACGCCCTTGTTCTTGAACGCAGAGCCACCCAGAACAGGCACGAATGACATGGACAGGCACCCTTTGCGCACCAGAGCGCGCAGGGTTGGTACGTCAGGCTCGTTGCCTTCCAGATATTCCATCATCGCGTCATCGTCCTGCTCAACGGCAGCTTCGATCAACTTGTTGCGCCATTCGTCGGCCTGATCCTTCAGGCTGTCACGAATAGGTGCCTTGACCCATGACGCGCCAAGGTCTTCGCCCTGCCACAGCCATTCTTCCATGGTGACCAGATCAACCAGGCCTTCCAGCTCGGTTTCGGCACCAATTGGGAAAGCAACAGGGATAGCGCGGGCGCCTGTGCGGTCTTCGACCATTTCAACGCACTTGAAGAAGTCAGCGCCGATCTTGTCCATTTTGTTGACGAACACCATGCGCGGCACCTTGTACCGGTCAGCCTGACGCCAAACAGTTTCCGTCTGTGGCTCAACACCGGCGTTGGCGTCAAGAACACACACGGCGCCGTCAAGAACGGCAAGCGAACGTTCAACTTCGATGGTGAAGTCAACGTGGCCAGGGGTGTCGATGATGTTCAGACGGTGCTTGGGGCTGTCTGCCTCAGTACCGTTTTCAGTGCGTTCCCAGAATGTGGTGGTCGCAGCGGACGTAATTGTAATACCCCGTTCCTGCTCTTGCTCCATCCAGTCCATGGTGGCCGCACCATCATGCACTTCGCCGATGTTGTGGGATTTACCTGTGTAATACAGGATACGCTCGGAACATGTGGTCTTACCGGCGTCAATATGCGCCATGATGCCAAAGTTCCGATAAAGTTCGAGGGGATAGTCGCGTGCCATATCAGGTACTTCCTCTTACCAGCGGTAGTGGCTGAATGCTTTGTTCGCATCGGCCATCTTGTGGGTGTCTTCACGTTTCTTGACGGCTGTGCCACGGCCATTGACCGCATCCATCAGCTCGCCTGCAAGACGCTCTTCCATGGTGTTCTCGTTGCGCTTTTTCGCAGCAGCGATCAGCCAGCGGATGGCCAGCGCTTCGCGGCGCTCGGGGCGGACTTCGACAGGCACCTGATAGGTCGCACCACCGACGCGGCGCGAACGCACTTCGACGGATGGTTTGATGTTGTCCAGGCTCTCGTGGAAGACTTCCACAGGGGATTTCTTCAGCTTGTCTTCAACGCGATCAAAGGCGTTGTAGACGATGCGTTCAGCGACGGCTTTCTTGCCGTCGATCATCAGGTTGTTCATGAACTTGGTCAGAACGATATCGCCAAACTTTGCGTCTGGCAGAACTTCGCGTTTTTCAGCGGCGTGACGACGTGACATCTATGATTTCCCTTACTTAGGACGCTTCGCGCCGTATTTCGAACGGCGTTGCTTACGGTCTTTGACACCTTGGGTATCAAGCACACCGCGCAGAATGTGGTAACGCACACCGGGAAGGTCTTTTACACGGCCGCCACGGATCAGAACAACAGAGTGTTCCTGAAGGTTGTGGCTTTCACCGGGGATGTAAGAGATGACCTCAAAGCCGTTGGTCAGACGCACCTTGGCGACTTTCCGCATGGCCGAGTTCGGCTTCTTTGGTGTGGTTGTGTAGACGCGTGTGCAAACGCCACGCTTCTGTGGGCAGGATTCCAGGTGCATGGACTTGGATTTGTTGACTTTCGGCTGGCGCGGCTTGCGGATCAGCTGCTGAATCGTTGGCATCGTGTGATGTTCCCATCTATTCACATGTGCGCCCGGCAAGCGCGGAGGTTTCAAAACGCACTTTCCGTCGTGGAAAGCACAAAAATTCCGCAGTCGAACCCTTACCGGAGGTTCGGTGCGGTGGGTATTCAGAGGAACAAGACGATAGTGGCCCGGTTCTTGACTACGACAACGTTGATATCGGGACAAATGGAGGAGACCCCCGCCCGGATGAGCGGCGTATAGGCGGTTGCGGTTTTGCTGTCAACAGCGCGGGAATACTGGTCTGCAAGGCCGTTGTTAGCAGATAGCAAACAACCGTTATTGCTGAGCATTCGGGCGTGTTTTCTACCTTTCTACAGCTTTTACGAACACCCCGAACACATCAAGGAGCATCCCCCATGCCGCGCGTTCTTATCCTGACTGCCAGTCTTGCCGCTGTCGCCGCCTGTGCCACACCGAATCCACCCACCGTGACCAGTCGCGACGTGGATCGCGCCTTTGTCGAGGCGGCCCGCGTTTCTGCCTTGCCGGTGACGGCCCCGATTGACGTCCCCACCGGGACGGTCACCTATGACGGCCAGATCGGCGCCGACCTTTCCGGCGACACGTTGGGCAGTATTGTTGGGGACATGCGCATGGATGTCGGATTTGCGAGCAACCGGATCAGCGGCAGTATCAGCGACATCAATCTGATTGATCAGTCCGGCCGCCCTGATCAACGCCTGGGCGGCACGTTGCAAATCGCTGGTGTCGAGAATAGCGGCGCGCTTGATGCCGGTGCGAGCGGCGAAATCTCGGCTGTTGATAACAACGGTCAGGCGCTGGAAGCGGATATGTTCCTGGATTTGCGCGGTTCTGTTCGCGATGATCGCGGTTTTGGTGATGCTGTATACGGGTCCGTGACAGGCGAAGCCCGCGGCGACTTTGATATTGATGTCGACGGTGTCTTCTTTGGTGAGCGCCGCTAGGCTCAGCAACTCTGCTTTCGCAACAGAAAAGGCCCGGGTCATTGCCCGGGCCTTTTCAAATTCTGCAATCAACGTCGCTTATGCGTCGCCGTCCCCTTCGGGAGTGTCCACGACCAGATCATCGCTGAACACGTTTGCGTCGCTTGTATCGCTTGCCATTTCCATCGGCGCTGCAAGACGGGCGGCTTCTTCGGCCTCTTCCCGACGGGCTTCGATGACGACATTGTCACGGTCAGCCGCAACCCGGCGCATCTGCTGGGTCGCCCCACCTGTCCCCGCTGGGATCAGGCGGCCCACGATGACGTTCTCTTTCAGGCCGATCAGCTTGTCACGTTTGCCCTGAACCGAAGCCTCGGTCAGCACACGCGTGGTTTCCTGAAACGATGCGGCAGAGATGAACGAACGGGTCTGCAAGGACGCCTTGGTGATACCCAACAAGATCGGCTCACCCTGCGCAGGGCGGTCGCCCCGTGCAAGCGCCTTGGCGTTGGCTTCATCAAACTCGGCCTTATCAACGTTTTCGCCTTTCAGCAGAACCGTGTCACCACTGTCCTGAATTTCCCATTTCTGGAGCATCTGACGCACGATCACTTCGATATGCTTATCGTTGATCTTCACGCCCTGCAGGCGATACACGTCCTGAACCTCGTCGATCATGTAGTCAGCCAAGGCCTCGACACCCATAACCGCAAGAATATCGTGCGGGGCCGGGTTGCCGTCCATGATGTAGTCACCCTTCTGGACAAAATCACCTTCCACAACCGGGATGTGCTTGCCCTTGGGCACCATGTATTCGACCTTGATATCTGCATCATCCGCAGACTCAATCGCGATGCGACGCTTGTTCTTGTAGTCCTTGCCAAAGCGCACATAGCCATCGATTTCGGCGATGATTGCATGATCTTTCGGACGACGGGCTTCGAACAATTCGGCCACACGTGGCAGACCACCGGTGATGTCTTTTGTCTTCGCACCCTCGCGTGGGATACGGGCGACAACGTCACCGGCTTTCACCTCTTGCCCGTCTTCAACAGACAGAACCGCGTCAACGGACATGCCGTAAGACACCGGGTTGCCGTCGTCTTTCAACGCTGGTTCCCCGTCTGCGCCAACAACAATGATCTTTGGTGCAAGCTCATTGCCCTTTGGTGCCGCACGCCAGTCGGAAACGATGCGCTGGGTCATGCCCGTTGCGTCATCGGTTTCTTCGCGGACAGCGATACCGTTGACCAGATCGACATATTTCGCCGTACCTGACTTTTCAGCGATGATCGGCAGCGTGTATGGATCCCATTCAAACAGCTTGTCGCCGCGCAGACAATCCTGACCGTCTTTGACAAACACTTTGGACCCATAACCGACCTTGTGGCTGGCTAGTTCGGTGCCTTCCTTGTCGGTGATCGACAGGGTCATGTTCCGGCCCATCACGACCATTTCGCCATTGGCGTTTTCCAACAGGTTTGCGTTATCAAACCGGATCAGGCCGGGCTGTGACGCCTCGAGGAAGGACTGCTGGCCACCTTGCGCAACACCACCAATGTGGAATGTCCGCATGGTCAGCTGCGTACCAGGTTCACCAATGGACTGGGCGGCGATGATGCCGACAGCCTCACCAATGTTCACCCGTGTCCCGCGTGCCAGGTCACGACCGTAGCACATTGCACAGACGCCATCTTCGCTTTCGCAGGTCAGTGGCGACCGAATGCGCATCTTGGTGATGCCGGACGTATCAATCATGTCCGCCTTGCGTTCGTCGATCAACTCACCCAGCTCGACGATGACTTCGTCTGTGCCGGGCTTAATAACCTCTTCGGCAGCAACACGGCCCAGCACACGTTCGGCCAGTGATGCAACAACTTCACCATCGTTCACGGCTGCTTCAGCAGTGATGGATGTCTCGGTGCCACAATCGACCTCGCGGACGATACAATCCTGAGCGACGTCAACCAGACGACGTGTCAGGTAACCAGAGTTCGCCGTTTTCAACGCCGTATCCGACAGCCCCTTACGGGCACCGTGGGTGGAGTTGAAGTACTCAAGAACGGTCAGACCTTCCTTAAAGTTCGAGATGATTGGCGTTTCGATGATCTCACCGTTCGGCTTGGCCATCAGGCCGCGCATCCCGCCCAGCTGCTTCATCTGCGTCACCGAACCACGGGCACCGGAGTGGGCCATCATGTAAACCGAGTTCGGCTCACCCTCTGATCCATCTTCCATGGTTGGGGTGGTCCCAATCGTGGCCATCATCGCGTCAGTGACCTTGTCGTTTGACTTCGACCAGGCATCGACAACCTTGTTGTACTTCTCACCCTGGGTGATCAGGCCGTCCATATATTGCTGTTCGAAATCCTTCACCTGCTCGCGGGTCTCGTTCACGAGGTCCCACTTGGTGTCAGGTACAACCATGTCGTCCTTACCGAAGGAAATGCCGGCCTTGAACGCCTCGCGGAAACCCATTGTCATGATCTGGTCGCAGAAAATGACGGATTCCTTCTGACCACAATAGCGGTAGACCGTATCAATCACCTGCTGCACTTCTTTCTTGCGCAGCAAGCGGTTGACCAAGGCAAATGGCGCTTTGGCATTCAGCGGCAACAACGACCCCAGACGCAAACGGCCAGGTGTGGTTTCAAAGCGCGTCAGCACCTCGTTGCCTTCGTCATCAATCTGCGGAATACGCGCATTGATCTTGGCGTGCAGATGCACTTCGCCAGCGGTCAAAGCATGTTCAACTTCCTCGATATCCGAGAATGTCAGGCCTTCACCCTTCATGCCTTCACGCATGATGGTCGTGTAGTACAGACCAAGGATCATATCCTGCGATGGCACGATGATTGGCGCACCGTTGGACGGTGACAGCACGTTATTCGTAGACATCATCAGAACGCGGGCTTCCAGCTGTGCCTCAAGGCTCAGCGGCACGTGAACCGCCATCTGGTCGCCATCAAAGTCAGCGTTAAAGGCCGAACAGACCAGTGGGTGCAGCTGAATGGCTTTACCTTCGATCAGGACAGGTTCAAACGCCTGGATGCCCAAGCGGTGCAGCGTAGGCGCACGGTTCAGCATGACTGGGTGTTCGCGAATGACCTCGTCGAGGATATCCCAGACTTCTGGACGTTCTTTTTCGACCAGTTTCTTGGCTTGCTTCACTGTGGAAGACAGGCCTTTGGCCTCAAGCCGCGAATAGATGAACGGCTTGAACAGCTCCAGCGCCATTTTCTTGGGCAGACCACATTGGTGCAGCTTCAGTTCCGGGCCGGTCACAATCACCGAACGGCCAGAGAAGTCGACGCGTTTCCCCAAAAGGTTCTGACGGAAACGACCTTGCTTACCCTTCAGCATGTCTGACAGTGATTTCAGCGGGCGCTTGTTCGCACCAGTGATCACACGACCACGACGGCCGTTGTCAAACAACGCATCCACAGATTCCTGCAGCATCCGCTTTTCGTTACGGACGATGATGTCAGGTGCGCGCAGTTCGATCAGACGCTTCAGACGATTGTTCCGGTTGATCACACGACGATACAGATCGTTCAGATCGGATGTGGCAAAACGGCCGCCGTCGAGTGGAACCAGAGGGCGCAGTTCCGGCGGGATCACAGGGATCACGGTCAGAACCATCCATTCAGGGCGGTTGCCAGACTCAAGGAAACTTTCGACGATCTTCAAACGCTTGATGATCTTCTTGGGCTTCAATTCGCCTGTCGCTTCTTTCAGGTCCGCGCGCAGTTGTTCTGCTTCGCTTTCCAGATCAATCTGGGACAGCATTTCGCGGATCGCTTCGGCCCCGATATTGGCCTGGAATGCATCCATGCCGTAAAGGTCCTGCGCGTCGTTGAATTCTTCCTCGGTCATCAACTGACCATAGGTCAGATCCGTCAGGCCGGGTTCGATCACAACGTAGTTTTCGAAATAAAGGATGCGTTCCAGATCGCGCAACGTCATGTCCAGCATCAGGCCGATGCGGGATGGCAGCGATTTCAGGAACCAGATGTGCGCAACCGGAGCAGCCAGCTCAATATGGCCCATCCGCTCGCGGCGGACCTTTTGCAGGGTAACTTCTACGCCGCATTTTTCGCAGACAACACCGCGATATTTCATGCGCTTATATTTGCCGCACAGACATTCGTAGTCTTTGATCGGGCCAAAGATACGCGCACAGAAAAGTCCGTCACGCTCTGGCTTGAACGTGCGGTAGTTGATGGTTTCCGGCTTCTTGATCTCACCAAAGGACCACGACAGGATCCGTTCGGGTGAGGCCAACGAGACCTTGATTTCGTCAAACGTTTTCGCCGGGGTGAGCGGGTTAAACGGGTTGTTTGTCAGTTCCTGGTTCATCTTCAATTCCTTGAATTGGGGTGCATCGGATGGGGTGCGAAAAGTCTTCGAAACGAAGACTTTTCAATGCGTAAGAGTTTTCGTCACGAAAACTCTTATTCCTCATCCTCCGCATCCAGGAGTTCCATGTTGAGGCCGAGGCCCCGGACTTCTTTCACGAGCACGTTGAACGACTCTGGCACACCGGCTTCGAAATTGTCTTCGCCCTTGACAATGGACTCGTACACTTTCGTCCGCCCTGCGACGTCATCCGACTTCACGGTCAGCATCTCTTGCAGCGTGTAGGCCGCGCCATAGGCTTCCAATGCCCAGACTTCCATCTCCCCGAAACGCTGGCCGCCGAACTGGGCTTTACCACCCAGAGGTTGCTGCGTGACAAGGCTGTAAGGCCCAGTGGAACGCGCGTGGATCTTATCATCGACAAGGTGATGCAATTTCAGCAGATACTTGACGCCGACGGTCACAGGGCGGCTGAACTGCTCACCCGTGCGGCCATCAAACAAGATCGACTGACCGGATGTGCTGAACCCGGCACGCACCAGCGCGTCGTTCACATCAGCCTCCTTCGCACCGTCAAAAACAGGCGTTGCGATCGGCACACCACGGGTCACGTTGCCCGCCGCCTCAACCAGCTGGTCTTCATCCATGCCTGCGATGCCTTCGTCATAGACATTGTCGCCATAGACGATCTTCATCGCATCACGCACAGGGGTCAGATCGCCAGAGCGGCGGTACTCACCCAAAGCGTCGTCGATTTGCAGCCCCAGACCGCGCGCGGCCCAACCCATATGGGTTTCAAGAATCTGACCGACGTTCATCCGTGACGGCACGCCCAGCGGGTTCAGACAGAAATCCACTGGTGTCCCGTCTGCGAGGAACGGCATGTCTTCCATTGGCACAACCTTGGAAATCACACCTTTGTTCCCGTGACGACCGGCCATCTTATCGCCCGGCTGCAGCTTACGCTTCACCGCGACGAAGACTTTGACCATCTTCATCACGCCCGGTGGCAAATCGTCACCACGGCGGACTTTTTCGACTTTGTCCTCGAACCGCGCATCCATGGCGCGCTTCTGGATTTCATACTGTTCGTTCAGGGCTTCAACGACCTGTGCGTCAGCTTCATCCTTCAGCGCGATTTGCCACCACTGGCCGCGGCTGAACGGTTCCAGCGATTCTTCGGTCACGACAGAGTTTGACTTGAACCCTTTGGGACCTTTCACCGCTTCCTTGCCGATGATCATATCTTTGAGACGGGCATAGATGTTCCGATCCAGGATCACCAATTCGTCGTCGCGGTCACGGGCGAGGCGTTCAACTTCTTCCCGCTCGATCTGTAACGCACGTTCGTCTTTTTCCACACCATGGCGGTTGAACACGCGCACCTCAACGACCGTCCCGAAATCACCGGGCGGCAGGCGCAGGGATGTATCGCGCACATCGGATGCTTTCTCACCAAAGATGGCGCGGAGAAGCTTTTCTTCCGGCGTCATCGGGCTTTCGCCCTTTGGTGTGATCTTGCCAACCAGAATGTCCGCTGGGCCAACTTCGGCCCCGATATAGACGATACCGGCCTCATCCAGGTTGCGCAGTGCTTCCTCACCCACGTTTGGGATGTCGCGGGTAATTTCCTCTGGCCCCAGCTTGGTATCGCGGGCGGCGACTTCGAATTCCTCGATATGGATCGAGGTGAAGACATCGTCACGCACAATGCGTTCGGAAATCAGGATCGAGTCTTCGTAGTTGTAGCCGTTCCAGGGCATGAATGCGACGACCACGTTCTTACCAAGCGCCAATTCACCGATATCCGTGGATGGACCGTCGGCAATCACTTCGCCTTTCAGAACAGTGTCACCCACCTTCACCAGCGGACGCTGGTTGATACAGGTGTTTTGGTTAGACCGCTGGAATTTACGCATCCGGTAGATGTCGACGCCGGCATCGCCGAGTTCCAAATCAGACGTGGCGCGAATGACGATCCGCTGTGCATCAACCTGGTCGATGATCCCGGCGCGTTTCGCCATGATCGCCGCACCACTGTCGCGGGCGACCACTTCTTCGATACCTGTACCCACCAACGGGGCTTCGGCCTGCAGAAGTGGAACCGCCTGACGTTGCATGTTCGATCCCATCAGGGCCCGGTTCGCATCGTCGTTTTCCAGGAACGGGATAAGCGAAGCCGCAACAGAGACAAGCTGCTTGGGCGACACGTCAATCAAGTCAACGTTTTCGCGCGGGGACAGCGTGTAGTCACCGTTCTTACGGGTCGAGACCAGTTCGTTGTTGAACGCACCTTCGTCATTCATATTCGCGTTGGCCTGCGCCACAGTGTGACGCATTTCCTCGGTCGCGGACATATAGCTGACTTCGTCTGTCACCTTGCCTTCGACAACCTTGCGATAGGGTGTTTCGATAAAGCCGTATTTGTTCACGCGCGCGAATGTGGCCAGCGAGTTGATCAGACCGATGTTTGGCCCTTCCGGCGTTTCAATCGGGCACATGCGGCCATAGTGGGTTGGGTGCACGTCGCGCACTTCAAAACCAGCGCGTTCGCGGGTCAGACCGCCGGGCCCAAGGGCTGACAGGCGACGCTTGTGCGTGACTTCGGAAAGTGGGTTGGTTTGGTCCATGAACTGCGAGAGCTGGGACGAGCCAAAGAACTCACGCACAGCCGCAGCGGCAGGCTTGGCGTTGATCAGGTCCTGCGGCATCACCGTGTCGATTTCGACGGATGACATGCGTTCCTTGATCGCGCGCTCCATGCGCAACAGACCAACGCGATACTGGTTTTCCATCAGCTCGCCAACGGAACGGACACGACGGTTGCCGAGGTGGTCAATGTCATCGACATCACCCTTGCCATCGCGCAGCTCAACCAGCGCCTTGATACAGGCGACGATGTCTTCCTTGCGCAAGGTGCGCATGGTGTCTTCGGCATCCAGATCCAGACGCATGTTCATCTTCACGCGACCAACCGCAGACAGGTCATAACGTTCTGAGTCGAAGAAAAGCGTGTCAAACAAGGCCGACGCACTGTCGACGGTGGGTGGCTCACCCGGACGCATGACGCGGTAGATATCCATGAGCGCGGTTTCGCGGTTCATGTTCTTATCCGCCGCCATCGTGTTGCGCATATAGGCGCCCACAGTCACGTTATCGATGTCCAGCACAGGGATCGTGGTGATGCCCGCATCAACCAGTTCCTTGAGCGTACCACCAGTAACTTCGCCGTCCTTGTCGACTTCGACAGTAAGTTCATCACCAGCTTCGACATAGATCGCGCCGTTTTCTTCGTTGATGATGTCTTGTGCGACGAATTTACCGACAATCTGCTCGTAAGGGACAAGCAGATCAGTCACTTCGCCGGCATCAATCAGCTTTTTCACTGAACGCGGGGTGACCTTTTCACCGGCTTTCGCGATGACTTCACCTGTCTTGGCGTCGACCAGATCAAAGGCGGGGCGGGTGCCGCGCACACGCTCTGGGAAGAACTTGGTCTGCCAGGCGTTCGCCTTTTTATCGAGGTTATAATCGACGGTGTTGTAATAGGCATTCATGATGCCTTCCTGGTCCAGACCCAGCGCATAAAGCAGGGTTGTCACAGGCAATTTACGACGACGGTCAATACGGCAGAACACCAGATCCTTGGCGTCAAATTCAAAGTCCAGCCAGCTACCGCGATATGGGATGATGCGGCAGGCGAACAAAAGCTTACCAGACGAATGGGTCTTACCCTTGTCGTGGTCAAAGAAAACGCCGGGGGAGCGGTGCATCTGGGATACGATCACACGCTCTGTACCGTTGACGACAAAAGTGCCGTTCGGGGTCATCAAAGGCATGTCGCCCATGAAGACGTCTTGTTCCTTGATGTCCTTGACGGACTTCGCGCCTGTGTCTTCGTCCACATCGAACACGATCAGACGCAGGGTGACCTTCAACGGGGCGCTGTAGGTCATGTCACGCTGCTGACATTCCTCAACATCGTATTTCGGTTTTTCCAGCTCGTACTTGACGAATTCAAGCACAGCGGTTTCATTGAAATCCTTGATCGGGAAAACGGACTGGAAGACACCTTTGATGCCTTGACCGTCAAGCGGTGTATCACTGTCGCCAGAGCGCAGGAACAGATCGTAGGATGATTTTTGAACCTCAATAAGGTTCGGCATTTCAAGTACTTCGCGGATTTTACCGTAGTACTTACGCAGGCGTTTCTGACCAAGGAACGTTGAAGCCATGTTTGCCGGGTCTCCATAATGTCAGAACGCGCGCTTTGGTCGGGCAACCAAAACACACGTCCGATTGAGGAAAGGACCGTTCCAATACCTGAGGTGTATCCCAAACACCTCTCCCGAAACGATCAACTTACCTATCAAAGCGCACAGGATTGGGCGCTTTGAAAGATAAGTTTCAAATAAACCAGATTGTATATTTCCGAATGTTGTGCGGGCCTGAGCGGTCCAACTAAGTGAGATTCGCCCGAAGTTCAAGGTCCATCCAGAAAATCAATGGGATTTTGTCAATAGGACGAACGGTGATGCGTCAAGCACGGTTGTCAGGCGACGGCGCCTAAGCAACCGGCAACGCCACTTTCGGGCGCTAAGCGGGCGTCAGGAAGGTGGACATGTTCTCTTTTCTCTCGACTTTGCGGAAACTTGCGTCCTAACATTTTTGTAGGGCCGGACATGCCGGCCGCTTACAAAAACCCGGCTCGCTGATACCCGAGCCTTCGACAAAACAGGGGACGAATGACATGAAATTATCACACAGCATTGCCGCCGCCGCACTGGCGATCACCTTGCCAGCCGCAACGGCATTGGCCGATGGGCATGTGGAATACCTGAACTCGGGCGCGGTGCTGCCGACAGACTTGCCATTCTCGGAACTCGTTGTGGCAGGCGACACGCTTTATGTATCCGGCCAAATCGGGAATGTGCCCGGCACGCTTGAACTTGCCGAAGGCGGGATTGAAGGTGAATCCAAGCAAGTTATGGACAACATCAAGACGTCACTGGAGGCGCACGGGTATACTCTGGAAAATCTGGTGAAATGCACCGTGATCCTCGCAGATATTTCCGAATGGGGCGCATTCAACGGCGTCTATGTAAACTATTTCGAAGCCGGCCGGTTCCCCGCGCGGGCTGCTTTTGCCGCCAGTGGCCTGGCACTTGGGGCGCGGGTCGAGGTGGAGTGTATCGGCGTCAAGTAACGCCGCCCCCTGCCCGATCCAACGACACCTGCCCGGACCGCCGCGCAATGAGCCGGCCTCTTTGAACCGCCGGGCAGGTTCAAAACCAATGATCGCGTGCGCCACTATCTGGCCGGGCAACAAAAAACCGGGCCGCATGACGCGACCCGGTTCTTTTTGATCAAATCGAGGTGGCTTAGGCCAGTTCGACTTCGGCGCCAGCTGCTTCCAGCTTGCCTTTGATCTCTTCGGCTTCGTCCTTGGACGCGCCTTCTTTGATCTTGCCGCCAGCTTCGACCAGATCCTTGGCTTCTTTCAGGCCAAGACCGGTGATGCTGCGCACTTCTTTGATGACGTTGATTTTTGATGCGCCAGCGTTTTTCAGCACAACATCAAATTCAGTCTTCTCAGCAGCAGCTTCGCCGCCGCCATCCGCTGGACTTGCCATCATGACAGCGCCACCAGCGGCAGGCTCGATGCCGTACTCGTCTTTGAGGATTGTTTTCAGTTCTTGTGCTTCGAGAAGGGTCAGACCAACGATCTCTTCAGCCAGTTTTTTCAGATCAGCCATTTTATGCTTTCCGTTTCCGTTATGTGTGTTCCAACGTGAGGGACAGGCCCTCAAGTCAATTCAGATGCTTTATGCAGCTTTCTCTTCGATGGTCGAAAGAATGCTCGCGATGTTCGAAGCAGGCGCGCCAATGGCCCCGGCGATGTTGGAAGCAGGTGCACCAATGCAGCCAACGATCGAAGCAATAAGCTCTTCACGGCTTGGCATACCGGCAACTGATTTCACACCAGCAGGATCAAGTGCTTGATCACCCATAGCACCACCGAGGATGACGAGCTTTTCGTTATCCTTGGCGTACTTGTCGACGACCTTGGCCGCAGCCACAGGGTCTTCGGAATAGGCAAGCACGGTCATGCCTGTCAGGTATTCGGCGATGCTTGCGCATGGCTTACCTTCAAGGGCAATCTTGGCGAGCTTGTTCTTGGCAACGCGCACGGAACCGCCCGCTTCACGCATGTTTGCGCGCAGGTCCTGCATTTCAGCAACTGTCATGCCTTCGTAGTGGGCAACCACTACAACGCCAGAGCTTTCAAAGATCTGGCCGAGGTCGTCAACCAGCTGTTCTTTTTGTGCTCTATCCACAGTTTCACTCCAAGTTTGGGGGTTTCCCCCCGGCTCAATTTTGCCAAGCAGCACGCTGCCTGACAGTCGATGTCCACATATACGGGGGTTGAGCCAGCCTGGACCGCAGAGAGCCACGGTTTGATATCTGGTCTATCCCGTCTCAGGCAGGAATTACTGGCACATGGCCGACCCACCGTCTCGGACGAATACAAACAGCATCCCGACGAATCGGGCCGCTGCTCGTGCGGATCGTATAAAAGCCTTCGCCCATCAAAGAAAGAGGGAATGTTCGGGAAGGCAAGCAGCTATAGAGGCGGCTCTGAGTAGATGTTGCGCAGACGAACATCAATGGCAGCTACGAGCCCAAATTGCATGATGCTGCACCCTGCATGAATGTCTGCTCAGCTTTCGGATTTTTATCAGAACAATCACACAATTGTCAGAATTTGCTGCCTTAAAGCATGTGTTGGTATGAGAGGAAGTACATGAGTACTGTTCTTTATTTTGTCGTCGTCATCGCCGCATTTTTTGCAGTTGTTCACATGTTGGATCGGTTTGTCTGGCAACCAAAACGAAGGAAGGAGGCAGAGGCAGCACCTCATGTCACCCTCGCTGAAGTGAGGTCATTTTGGGATGACATTGAGAAAAGCAACCTACCCATTGCCAAAGCCACTGTTCAGGATCGGCCTCCACTGACGCCACAAGAAAGCAGGATCGGCGGCGCTCCACTCGCTATAGGGAACGATGCGGTTTGGCCAAGAAATGCAAATAGTTTCCCGAAGGCACTAGTTGCCCAAATAAATTTTGCTGACCTGCCTCAAATTGAGGGATTCCCAAAAGGCGGAGTACTTCAAATATTTTCATCGTTCGAGATGATCGATGATACAGGCGCGTGCGACAGAGTGATCCGATGGGATCCCGATCCTCAGACGGATGAACTCATTGAGATTCCTAGTGAAATTCAGAAGAATACACGTCAAACAAGAGACTTCTCCGAAACTGCCAGGTGTGTTGGGCTGCCATTGGCGTTCGCAGCTGATACGGCACCCGGCAATCCATATAACTGGCCGTTCGAAAAGAACGATCCAACAATGGAGAACAGGCTCCCTGAAAACGAAGAGGTCGCTGCAATTCTTGGAGAATGGGAGGACAGGTCGGAACGGATTGTGGCTGGGTATGGTGACCATTGGGTCGGTGGTCATCCTACCTTTGTACAATATGACGTTCGTGGCGAATTTCCCGCATGTCGGCACCTGGATCGCGTTTTGTTTCACTTGGGCTGTGATGATCAAATCAATTTAGGCGACGCCGGATTGCTAAATGTGATGATTAGCCATGAAGCCTTAGCGCATAGGGACTTTCAGAAAGCCTACCTGACCTGGGATTGCGGTTGATCCTCGTTTAGGTCGCAACCGTCCTAAAACTGATCTTTCGCGCAAGCAGCCATTGGCGCAGCCGCAGCGAAACGGCGCTTTGTCCGCCTTACCGCTATCCGAACGACTTGCGGCTAAGGTCTGGAGCGAGCCCGAGTTGCAAGTTTTCTGCAACGCAGCCAATGTCAGCTTCGATGACGATTGAAGAGCAGGAAGACATGGTAACAGGACATTCACTTGGCGATGAATTTGAAGAAAGTGGTCGTGTCTGGTTCAGGAACGCCATTTCGGAAGAGGACCTAGCGCTCTTCGATAATCCGACTGCAGCCACTGCGAAAGCAGGACGAAGACTTGATGTCTCAGCGACTTTGAGAGCCGCGTTGTCGGAGGAAAGCTCGCTGTTGGGTGCCGTGCAACGTCTCACTCCCAAAGCGATGCCTGTGCGAATTGTTGCGTTCAACAAGTCCGAAAGCGCCAACTGGGGTGTTCCTTGGCATCAAGACCGGGTCATCGCAGTAGCTGAGAAGGTAGACGTCGCTGGATACACCAATTGGACTAACAAGTCAGGCACTTGGCACTGCGAACCTCCACAGTCGATCTTGGATGAGATGCTTTTCGTTCGGGTTCACTTGGATGACGCTGATCAATCCAATGGAGCGATGGAGATAGCTGTGGGAAGCCATTCAGTTGGGATTGTTCCTGCGGCAAAAGCAGAAGAAATGGCAAACACTCATCCAATTGAGACATGCGTGGCCAAGCGCGGCGATGTATTGATACTGAAGATGCTGACGTTGCACTCATCAAAGCCAGCACAGTTGCCGTCCGGCCGCAGAGTATTGCGAATAGATTTTTCTGCGTCTCAGCTACCGCCGCCTTTGTCATGGAGCGAGCAGACTACAGAAACCTGACCTTCGTTGCCTGAATACGAACGGCAACTTCGTCCCGCTATCCTGCCATTTTCATGTCACAAAAAACAAAGGGCGGCCCGTATGGACCGCCCTTTCTAGCCGAGATGCGCAGTACTGCGCTTTACGCGTTGCCGGTTGCCGAGGACACGTCGATGGAAACGCCTGGACCCATGGTCGAGCTGACGGCGATCTTTTTCATGTAGGTCCCCTTGGCACCTGATGGCTTTGCTTTGCCAACCGCGTCAACAAAGGCCAACATGTTCTCTTCGATTTGCTTGGCAGAGAACGACGCTTTGCCGATACCCGCATGTACAACACCGGCCTTTTCCGCCTTGAACTGCACCTGACCGCCTTTGGCGTCCTCGACAGCTTGCTTGACGTCCATGGTCACAGTGCCAACCCGCGGGTTCGGCATCAGGTTACGTGGGCCAAGTACCTTACCCAGACGACCGACAACAGCCATCATATCAGGTGTTGCAATGCAACGGTCGAATTCGATGGTGCCGCCCTGGACGGTTTCCATCAGATCCTCGGCACCAACGATATCAGCGCCGGCGGCCTTGGCTTCTTCGGCCTTTTCGCCGCGGGCAAAAACAGCCACGCGAACGGTTTTGCCAGTGCCATGCGGCAGGGAGACTGTCCCGCGAACCATCTGGTCAGCGTGACGCGGGTCAACGCCCAGTGTCATCGCAATCTCGATGGATTCGTCGAATTTTGCCTTGGCGTTGTCTTTGACCAATGCAGCGGCTTCTTCAACGGTGACGTTGTGCTTGCCCTCGAATGCGGCGCGGGCCGCAGTTGTGCGCTTACCAAACTTAGCCATTACTTCACCTCGATGCCCATAGAGCGGGCAGAACCCGCGATGATCAGCATTGCGCCTTCGATATCGTTGGCGTTCAGATCCTTCATCTTTGCTTCGGCGATTTCGCGCACCTGCTTACCAGTGATGGAGCCTGCAACGGACTTGCCCGGTTCTTTCGAACCAGATTTCAGCTTGGCCGCTTTCTTGATGTAATAAGACGCAGGCGGCGTCTTGATTTCCATCGAGAACGACTTGTCCTGATAATAGGTGATCACGGTCGGGCATGGGGCACCGGGCTCCAGATCGCCTGACTTGGCGTTGAACGCCTTGCAGAATTCCATGATGTTGATACCGCGCTGACCCAGCGCCGGACCCACGGGTGGGGACGGGTTGGCCTGGCCTGCAGGAACCTGCAGCTTGAGCGTACCCATAATCTTCTTGGCCATTGGCCTTCTCCTTTTCAGCGTCGGGACCTGCCCGACCTACATTTGCCCCGGTTGGGGCGGTGATGCCGTGGTTCGGTGCGGATCAAATCCGGACCTCCCACGTCTGAGCACGCGGATTACTGTTTGGTAACCTGCGTGTATTCCAATTCGACCGGTGTCGCCCGGCCAAAGATAGAGACCGTCACCTTCAAGCGCTGGTTCTCTTCGTCCACTTCCTCGACCATCCCGTCGAAATCCTCGAACGGGCCATCGTTGACTTTGACTTTCTCGCCGATCTCGAAATTGATGAGCGTGCGCGGGGCTTCTTCGCCTTCCTGAACGCGGCCAAGGATGGCCTGCACCTCGGCGTCACGCATCGGCATCGGGCGACCCTGGGGGCCAAGAAAGCCTGTAACGCGGTTGATCGAGTTGATCAGGTGATAGCCCTCATCGGACATTTCCATGTGAACAAGCACATATCCAGGCATAAAGCGCCGCTCGGCGGTGACTTTCTTGTTGCGCCGAATTTCGATGACTTCTTCGGTGGGCACCAGCACTTCGTCGATCTGTTCGTCCAGACCACGCTCTTCCGCCTTGGTGCGGATTTCTTCTGCGATCTTTTTCTCGAAATTCGAGAGAACGCTCACCGAATACCAACGTTTTGCCATGTTTAGGGCACCCTGTCGTCGCCGACCCACCGGGCCGAAATTTCATGTTCATCCAGCCGCATGGCTGTCCGCCGAAAATAAAAGCGGCGCGCAACACGATTCGCCGCACGCCATTTTCGGAAGTTGTGTGGCTGATACCGCCGACCCTGCCGTTTTTCAAGAGGGCGAGGGATATATTCTGCCCGGGTCTGGCCGCGAAACCCCAACGATAGACCAGACGGTTTGATGCGGCGGTCCTGGCCGTGGGCCAGCGCCGGATACCGCCCCGATCACTGCGGCCCTAGCCGCCGAAATAGTTTAAAACGCCGGTCAGTCCATTACGGATCAGGAGATCTACAAGGGAAAAGAACACCGCAGTGACAGCCGCCATGATGAACACCATGATCGTGGTCAGGATCACCTCGCGACGGGTCGGCCAAACCACCTTGGCGATTTCGGCGCGGACTTCCTGAATGAATTTGGCGGGATTGGCGATGGCCATGGCAGAGGTCCTTTGTGGAAACAGGGCTGCACATACGAAGTCTGCGGCGCAGTTTCAAGACCGCACTGTATCGGGCGTGACAGCAGGATCAAGAAAAGTGACCTTCGGGAGTGCCCGGATTGCCGCGATCTGCCCGGAATATGCGGCATCTGCCAATCCATGAATATGTGTATCAAAACCGTCAAAAGGGGGGGTGTCAGCGGATACCGGATGTGCCTTACGCGCACGGTTCGCGACCCTGTCATCAGCCCCCGTTCCGTCCTGCATCAGAACCTCTGCAACAGCGGTCGCAGACAGACCCACATGGATGCGCCGCGCCAAGGGGGCGATCAGCCCGCCCGCATCTGGACCCGCCAGCGCCGTACAGATGCGCGGAAAGAGCGGCGCGTAATCCTCGAACCGCCAGACCACGACCCGATTGACGCCGCGCGCTCTGCTCAATCGCTTTGCCAATGAATGCCAATTGACGCTTTCAATCGGGTTGATCCGCGCGAATTTTGCAAAGGGCATCACCCGGCCGCCCAGCAACATCTGACAATAGGCAGAGTTCAGAAAGGTCGCGGGATTCCGGATGCTCAGAAAGACATCCAGCCCGCCAACATCCACGGCAGTTGCGATGTCGGCAACGCGGCGTCCGGCCTCGGGGTAGCGCATCTTGACGGGGCGGCGGCGCGGACTGTTCAGAACGCCCATGAAATTCTCTTCGCTGATGATCAGCCGGTGACCGCCCTTGCGCAGCAGATCCAGTTGATCGGCAGGGGCGCGTTTCTGGGTGGCTTTCTGGCCAAATAGCGCAGGCAGCGACCGACCGGGCAACCGGAAATGATCGGGGCCGTAATACATCACGCCCTGATCTGCCAACGCATCAGACGCCGCGCGCAGCGACCGCTGCAGATGGGACGTTGCGGTTTTATGGGCGCCCACGTGAAACGCGATGCTCAGCCGATCCTTGGCGATATGCATGGGAAAACAACGATCCTCCGGCGGGCGGTGATCTGGTCTGGCAGGGGCACCAGGACTTGAACCCGGGACCTACGGTTTTGGAGACCGCCGCTCTACCAACTGAGCTATACCCCTATGACCGGGTGTTGGGTTAGTCCGAATTGCGGAGCGGTTCAAGAGTGAACACGCGGCAGGCTTGTCATCACCCCAAGAAATGTTGAAACAGGGCGGACAATTGCTGGATGAAGGCCCGGTTCTCATGTCGCTGCGCAAACGGCTCGAAAAATCCAAGACGCTCGCCTGGATACTGGGGTTTGTCGCGCGCTGTTACTTCGGGCTGTGCTACCGGACAACACGCTGGGACATTCAGGGGCTGGACGCGTTAAAGGCCGCACTTGCGGATGGACCAATCATTCTGGTCGTTTGGCATAGCCGGTTGCTGATGGGTCCGTTTCACTGGCCGGTCAAAGACGGGCAGCTATCCAGCATCCACACCAGTTCGCCCATTGGACGCGTCGTCGGGGCGATGCAACGCCAACAAGGGCTGCAACCCTTCGAGATGCGCGAAAAGCGATCCAACCGGGCCACATCACGCCAGATCATGAAGCAGGTGAAAGAAGGCACCAGTATCGGGATCACGGCAGATGGGCCCGAAGGCCCTGCCCTGATCATGAAGGACCCGCCAATCGACTGGGCGCGGGCCACCGGGCGACCGGTGTTCAGTTATGCCTTTGCCACGCAGCGGGCCAAGCGGGTGGACAGTTGGGACAGGATGCTGGTGCCGCTGCCCTTTACAAAAGGGTCGGTCGTGTTCTCGCGGTTTCCGTCAGAAGTGCCACGTAAGATGGATGCAGCGCAGCAGATAGCATTACGGTCCGAGATGCAGGCCTTTTTGCTGGCCCAGACGGCAAAGGCCGACAAGGCGCTGGGACTGCCGGCGGGGCCGTAGAGGTCTTTGTGAGAGATGTGCAAGGATTTGAACAAGGGTCGTCCCAAAGCGCAGACCACTTTCGTTGAATGTAATTTGGCAAAGCAGATTTCACTTAAACAAGGATTGGGGGTTTGGTCGCAACTTGTCGCGGGGTTTCTTGTCAGCGTTGGTATCGTGAACGCAAGCGCCTGTTGCTGACGATTTCCTGCGTGCCTGCATCAAGCACTCGGTAATCCGACGCCTTAAGGCGGATACGGATGTTTTGGCGCGGAGCGGCCAGGTGCATCACCTTTTCGATGGGGCCTGAATCGGAGAGTAGGATAGAGGCTCATCCGCCCCTTCATCGCGTCTTTTTTGCCCAACGCATAAAGGGCCCGCGCGGCGCGTCCTCGTTGGGTACCGGGCGTGTAGGGGGAGGCGTAACGGGATGAATGGACAGTGCGTGATCAACCAATACCGCCATAGCCCGGAATGGACTGGGTTGATTACCGATGCACATTGGCGCGCACTCCGACGAGTTGTCCTGCCGGAGGTGCGCTAAGCTATTGCACTAACGCGTGCAGGTCGCTGAAAATGATCCCGATCCATCTGGAGCAAGTTCTGC
Source organism: Yoonia sp. SS1-5 (assembly GCF_038443705.2). NCBI lineage: Bacteria > Pseudomonadati > Pseudomonadota > Alphaproteobacteria > Rhodobacterales > Paracoccaceae > Yoonia > Yoonia rhodophyticola. The sequence continues at coordinate 3,095,974 of NZ_CP151767.2, read as the reverse complement.
GACAAAATTAGTTGCAGTTTCACCCGCTTCGCAAACAGCACCCAACCCATCGCCTCGAAGCTCTTCAACAGTCCAGTTTGAACCGAACTTACCTGTAACCATGTCTCCATCGCGATTTTGAACAAGCATATCGGGAGATGGCTGGCTACTACATGCGGCAGTCACGGCTAGCAGACCCAGAGACCATAAAAAATGTTTCATCTAATTTCCCTTTTCGACTTCGTGTATTTTTAGTCGGTGATTCATACATTGACTACCAAGAAACCAATTCAAATTGATTATCAGGAACCACTTAAGAGTCGCCCAGTTCGAAGTGACCTTGTTTGTTTGGGTATGATGGGTCGAGGCCCAACCTACGGTGTCGGTCTGTCTGGCTCTGTCCCGAGAAGCGCCAAGGTCGTTTCGCCGCTAACCAAGCGCAATGCAAAAAGGCCGCCTCATTCGAGGCGGCCTTTGTTACTGTGGGAGGTCCCGGATCACGTCAGGAACGGCGTTGCGTTCAATTTGCTACCAGGTGCGTTCTCGGCATTTGCTTTGCAAACGCCTGCCATTCCCGCTCCTGAATAGTGAGTAAGCCTGTGGCTTACTCTACAATTTTGGAGACAACACCCGCGCCAACAGTCCGGCCGCCTTCGCGGATCGCGAAACGCAGACCGTCTTCCATCGCAATTGGCGCAATCAGCTCAACGTTGAACTTCAGGTTGTCGCCCGGCATCACCATTTCGGTGCCCGCTGGCAGCTCAACCGTGCCGGTCACGTCTGTCGTCCGGAAGTAGAACTGTGGACGGTAGTTCGCGAAGAACGGCGTGTGACGCCCGCCTTCTTCCTTGGTCAGGATATAGGCTTCTGCTTCGAACTTGGTGTGTGGCTTGACGGAACCCGGCTTACACAGGATCTGACCACGCTCAACACCGTCACGGTCAACACCGCGCAGCAACGCACCGATGTTGTCGCCAGCTTCGCCGCTGTCCAGCAGCTTGCGGAACATTTCAACGCCTGTGCAGGTCGTCTTCTTGGTGTCGCGGATACCCACGATTTCAATCTCGTCACCGACATTGATCACGCCACGTTCCACACGGCCGGTTACAACTGTCCCGCGGCCAGAAATCGAGAACACATCCTCGATTGGCATCAGGAATGGCAGGTCAACCGCACGGGCAGGCGTTGGGATGTATTCATCAACAGCGGCCATCAGCTTTTCGATGGATTCTTTGCCGATATTGTCGTCACGCTCTTCCATGGCGGCCAGGGCCGAACCAGGGATCACAGGGATATCATCGCCAGGATATTCGTAAGAGGACAGAAGCTCGCGGATTTCCATTTCCACCAGTTCCAGCAGCTCTTCGTCGTCGACCTGGTCAACTTTGTTCATGTAGACGACCATGTAGGGGATGCCCACCTGACGGCCGAGCAGGATGTGCTCGCGCGTCTGTGGCATCGGGCCGTCGGCTGCGTTCACAACCAGGATGGCGCCGTCCATCTGCGCCGCACCGGTGATCATGTTCTTGACGTAGTCGGCGTGGCCGGGGCAGTCGACATGGGCGTAGTGACGCGACTCGGTCTCGTATTCCACGTGAGCGGTCGAGATCGTGATCCCGCGGGCCTTTTCTTCGGGCGCGCCGTCGATCTGGTCATAGGCCTGGAAGTCGCCAAAATACTTCGTGATCGCCGCTGTCAGCGTCGTCTTCCCGTGGTCAACGTGGCCAATCGTGCCAATGTTAACGTGCGGTTTATTGCGTTCAAACTTTGCCTTAGCCATAGCGTGCGGGCCCTTAATTCTGAGGGGCCATAGCGGCCCGTTCCAACATCGCGGGCGATGTATTTGGAATCGGCCGGGAAATCAAGCACATCTGTACATCATGCGCGGTGCCTGAAAAAAATTTCCCCATGGATGTCGATTTTGGAAAAACCCGGACGTCTGGTAGGCAGGAAGGCAATCACGCCGACCGCATAACAGGAGACGGAAACATGCAATATATGTGTCTTATCTATTCGGCCGAAGGAACCGGACCGCAGCCGGGGACCGATGCATTTGGTCCTTTCATGAAAGCCTATCAGGACTACACCACAGAGATGCGTGACAGCGGCGCGATGGTCCATGCCGACGCATTGCAACCTATTGCCACCGCAACGACGGTGACGGTCCGCGACGGTAAAACCATCACCACAGACGGCCCGTTTGCCGAAACCAAAGAGCAGCTTGGCGGCTATTACCTGCTGGAATGCAAAGACCTTGATGAGGCCATCGCCAAGGCCGCCAAAATCCCGACGGCCACCTATGGTCGGATCGAAATCCGCCCTGTCGTCGTCTGGGATAGCTAAACCCCAATGCTGCCTCACCTGACCACTGCGCAAGCCATCGAGGCGGTCGTTCGGGAAGAGTGGGGCCGCATATTGGCCGCTTTGACCAAGTCGCTTGGCGATCTGCAGCTTGCAGAGGATAGCCTGCAGGACGCTATCGCAAAAGCCATGGAGGTTTGGCCAGACGCCGGTCTGCCAAACTCTCCTGCGGCTTGGCTGATCACAACGGCCCGCCGGCGTGCCAATGACCGATTGCGCCGGGACGCGCGCTTTGCCGCGCGCATCCCGGAATTGTCGCTGCTTGCAGAGGCCGCGCACACGCAAACTGATGACACCCAGGTGATACCCGACAAGCGGATGGAGATGATCTTCACCTGCTGCCACCCCGCTTTAGAACAAAAGACCCAAGTGGCGCTGACCTTGCGCACCTTGGGCGGCCTGACCACCGATGCCATTGCCGCCGCCTTTCTTGACAAGCCAGAGGCGATGGCCCAGCGCCTGGTGCGTGCCAAACGCAAGATTGCAGCGGCCAAGATCCCATACGAGGTGCCCGACCAGAACATGTTGCCCGAGCGGGTGAAGGCCGTGCTGGCAGTGATTTATTTGATCTTCACTGAAGGCTACACGACAGCAACATCTGGTCAGTCGCGTTTGAACGACGAAGCTATCCGGCTGGCCCGCATCTTTCACCAATTGATGCCAGATGAACCCGAGGTCGCGGGCTTGTTGGCACTAATGCTGATGCATGACGCGCGGCGCTTGGCCCGTCTTGATGCAGACGGCGATATGGTGGCTTTGGCTGACCAGAACCGGGCGCGCTGGGATCGGTCCAAAATCAAACAGGGTGACATGATCCTGAAAGATGCGCTGGCGCTTGGTTAGGTCGGTCCTTACCAGTTGCAGGCCGCAATCAGCGGGCTACACGCCCAAAGCCCGACATGGGAGGATACGGATTGGCCACAGATTTCAGCGCTTTATGCGTTGCTGTATCAGATACAGCCGTCCGTAGTCGTTCGGATCAATCAGGCGATGGCGGTGTCCTATGCGCATTCGGTCTCCCACGCGATCGCACTGCTCGACAGCATCGCCGATGACCCGCAGATAGCTGGCTATCAGCCTTACCATACCGCACGCGCGGATCTGTTGGAACGCGCAGGCGACAGGTTTTCGGCAAGCGAAAGCTATGTCACCGCTATCGCACTTACTGATGAGGCCCCGAACCGCGCGTTTTTGCAACGCAAGCTTGATGCGCTTTCTCACTAAGCCGCTTTTGGGTAGGCTGAAGTATATTGAACGGGGAGACTCTCATGAAACTAGGTGCTTTTTCGATCAGTTTGAATGTGAAGGACATTGCAGCTTCAAAGGCTTTTTATGCAAAGCTCGGCTTTGAACCTTTCGGTGGTGACGAAGCCCAGGGCTGGCTGATGCTTCGCAATGGTGAAACCGTGCTGGGCTTGTTCGGCGGGTTTCTTGAGGCCAACGCGCTGACCTTCAATCCAGGATGGGACCAACACGCACAGAATGTCGAAGACTTCGAAGATGTGCGCGATATTCAGAAGCGGCTGAAGGCAGATGGTGTCACCTTCGTCAGCGAGGCGGATGAGACGACAACCGGGCCGGCCAGCTTTGTCATCATGGACCCTGACGGAAATCCCGTTCTGGTCGATCAGCACCGCTAGGGACCTGCGGCACCAATTGATTGGCGTCAGGGTCACGAAATTGTTATTGGATCGGGATGCGACACTTCTGGTGTCTTAACCGTTGAGTCGTTGAAACAGTCAGCGGGTCTGAAAAGGATACGGTTTCCATGTTAACACGACGCCATTTTGTCATCACGACTGCATCGCTCTTCTCGGCGCCCATTCCGGGGGCTGTGGCCGCCAACCCGGTATCGGACCGCTCTAAATGGGCGCGCTGGGACGCGCAGGTGACGCCTGCAAATTATGACCCTGCGACAACGAACCCCTGGGGTTTTCACCCGCGCTTTCTGCCGCAATTGGTGCAGGCCAATGACGGTCTGCGGCCCGGCGACATCCACGTGGATGCCGTGGCGCGCTATCTTTATCACATCCGGGCAGACGGTACGGCCATGCGCTATGGCGTGGCCATCGCACGGGGCAATCTTTACGAGCCGGGCACTTACACGATCAAGCGCAAGGCAAAATGGCCCACGTGGCGACCAACCGACGACATGATCGAACGCGAGCCCGAGCTTTTCGAACAACATGCCGACGGCATGGATGGCGGCCCCCGCAACCCCTTGGGGTCCAGGGCGCTGTATCTCTATGTTGGGAACCGGGACACCTATCTGCGGATCCACGGAACGCCGAGCCCGCGATCCATCGGCGGGCGCGCAAGCTCTGGCTGCGTGCGCATGGTTATGGCTCATATCAACGGGCTGTACGAGCAGGTATCGACGGGTTCAACCGCCTTCCTCTATGCGCCCGAGAGCGCACTGGCATCAACCAGCTGACAACCGGTCCGTCCGGTCGCTGTCAATCAGGTCTCGGCCTGCGGTTCCGGTTTGGCCCCGCAGATAGGGCGCCCTTGTTGCGTGCGCAATGGCAGGAAGGTTGTCTCAACAGGTCCGGCATAGCGATAGACATAACATCCGTCTGCGGGGTCAATCTTGACCGCCTGTAAATCCTGATTTGGGGCCGCAATAGCGGCAACGCCTTCAGGCAATTCCTTGATAAAAGCCTCATCGGGCGAAGAACCGGTCGGAAGAATATCGCTACAGGCCGTCACCAGAAACGCCGCGCCCACCAAGATACTGACTGAAACTCTCACACCGATCACCCCCATGTATTGCAGGGCCTGCGAATGCGGTCGCGGCCCGGGATGCAGATTGGGCGAGCGTTTGGGCAAATACCAGCCTGACGGCGCTGAAAGACAAAACCTGCGACATCTTGGTCGCAGTACCGGCAATTGGCGATGGCAACTGCGCCTGAAAGAAAACTGGGACGGGCCAGATGCGGCCCGCCCCAAGGATAGGATTGATCAGCCAACCATCGCGTTGTCGGCCCGTTTGACCGCGATGATCGACGAACGGGGAAGCTGGCCTTCACCATCGGGGAAAGGTGCGGCGGGGTGCTGGATACCCACGAACATTGTCCGCTTATCCGCCGACCATGTCAGACCTGTCACCTCTGACCCGTTTGGCCCGGTCAGGAAACGCTCAATCTGGCCGGTTGCGGGGTCGCCAGCCAACATCTGGTTGTTGCCCATCCCGACAAAGCCTTCTTCGTTGCTGTCATCACCGTCGGTCTGGATCCAAAGCAAGCCTGTGCTGTCGAACATCATCCCGTCGGGTGAATTGAACAGGTTGCCTTCGTTGATATTGGCCGATCCTGCATAGGCATCATCATGTACGGTTGGATTGCCCGCCATGACATACAGGTCCCATGTAAACGTATCGGCTCCGTGGTCATCATTGCTGGGGAACCAGCGCACAATCTGACCATAGTTGTTCTCGGCGCGCGGGTTAGGGCCGTTGACAGCGGTATCGTCACCGCCTGCATTCGGCTTGACGCCGCGATTGCGGTTGTTGGTCAGGCAGCAATAGCCCTCGACCGAGACCGGGTTCACGGCGACCCACTCAGGACGGTCCATTGTCGTGGCCCCAACCTTGGATGCCGCAACACGCGAGAAGATCGCGATCTCGGCCTCTTCCATGCCGGTCGCCTCGGGTGTCAGCGCAACCCACTGACCGGTCAGGTCGGTGTTGAATTTGGCGACATAAAGCTGGCCATCATCCAGCAGGGCAGATGTGGGACCACCGGGCGTGTAAACCCCGTTCGAGACATATTTATACATGAACTCGCCACGCTCATCATCGCCCATATAGACGACAACACGGCCATCCGGTGCGATGACGGCGGCTGCGTTCTCGTGCTTGAACCGGCCCAGCGCGGTGTGCTTGATCGGGGTGGATGTCGGATCGGACGGATCAATCTCTACGATATAGCCAAAGCGCCGGGGCTCGTTGGGGTTCTTCGAGACATCGTAGCGCGGGTCAAACTTTTCATAGCCATAGCGCCCCTCGGCACCGATGCCGTAGCGGGCATAGTCCTCGGGCAATTCAAAGGCCTCGTCGGTTGATCCGAAATAGCCGTTAAAGTTTTCTTCGCAAGTCAGATAGGTGCCCCACGGGGTCTTGCCGGCGCCGCAATTGTTCATCGTGCCCAGCGCCGTTGTGCCAACAGGGTCCGCTTCGGTTTGCAGCAGTGGGTGACCGGCGGCAGGTCCTGCGATTGTCATCGGGGTGTTATGCGTGATCCGACGGTTCAGGTCGCTATCAACAACAATGGCCCAGCCATCGTCGCCTTCGGCCACTTCCATCACGGTGACACCCTGCATGTTCTGCAATGTCAGAACATCATCCGCGCTGGTCGTCTCGCCTTCGGTCAGTGGCAGGTTGATCCGGGTGTTTACATATTCATGATTGACCGCAATCACCTGTCGGCCATCTACGACAAAGGCTTCCATCCCATCGGTGTTCTCGCCAAACACGCGGTCGGAACTGGCGACGCCTACGGCAGTATCCTGGCTAAACGGTTCCGCGTCCGAAAACAGCGGCTCGCCCCATTTGGCGACCGTGTGCCATGTATACCCCTCGGGGACGTGGACCGTCCCATCGGTTGCGATCGGGATCGGGGTAAATCCAAAACGGCTGGCAGCCTGGGCCTCGGCGGATGTGCCGGACAATAGCCCTGTGCCCATCACGGCGGCACCTGATCCGTAGGCGACAACACCGGTCAGAAATCCGCGACGCGAAATCGCGGCCTCAACCACGGCATCAAAATCCGTGTTTTCAGCAGCTGGTCGCTGCAATTCATCCCATTCGTCCCAGGACAGATCGTAAGTATCAATATCTTTCATAGTGCTGGCCCCCTTGCTGGCGTTCATTCACTCCGAGACCGTTAGGCACAATTTTTAACAGCTATATGACAGGTACTTGTAATGCGTCACCATGTCCGGCGGGGCGGCGAAAAAGCCGCCCCCAAATGGGACTAGTTTGCCTGATGGCCTTGGAACCACCCTAGCCTGCGAAAGATCAGCCAATCAAGGCACAAGGCGACGATCAGCGACGCGCCCACCAATGGAAACAGGATGCCCAGCCCGATAACCAGCACGATCATTCCGATACCCAGTGAGGCTTGCGGCGCCGCTGGCACGCCCAGCGATCCGGCGGGGCGGCGCATCCACCATGCGACAAATCCGGAGACGGATAAGATCAAGGTCAGAATGACGGCCAGGGTATTTTGCGCCAGGTTCAACCACCCGTAAAGCTCGCCCTGATGAAATGAGATGCCTTGTGACACCACGCGAGCCAGCGCGGGGTTATCCGCAAAGTCGTGCCGTTTGAGGACCGCGCCGGAATACTGATCGACAATCAATTCTGTTTGCTCGGCCCGGTTCACGCTGGCCGAGCGGACCCAATAGGCCGCTGCGGCGTCGCGGGGCGGGCGTGTCTCGTAGGGCGGGACAAGACCTTGGGCCTTTGCAACGGCAAACACAGCGTCATAGCTGATCGGCGTGCCATCCGCAGTGGTAGAGCCGGGCACATCCCCGCCAAATCGCAGACTTTTGGTCGTGGTGCCGGTCCGTTCCTGGATCATGCCCAGCCCACCGCCCCAGACATCGGTCCAGGGCAACCCTGCAAAGATAATCGGCAGCACCAAGACCGCCGCAAGAAAGCCGGTAAACAAATGCGTTTCCCGCCAAAAGCTGCGACCGCGACCTGCGGGCGGCGTGAATGCCTTTTTCACCGTGCGCTGCCCGCGGGGCCACCATAGATAGATCCCTGTGACGAACATCACGATGGCCCAATGCGCGGCCAGTTCGACAAACTTTGTCCCGAAATCCCCCAACAGCAATTCGCCATGAAATTTGCGCAAAACACGCATCGCTGTTTCGTCACGCGGTTGGGTCGCCAGAACCTCGGTCGTGTAGGGATCAATCCATGCATAGGTTCGTATCTTGTCAGCATCATCATAGGTCACCAGCGTCGCGCGGCCTGGTGCGTCCTCGGTTTCGATGCCGCGAATGCGGGTGACATCCGCCACTTTGGACAAGGCTGCAAGCTGCGCCTCGTAGCTTTGCCGTTCCGGGCCGACCGCGACGTTCAACCGGTCGGCATAAATCACTTCTTCGATATGGGGTTTGTAAAGATAGATCCCGCCGGTGACGGCCAGCATGGCCATGAACGGCAGAACATAAAGAGACGCAAGGAAATGCCATTTCCAAACGAGGCGATAGAAGGCGCCGCCAGCAGTCTTTTCAGACGCGGCTGGTGCCGATGCGGTTGCATCAGTCATCAGATTTTCCTGTCATAGGTAAAGTTGTCGAGTAGGTGTTCTTAGACAACGACAGGGGGGCCGCGCACCGGGCCAACCGCCACCGGATGATCAGGGCATCCAGCAGGGCTTTCAACAATGGCAAAACGGTTCTGATAGTCCTGCGCCAGCGCCATCCAACGCGCGCTTGCGGCCGCCGCAAAAACGGCGTCTTCGCCGATCAGGCACGGGTGTTCGACAACTTCGACCGCCTCTATCGGCGTGCCGTCGGGGCCAATCGTCCAGACGACAAGCGCGTCACCGGTGCAGATCACCATCTTCTGCATACCGGGCAGAATGTCGACGACAAGCGCGGACACACGCGGGGCCAGCATTGCGATAACCATCAGCGACACCAGCGCGAGGCGCAGACCACGCCCACATAACATCATCCTGTAAGAGGCTGCCTGACGCGACTCATGTGATCCCTGATTGATCCCGCTATCTGAAAAATTGCGGAAGTTTGGTTAACAATCCGTCAATTGAAGCGATTGTCACGTGGAAAGCCGCGCGGGGCCATGCGGCCGGCGCTGGCCCGCTTGCCCACCCATTCGTCCAATGCAGTCTCTGTCCGCGTCCGGCCTGCCGGATCCAGCCAGCTAAGCCCTTCAGACAATACAAAGGTGGTGGCGTCGGACATCCCGCCATCCTTGTATTTCTGCAGCCGCACGCCTTTGCCGCGCCCCATCTCGGGCAACTCGTCCAGCGGAAAGACCAGAACCTTGCGGTTTTCACCAACCACGGCAACATGATCCCCGCTGACCCGGCGGCACACCTGCGCCACGCCGGAACCGACATTCAGAACCTGCTTGCCGGTCCGCGTTTGGGCCAGCACGTCATCTTCGGGGACCACAAAACCATTCCCCTCGGCAGAGGCCACAAGGATCTTGGCGCCCGGCTGATGGATCAGGATATCGACGATCTCGGCCTCATTGGGCAGGTCGATCATCAGGCGCAGGGGCTCGCCCATCCCGCGCCCGCCGGGCAGGTTTGCGGCACTGACCGTGTAGAAGCGGCCATTGGCCCCAAAGACCAGCAACCGATCCGTGGTTTCGGCGTGAAAGATAAACCGCGGGCCGTCCCCATCCTTGAACTTCAACTCGCGGGTCAGGTCGATATGCCCGGTCATGGCACGGACCCAGCCCATCCTGGAACAGACCACCGTAATCGGCTCGCGTTCGATCATGGCTTCCAGCGGAACCTCGACCACTTCGGCAGCCTCGGCAAACTGGGTGCGGCGCGCACCGCCGGCACTGTCGCGGCCAAATATCTTGCGGGTTTCGCGCAACTGCTCGGCGATCTTTGCCCATTGCAGATCGTCGCTTTCCAGCAGGTCCTCGATACCCGCGCGTTCTTCCATCAGCGCATCGCGTTCGGCGATCAGCTCCAACTCTTCCAGCCGTCGCAGGCTGCGCAAGCGCATGTTCAAGATCGCCTCGGCCTGGATTTCGGACAGCGCCACCTCGGGGTCGGCGCCGGGGATGATCGGGGACGCATAGTCTTTTTCGGACGTGGCCCGCACGTGATCCTTGGCCCAGTCTTCGACCATCAACGCCTGTTTGGGGTCGTCATCGTAGCGGATGATATCAATCACGCGATCCAGATGCAGGAAGGCGATGATAAAACCTTCGAGCACTTCCAGCCTGTGATCAATTTTTTCCAGCCGATACCTGCTGCGCCGGATCAGCACATCGCGCCGGTGGTCAAGGAAGGCGCGCAGCACTTCCTTGAGCGAACAGACCTTGGGGGTCAGCCCGTCAATCAGCACGTTCATATTCAGGCTGAACCGGGTTTCCAGATCGGAGTTCCGGAACAGCATCCCCATCATGACCTCGGGGTCGACCGTTTTGGCGCGAGGTTCGAGGATCACGCGAATATCGTCCGCGCTTTCGTCGCGCACATCGGCCAGCAATGGCACTTTCTTGGTCTGGATCACCTCGGCCAGCTTTTCGATCAGCTTGGATTTCTGCACCTGATAGGGGATTTCGGTAACGACAATCTGCCATTGCCCGCGGCCCAGATCCTCGACCTCCCATTTTGCGCGCAGCCGGAAGGAGCCGCGCCCGGTGCGATAGGCCTCTGCGATATTCTCGCGCGGTTCGACAATTGTCCCGCCGGTTGGAAAATCCGGGCCGGGGATGATCTCTAACAGGGTCTCGTCCCGCGCGTTCGGGGCCTTGATCAGATGCAGGCAGGCATCAATCAACTCGTGCAGGTTATGGGGTGGGATGTTGGTCGCCATGCCAACCGCAATGCCGGAAGACCCATTCGCCAGAAGGTTCGGAAAGGTTGCGGGCAGAACGGCAGGTTCGGTCAGCCTGCCATCGTAATTGTCACGGAAATCAACGGCATCCTCGGACAGGCCTTCCAGCAACGCCTCGGCCGCTGCGGTCATCCGTGCCTCGGTATAGCGCGACGCAGCCGGGTTATCACCGTCGATATTGCCAAAGTTCCCCTGCCCGTCGACCAGCGGGTAGCGGACGTTGAAATCCTGCGCGAGGCGGGCCATCGCATCGTAGATTGCCGCATCCCCGTGCGGGTGGAAATCACCCATCGTGTCGCCACTGATCTTCGCAGATTTCAAGAAACCGCCTGTTGGCGACAGCCGAAGCCGCGACATGGCATAAAGAATACGGCGATGCACCGGTTTGAGCCCATCACGGGCGTCCGGCAAGGCCCGGTGCATGATCGTGGACAACGCATAGGTCAGGTAGCGATCGCCGATTGCGCGCCGCAGGCTTTCGGTTACGTCATTTGGGCCCAGATCGGCATCTGTCTCATCACTCATGAAAGCTGGTGTAGCGTCGGGAAAATTGGCCGTAAAGGCGGGTTGGAACCAAATTTCCCATGACACGTTGTAGGTGGGAACACCGAATCGTGATAATTAATGATTCTTTACAAGTGGTTGAGGGGGGTTCTCATGCCTAAGTTTATTATTTTTTCCAGCCTTGTGCTTTTTTGGGGTTTTTACGAGTTGTCAGGCGGCGCCGATTTTGAGCCACTGGCACGCGAGGCGGTCGCAGCCAGTGAACCGGCCAAGACCGAGGATACCTTTACGCTGGTGCCCGAAACTGCACTGGCCACATCAGCGCCAGCACCGGTCGAAGATGTCCAATTGGCAAGTGCAGAGATCGTGCCCGACGCGCTGATCGAAGCCGCGCCGCAGCAGGACATCGTTGAACCCACACCCGTTGCCGCGCCGGAACCTGAAACCGAAGATACACCCGTGATCTACGAGGTGGCTGCGGATTGGGTGAATATGCGCGATGGGCCAAGCACCGATTACGCGGTTCTGACCACCGTGCCGCGCGGGACTGCGGCAGAGCTTATCGAAGTCAATGCCGATGGTTGGGCACAGGTCCGCCTGCAAGATAGCGGCGAAACCGGCTGGATGGCCAAGCGCCTGCTTAGCGATAGTTAAGCGCCCTTGCTGTTGCTGTCCTTTTGGGCAAAGACAGCAGGATGACACAGAAAACGATATTGATCACCGGATGTTCGTCCGGCATCGGCCTTGACGCAGCACAGGGGCTTCGCGGTGCGGGCTGGCGCGTGTTTGCCAGCTGCCGCAAACCCGAAGATTGCGCGCAATTGCAGTCCGAAGGCTTTGACAGCCCACTGATCGACTATGCCGACGAAAACAGCATCACCAACGGGCTTGCCGAAGTCCTTGAAACGACCGGCGGCACGCTGGACGCGCTGTTCAATAACGGGGCCTACGGCTGCCCCGGCGCGGTCGAGGATCTGCCGGTCGCAGCATTGCGCGAGATTTTCGAAGCCAACCTGTTTGGATACCATGCGCTGACACGTTTGGTGATCCCGGTGATGCGAGCACAGGGGCATGGGCGGATCATCAACAATTCCTCCGTTCTGGGGATTGTCGGGATGCGCTGGCGCGGTGCCTATGTGGCAACCAAATTTGCGCTCGAAGGCCTGACGGACGTGCTGCGGATCGAAATGGCGGACACCCCGATCAAGGTTATTCTGGTCGAACCCGGCCCCGTTACCTCGAAGATCCGTCAGAATGCGATCCCGCATTTTGAAAAGTGGATTGACTGGGAAAACTCGGCCCGGCGGTCGCAATATGGTGTTCTGCGCAAACGGCTTTACGAAGACAGCGGCCCCGACCAATTCGAATTGCCAGCAAGTGCCGTGACCAAAAAACTGTTGCACGCGCTGACGGCGAACAGACCAAAACCCCGGTACTACATCACGTTCCCCACATACCTGATGGGAATTTTGCGGCGGATCATGTCGACCCGGTTGCTGGATGCCGTCGTATCACGCGTCTAAGGGTTTCCTTCAGGCGCGACCCCGCTAGGTTCACATCCAAAGAATAAAGGAAATGAAAAATGGCTGATGATCCCCTGTTTTGGTTGGTCGCTGTCGCGGTTCTGATTGTGCTGGGTATCCTGCTTTTGGGTATCGGATCATTTGGCAAAGGCGGCGAGTTTAACCGCAAGAACGCCAACAAAATCATGCGCTGGCGGATCGGGGCGCAGTTCATCGCGGTCCTGTTGATCCTGCTATTTGTTTATCTTCGCAGGCAGGGGGCCTGAACCAATGGTTGTACTGAACAAAATCTACACCAAGACCGGCGATGCAGGCGAAACCGCGCTTGGCAATGGCAGCCGCGTGGCAAAACACGCAATGCGCGTCTGCGCCTACGGCACTGTTGATGAAACCAACGCCACGGTCGGTCTCGCCCGGCTGCATGCGGATGGCCAGATGGATGCGCAACTGGCAATGATCCAGAATGACCTTTTTGATCTGGGCGCCGATCTTTGCCGACCCGATATGGAAAAGGATGCGGAATCTGAATATCCGGTGCTGCGCATGACAGATGCGCAGGTCTCGCGGCTTGAGGATGAGATTGACGCAATGACCAAACTGGTCGCGCCGCTGCGCAGTTTCATCCTGCCGGGCGGATCACCGCTGGCCGCGCAATTGCATCTGTGCCGCACTGTTTCGCGTCGGGCCGAAAGGCTGGCTGTTGAGCTGGCCACGATGGAGGCGGTGAACCCGCCAGCGGTAAAATACCTCAATCGTCTGTCCGACTGGTTCTTTCAGGCCGGGCGCATTGCCAATGATAACGGCAAGAACGACGTCCTGTGGGTGCCGGGCGCCAATCGCTAGCCGCGACGGTTAAAGCCACGACAAGGGTGACAGCGCCGCACGCGCCGATAATATGCGGCCGATGGATTTTGTGACCTCACTTTTTGTGCGCAAGATGGTAGCCGCATCGACCCTCGATCAGGCGAAACTGCTTGCCTCGGTCGGGCTGTCCGCCGATGCAACCATTGACCCCAAGGCGATGGTTGCGGCAACGGCTTACTACGAATTGCTGGAACGTATCGCGGCAGAAACAGACGCGACCGCCCTGCCCCTGCGCACGGGGGCGTCGATGCGTTGTGACGATTACGGCGCATTGGGCCTTGCTTTCAAGGCGGCACCAACCCTGCGCGACTCTTATGCGCGTGTCGCACGCTTTGCGCGCCTTTGGACAAATGTTGTTGAATACTCTTCCGAGCGCACAGATGCCGGGACCTGGTTCAACCTGCACCGGCATGGGCCGCGGCGGTTGGGCATGCGCCTGTCCAACGAGGCGACACTTGCCAGCGCGATCGCCATTGGCCGCGAGGTGTCGCCAGACGGTCAGTTGCGCGCACAGGAGGTCCATCTGACCCACGCACCACCCCCGACCTTGCAGCAGCATCGGGACTATTTTGACTGCCCTGTGATCTTCAATTCGGATCGTGACGGGATCATCTTCGCAAATGCATCCCTTGATCGGCCAAACAAGCTTGGGGATCAGGGGATCACGCAGTTTCTGATCACCCATCTGGAACAGGAACTGGCCCAAGTCACCAGCCAATCGCAGCTACAGGACCGGATCCGCGATCTGATCGCCCGATCGCTGAGCGAGGGGCAACCCAAGATGGATGATATTGCGCGGCGGCTGGGGATGAGCAGCCGGTCCTTGCATCGCAGGCTGTCGGATGACGGGGTCAGCTTTCAAACCCTGGCCGAAACAACCCGAAAGGAATTGGCCATCGGCATGCTTGGCGACGCACGCTTTTCCCTGTCCGAGGTTGCGTTTCTGACCGGCTTTGCGGAACAAAGCTCGTTTAATCGGGCATTCAAACGCTGGCTGGGCGTGACCCCTGCCAACTTTCGTAAGGAACGCGGTCAGGTCTGACCGCCCCGGTCAATGCTTTGGCGGCGACGGGCAATACCGATGCGGTCCGGCCTTCTATCCCTTGGTGCAGTTATCAACCAAGGAGACCACCCATGCACAATCTTATCACCACGCTGATCACACCGGCCTGCCTTCTTTGCGCGGCAACTGCGGCCTTTGCGATGGACCCGGACGTTAACCGGGCCAATGCAATTTCGCTATCGGCAGATCACCCCAACAGCTTTTTGAATTTTGCGCCCGAATTGCCCCAGATGCGCGCCCGGGCGGCGCAGATCAACACGGCGTTTGGCCTTCATGTCAGCGAAATTGAACCCGGCTTGTTCTTTGTCACAGATCTGGTCTACCAGTCCGCATTCGCCATCACGGATGACGGCGTTGTCGTCTTTGACGCCCCGCCCAGCTTTGGTGACAATCTGCGCAAGGCCATAGCGTTGGTCGCTCCCGACCAACCCATTACCCATCTGATCATGAGCCACGGGCATAGTGATCACAATGGGGGTGGTTACACCTTTGCCGATATCCCCGACCTGGAGGTCATCAGCGCCGCGGCCGTCGCAGACACGTTGGCGGCCCATCCTTTGCAGGGCGTGCTGACCCCAACACGGACCTTCGCTGATACGCTGGTATTGAACATTGGCGGTCTTGCGATCAACTTGCAGACTGCGGATTTCCATGCCGAAGATGTGGACACGCTGATCTATCTGCCGGACCAAAAGTTCCTCATGGCCATTGATACGATCACACCCGGCGAGGCGCCGTTCAAGAATTTCGGCGCAACAGCCGATATCAGCGGCTATCTGGCCAATTTCGAGACATTCCTGTCTTACGACTTCACCCACTTTCTGTCGGGGCATGTCTCTGTTCTTGGGACCCGCGATGATGTCATCAAGAGCAGGGACTATGCGTTCGACGTGCGTGACACGGTGTATGCGCTGATGCCCACGTTCAATGACCGGATGATGGAGGCGCTTGAGGCCGTTGCATTCGAGAACCCCAATCTTGCCTACCGCTACGCAATGGAAACGATCCGGGACGATTGCGCCGGGCAGATCATTGACCGGTGGCAGGACGAATTATCGGTGGTCGACCTTTGGGCAGACAGCCACTGCGACACCATCGTCACATTCGCCATCATGCACTGAACCCGGCAGACGGCGTCAGCCAATGGCGCCCTCCGCGCGGCTCCAACAAAGAGGATCATCAGATGTCTGTAACGTTTCTTGTTCTTATCCAAATTGCCCTCATCTCATATGCGACTGTGGGGGGCGTCTTTCTTGCCTTTTCCGATTTCATCATGCGCGCGCTTGGCCGGACTGGGCAAAAGGGCGGCATCGAAGCCATGCAAATCATCAACCGCGAGGTGTTTCGGTGGGTCTTCATGGTCCTGTTTCTGGGCCTGGCCCCGATATCGCTTGTCCTGATTGTCTACAGTGTGACCAATCTTAACGGGCTGGCTGGCAATCTGGTGACGGGCGCCGGTCTGATCTACCTGATCGGATGTTTCGGGGTCACGATCCGGTTCAATGTGCCGATGAACGAAACACTGGGCGCAATGGCGCTGGATGCAGCGGGAACAGAGGCCTACTGGGATCAGGTATACCTGCCGAACTGGACCTATTGGAACAGCATCCGCACGATTGCCTGCGTCGCGGCATCCGTCTGTTTGCTGCTGGCATTGCCGATGCTGGTTAGATGACACGCCCTTGCAGGGCGGCGCAAAACACGCCGCCCTGCGCGCTTAGGCCAGACCTGCTGTCGACACGGGCCGGCCGGCTTGCGCCTGGCGACCATCCCGGATCAGCAGGATGCCAACCCAAATGAACCAGACAATATAACCAAGGCCAAAGATTGCGCCGGGTAGCTCGCCGGTTTGCGGAATGATCGTCAGCAGACCGCTGACGCCGATCACTACCGAAAAGAGCGCAAGCGCGCGGGGTGGGCGCGGCAGGGCCATCGCAGCGATCGCAATCAGGATCGCCCAGACGCTGCCCGCGATCTCGTTCCCGCCGCCCAGACCATTTTCCACAAGGCTTATCACTTCCCAGATGCGAACGGCATCATCGGGGGCGGTGGCGAACTTTTCGGCTACCGCTGCAATGCCAACATTGGCGACCATACCCGCGCCGACCACCAATGTGGCCCAAAGCATGCCAAAACTGCGGACCATCTGTGCCAGATGCGGTGATGTACCGGCAAAATACATCCCCAATGTGACGGCAAGTGCTGCAAGCGCCAACCCGTTGACCACGTAGATGGCCAGGTTCCAAATGATCATCAGCCCGGTATTTTCGGCAATGAAGGCGGCAATCGCTGCCGGATCGGCATCGTTGGCCCCATATCCTGACGGGGCCAGTAAAGTCAGCAACACCACAAAGCCGAAAATATATGTGCCTGCGCAGACGAATGCCGCCGTGCCGCCCCAAAATCGTGGATCTTTCATCTTTCACCCTTTCAAATCTCGTATCAGTCTTAATGGGTGCAACAATACATGGTTTACGCCTCGGCCCACATGACCGTTGGTATCAATCGCTTGTCCTGCGGGCTCAGTTTGGGCAAAATTGCAGCTATGAAAGTGCTGACTGTCGCGGCCGGACTAGCCAGAACCTATATCGACTATGCCGAACGCAAGGGCGCGGATCGGGTAGCTTTGCTATCTGCCGCGGGCCTGACCGAAGCAGCCATCGTCGATCAGGATGATCGGCTGCCGCTTGAAACCTATCGCACCCTGATCTTGGCGGCCAAGGATGCCACGGGCGATCCTGCATTTGTGCTGCACCACGCGATGGATACCGAATTGCGGCAAATCTCGGTGGTGGGGCTGATCGTGCACAGCGCGAAATCCATGGCCGATTCAATGGTGCAGCTGAACCGCTATGCCAAGCTGATGGTCGAAGTTGACGTGATGGATAGTGGCGAGCGTTTCAGCATGGAGCCTTGCGCCGAAGGCGTCTGGGTTGTGGATAACCGCCCCGATCCGAACAGCTTTCCCGAATTGACCGAGGCGAATTACGGTCGTTTCGTTAGCGAGTTTTCCCGCGAATTCCCCGACCATCCGTTTGCATTGGCAATCGAGGTGACGCATCCAGCCCCATCCTATGCCGAGGCCTATGAACGGGTTCTGCGCTGCCCAGTGACGTTCAATGCCCAGCGCAACGCGATGCTGATTGGTTCGGAATGGCTCGAACAGGAGTTCGATGATCACATCGGCTATGTTTTTGGTATCTACGCCGAACGGGCGGATGCCTTGCTGGCCCGGCTGGAAACCGAAGACAGCCTGCGCGCACGTATCGAGGCGCTTGTCCTGCCCGAATTGCACAAGGGCGAGGTCAAGATCGACACGGTGGCGCGCGATTTGGGGATGAGCCGGCAAACGCTCTATCGGCGTCTGAAAGATGAGGGCGTGACCTTTGCGCAGATACTGGATGATCTGCGGTGCCGGATGGCCTCGGACTACCTGTCTGCCCGCAAAGCATCGGTGAATGAAACCGCATATCTGGTTGGATTTTCCGAGGCCTCATCCTTTGTGCGTGCCTTTCGGCGATGGACCGGTATGACACCGGTCCAGTATCGTGGCCAACAGCATTCGCTGACCTAGGGGCCTGACCCTAGCCACTGACCGCAACGATCACCGATGCAATCAGCATCAACACAGTCACCGGCCCCCACATGCGTCGTTCCGGGAGCGACGGCGTTGCCAGATTGCCAATGGCCGACAGGATGCTCAGCCCGACGACGGCCCAGATGGCCCAGGCGGGCACCACCGCATCAACCACATGCGCATCGGCCAGAACCACAAACGCCATCACGGCCAGAATGATCATTTGCAACAGGGCGATACCGCGTATCGCCGGGGGCAACACACCGGGCCAGCGACCACCAAGGGTCAACACGCCCCAAGGCGCCCCAAGCGCCAAAGCCAGTTGAACAATGGCGGGCGGCACGACAAGGCATGCATACAGGATCGCGGCTAAAGTCTCGGGCATGGGGACCTCCATCTGCTATTGCACAATTGCCAATGCGGGACCCGGGACATCACCGGCACCATCGCCGCCAGACCCATATCATGCCGCAATGTATCGGGCAGGTTCACCCCGCTTTGACAAGGCCGCCGGTTAGGCCGCGGCGCGATGCGACCTGCATGACCGCCGCTTGTCACTTCCAACCTCATCAGCCCACCACACGGTGGCCGCGCCCCTTCAGACAGGCCATGACAATAGCCTCCCGCCGGTCGTTTGCGTCGACGGCGGCGGCGACACCACCGGCAAGCACACCACCGACCAACCCTTCGGCAACGGTCGTGTCATCATCGAACCTGCCAAGCAAGGCACCGACCCCACCGCCCAACACGGCGGCGGCCGCTGTTTCCTGATCGAATTGCGACTGATTGCGCGCAAGCCCCTGACAGGCCTGCAGATCGGATTGGAAGGAGGGCTGCGGGGGACCATCCAGGATCGGCGTGTAGGCGGCCCCGCTATCCGCGCATCCGGCGATTGCAATCAGTGGACATAGCGCGAGAATATAAAATAATTTCATGATGGACCTACAATATGATGTTTCATGTGCAGGACCGATTTAGAATGTAGGGGGGCGCACCGACATGACCGTTGGTTGCAATGGATAGACCGGGCGTCCCAAACGCTGCTTAGCGATGTAATGCATCCGCAAGAAAGTCATAGACACGGCGAATCCGGCGGCTGGTTGTCACGTCGCGATGGGCAACCAGCCAGATCGGAAAGGTTAGCGGTTCAAGATCGGGTAAAACCCGGACGACACCCGGCTCTGCGTCGCCAATAAGCGCGTCCAATATGCCGATGGCCGCACCCTGTTTCACCAGTTCCCACATGACGATATAGCTTTCGGTCAGGATCGGGAAATTTGCTTCGGTCAGCCCGAGGCCGAGACTGTTCAATCCTTTGATCATTCCCCCCGACCGGTCCATGTTCACAAAACTCGCATGGCGCAGGTCATAAGGTGTGGCCGGGTACCCCAGACGGCGCAGATAGTCAGGGGTTGCGTAAAGCACCGCGTCTGCGGTGCCAACTTTCTTGGCGACCAGATCAGGCTCTGTCGGGCGAAAGTTTCGGATGGCGATATCCGCCTCGCGGCGCAACAGATTGCTGGCGTGATTGGCAACAACGATCTCAACCTGAATGCCAGGTTCAGCCTCGCGCAGCCGGGTGACAATCGGCGGCAGAAGGACGGCCGCATAAGTCTCGCTTGCCGAGATGCTGATATTGCCTTCCAGCGCCTGGGATTGGCCAAGGGCGCTGAGCGACACGCGGCCTGCCGCCGCGCCCATTTCGCGGACATGGGCCAACAATTCGATCCCGCTGGGGGTCAGCGTCAGGCCACGGCCAACCCTTTCGAACAAGGCGATGCCCAACTCCTGCTCCAACCCGTCGACCTGCCGGCCCAAAGTTGGCTGCGCCATGCCCAATGCACGCGCGGCTGCAGAAAGAGACCCCTCTTCCGCTGTCACAAGAAAGGCGCGGGCTTTGTTCCAGTCAAATTTCACCGCTCTCCAATCCATGCATATCTGCATATCAAATCTGAAAATTTGGTCAATTCGCATGATTTTCCATCCGCGTTAGACCGGTCGCAGTACCGCAACGGAAACCCAGCCGCGGCATCGGCAGTGCTTGTGCGGATCGCGCGGCCCAACAGAAAAAGGATTGGAAATGACACATCAAATGCAGACCCAATGGGACCCCAGCGCAGCGCGAGCTGCGGGCGGTCTTTATCTTGCCATCGCCATTTGTGGCGGTTTCAGTATCGGGTACGTCCCGATGCAGATTGTCGTCGCAGGCGATCCGGCGGCTTCTGCCGCAAATCTTCTGGCCAACCAGGGGCTGTTTCGCCTCGGCGTTCTTGCCGATAGCGCGGTGATCCTGTTCGAATTGGCGATTACCGTCATCCTCTATCACCTGTTCCGACAAACCAGCCCAACGATGGCCATGGTTGCCCTGCTCTCACGGGCGGGCATGATCGTCATCATGGGCGTCAACCTGCTGTTCTGGGTGATGAGCTATATCGTCCTGACCGGCCCCGAGGCCTTTTCCTCAGATCAACCGCACATACTCGCGCAGTTCTGCTTTGACGCGCATGCGATGGGCGTCTTTGTCTGGCAGTTGTTCTTTGGCGCACACCTGCTGGCACTGGGTTGGCTGGTTTGCAAATCCGACGCGGTCCCAAACTTTTTGGGTTGGGGTCTGTTTGTCGGGGCATTTGGCTATCTGATCCAGGGGCTGGTCGAATTGACGTTTACCGACATTGCCCTGCTGGACCAGATCATCATCGCATTGCTCGTCGTTGTCACATTGTCCGAGGTCAGCTTTGGCCTGTGGCTTCTTTTTCGCGGCGGCGCACCCACACGCAAATCCGAAAATCAAATGGCCGCAGCGGCCTGAAGGAGCATCATCATGTTTGCATATTCTTATTCACAATACGGCGCCCCCGACGTCGTCACACGGGTTGAAATCAGCAAACCCGTCCCAAAGCGCGACGAGGTGCTGATCAAGGTTGTGGCCACAACGGTCAGCGCCGGGGATTGGCGGGCGCGCAGCCTGACAATGCCAACAGGCATGGGCTGGGTCGGACGATTGGTTTTTGGCGTCACCGGACCGCGTAAACCCGTTCTGGGCACCGAGTTTTCGGGCGTCGTCGAAACCGTGGGGGCCAACGTCACGGCCTATCATCCGGGCGACGCGGTGATCGGTTTTCCTGGTGCCGCGTTTGGCGCGCATGCGGAATACATCACCATGTCAGCGGCTGGCAAACTGGTGCGCAAACCTGAAAATATCAGCTTTGCGCAAGCTACCGCGATCCCGTTCGGGGCTTCAACCGCCTATGATTTCCTCGTCAACAAAGGACAGCTGCGCGCCGGCGAGCGTGTGTTGGTCAACGGGGCATCCGGGTCGACCGGATCTGCCGCGGTCCAAATTGCCAAACATCTGGGCGCGCATGTCACAGGCGTTTGCAGCGGCAAGAACGCGGATATGGTGCGCGCCATTGGGGCCGACAGGGTCATTGACTACCAGACGCAGGACTTCACCGATCAGGACGCCACCTATGATGTTGTTGTCGATACCGTGGGCAGCGCGCCGTGGTCGCGGACACAACATGCCTTGCGACCGGGCGGGCGCATGCTGCTGATCGCGGGCAGCACATCGGATATGATTTTCGGCGGGCTGAAGGCACGATTACGCGGCAAACGGCTGATCGGGGGCGTTGCCACCGAAAGCCGTGAGATCCTGCAAGCCGTGGTAGACCTGACCGCAGCAGGCGCGTTCCACCCGGTGATCGACCGCTGCTTTGCCGCAGATCAGATGATCGCGGCCCATGCCCATGTGGATACCGGGCACAAGAAGGGGAATGTCGTGGTTGCATTTTCAGCACTTGAAAATGCCGAACAACTGGCCAGCTGATATGAGCCCACATAAACCCCCGCCCGGCAAGGTGGCGGGGGTTTTGCGGCGCTCCTTTGGGCCGGCCTGTCAGGTTTTCCACCGTTCCAGACGCGGAAGCGAGCGGGTAAAGACCCAGCCCATGAACCGTGGCATGCCCTTTTTCTGCAAAGCCTCGATACAGAACGCCTGCATGCCGGCGACGTCGATATCGGGCATACGAAAGCGGCCTTCATCATAGCATAGCGAACAATATTTAGCGCTGCGCGATCCGTCAGCCTCGGTTCCACCACCAGCCGGATCCTTGTTCATCGGCATCGCACAGCTTTGACATATCTGGCCCATGGTTCGTCCTTTCCGTTCTGTCGTTCCGGTCTTGCCGGATGGACCCCAGTGTCATAAAACCATGGAGTGGAGTCAATGGTTTTGGAGGCCTGATGCGTATTGGTGCGCTTTCTGCCCTGACAGGGCTGTCGCGGGACACGCTGCGTTACTATGAAAGGCAGGGGCTGATCCGATCCAATCCATCGGATGAACCGTCAAACACCTACAGGGACTACCCCGACGATACGGCCGAACGTCTGCGAATGATCACGGATGCACGCGATGCCGGCCTGTCCATCGCCGACCTGAAGACCTTGCTGGACTGTATGGAACATGGCGAACTGGGGGCTTTTGATCTGGATGATTTTCTGGAAACCCGCATCCGCCATTTGGACCATATTATTGCCACCGCCGAACGTACGCGCGATGTGCTGCTGGCAACCAAGGCGGCAATCAGCCCGCATGCGGATGATTTGGTGTCGAAACATGCGCACCGGCAGGACGTGACGTCCGGATGACGACCCGCGTCGATTTTGCACTGTTTTCGCCCGCGCGTGCAGGATAGTAACGTCCCGAGACAAAAATAGCTCAGATTCTTAGGGAGAGAAACGCAGATGAAGGTCCTCGTACCCGTCAAGCGCGTGATCGACTACAACGTGAAGGTTCGCGTCAAAGCGGATGGTTCAGGTGTCGATCTCGCCAACGTCAAAATGTCCATGAACCCGTTTGATGAAATTGCCGTCGAAGAGGCCATTCGCCTGCGCGAAGCAGGAAAGGTCGAAGAGGTTGTCGCAGTATCCATCGGCGTCAAACAATCGCAGGAAACCCTGCGGACGGCGCTGGCCATGGGCGCGGATCGGGCCATTTTGATTGTCGCTGCGGACGACGTGCACACAGATATCGAACCACTTGCCGTTGCCAAGCTTTTGGCCGCTGTCGTCAAGGAAGAGGCCCCTGGTCTGGTCCTGTGCGGCAAACAGGCCATCGACAACGACATGAACGCGACGGGTCAGATGCTGTCGGCACTGCTGGGTTGGTCACAGGCCACATTCGCATCTGAGGTGAATATCGACGGCGACAGCGCCACGGTCACCCGCGAAGTGGATGGCGGTCTGCAGACGATCAAGGTGTCCATGCCCACCATCATCAGCGTCGATCTACGCCTGAACGAACCGCGCTATGCATCCCTGCCCAACATCATGAAGGCCAAGAAAAAGCCGTTGGATGAAAAGACACCCGCCGACTACGGCGTTGATGTCACGCCACGGCTGAGCATTGTCAGCACCACAGAGCCAGAGGCCCGCAAGGCAGGCATCGTCGTTGGGTCAGTGGACGAACTGGTCGAAAAACTTAAAGAAGCGGGGGCTGTATAATGGCTGTTCTTCTCATTGGTGAAGTCACCGAAGGTGCCTTGGCAGTTGATGCCACGGCCAAGGCCGTCACAGCGGCAGCCGCACTGGGCGATGTGACCGTGCTTTGCGCGGGCGCAAATGCAAAGGCGGCGGCAGATGAAGCCGCCAAAATTGACGGTGTGGCCAAGGTACTCTGTGCCGAAGATGCTGCCCTTGGGCATCGTCTGGCCGAACCGACCGCAGACCTGATCGTGTCCTTGGCCGGCGATTATTCCCATATCGCCGCCCCCGGGACGACAGACGCCAAAAACGTCATGCCACGGGTTGCCGCCCTGCTGGATGCAATGGTGATCTCAGAGGTGACCGGTATCGTGGATGCCGACACGTTTGAGCGCCCCATCTACGCGGGCAACGCGATCCAGACCGTGAAATCCGCTGACGCCAAGAAAGTCATGACGATCCGGACGGCAGGCTTTGATGCCGCAGGTATGGGCGGCGCTGCGGCCGTCGAAACCATTGGGGCCGCTGGCGATCCCGGCCTTTCGGAATGGGTCGAGGACAAGGTTGCAGCCTCCGACCGGCCAGAGCTGACATCAGCGGGTGTTGTTGTGTCAGGTGGCCGCGGCGTGGGATCAGAGGAAGATTTCGCACTGATTGAAAAGCTGGCTGACAAGCTGAACGCGGCTGTCGGCGCATCACGGGCGGCGGTTGATAGCGGCTACGCGCCAAATGACTGGCAGGTTGGTCAGACGGGCAAGGTTGTCGCACCAGATCTTTATGTGGCAGTCGGCATCTCGGGCGCAATCCAGCACCTTGCCGGGATGAAGGACAGCAAGATCATCGTTGCGATCAACAAGGATGAAGAGGCGCCAATCTTCCAGGTGGCCGACTACGGCCTTGTTGCCGACCTGTTTGAGGCGGTTCCTGCGTTGACAGAAAAGCTCTGATCCGGACGCATCACAAGATAGTAAGGGGCTCGCGTATTTCGCGGGGCCTTTTCTTATGTGGACACTTGTCAAGTGGAACGCTCGATGCTGCGATAACTCAATCCGCTCTCAAATAGCAGGATTGCGCCGATTGTGTTGAAAAACTCTGCTTGTTTAGGGTGCTGCACCCTGATTCAATCTCTTCATTGATGCAGAGGATTTATCGCGATGATGGGACCAAAGCAGGAAGCGCAAGCAGCATTGTTCTATGAGTTCTCGCTTGAGGATCACATCCCGCCGGATCACCTATTGCGGGCGATTGATCGGTTCACGGATCTGAGCAAAATTCGTGTTCATTTAGCGGATTTCTATAGTCATACTGGACGTCCTTCGATCGACCCCGAACTAATGATCCGAATGCTATTGGTGGGATATTGCTTTGGCATCCGATCAGAACGCCGCTTATGCGAAGAGGTCCATCTGAACCTCGCCTACCGCTGGTTTTGCAAGCTCGATCTCTCAGATCCGATCCCGGATCATTCGACCTTTTCCAAAAACCGACATGGACGGTTCCGTGACAGCGATCTGTTCCGGCATCTGTTTGAGACCGTCGTGGCGCGTTGCATGGCAGAGGGCTTGGTTGGCGGCGAGACCTTTGCGACGGATGCCAGCATAATCCAGGCCGATGCGAACAAGCAGTACTCGGCACCAAAGGCAGAATGGGAAACGGCAAAGATTGATCCGGCGGTCGTGCCAAGGGCCGTGCGGGAGTATCTGGAGACCTTGGATGACACCGCATTTGGTGCGGCCAGTGATGTGACACCAAAGTTCATGTCTTTCTCTGACCCAGCCAGCCAGTGGACGGGTGCGTTGAAAGGGCCAGCATTCTTTGCCTATTCGACCAACTACCTGATCGACACCGACCATGCGATCATCCTTGATGTGGAAGCCTCTCGTGCCATCCGCCAAGCCGAGGTTGGTGCGACACGCACCATGCTGACGCGCACGCGAGATCGGTTCGACCTGTTTCCTGATCGTTTGGCCGCTGATACCGCTTACGGGTCCGGCGACATGCTGGGGTGGCTGGTGAACCAGAACATCGACCCGCACATTCCTGTCATCGATAGATCGGATCGCAAAGATGGTTCGTTCTCAAACCTCGACTTCAGCTATGATCAGAAAACTGATGAGTACACATGTCCTGGCGGCAATCCCCTCAAGAAATATTGGCGAAAGATGCGCACCGCACGGACAGGCGTCAGCAAGGATGGCATCAAGCGCTACTACGCGAGCAAAACACACTGCGCGACTTGCGCCCTCAAGGACCAATGCACCCCAAACCAAGACGCCCGCATCGTCTCAAGACATGTTCATGAGGCAGCTCGCAACAAAGCACGCCAAATTGCCAAAACCGACGCCTATACCGATGCAAGCAGGCGACGAAAAAAGGTCGAAATGCTCTTTGCACACCTCAAGAAGATCATGCGGCTCGACCGCCTGCGCCTTCGTGGACCAAACGGCGTAAAAGACGAGTTCCTTCTCGCAGCAACCGCCCAAAACCTCCGGAAGCTTGCAAAGCTGCGCCCAGCAGGCCCGGCGATGGCGTAAGATCAACGCTGGCCAAACTAAATCCGCAAGCGAAGGCACCTCTCAAGCCGAGTTTTTCAACACAATCCGCCCATAGTGGCTTTTGGGCTTTAACTCCAATAAATCTTGGCGCCCTTACAGATTAAGAACCCATCCCACCATAGAACCAAAAACCCGGTCGCATATGAAACATCTGTCTGTGTGGTTGTGTGCTTAACGCCTTGCCTGTTGAGTTCTTCAGATATCATCTGGCATATGGCATCTGGCCCTTTCGCGATCTGGAACATGTCCAACTTAGACAGACTTACGAACTTCTCGAGAGCCTCGCCGCAATTGACGAACTCCGAGTGTCCAAAGGGGCATTCGGTATCAGTCAAAAAGCGGTCCAGTGAAGTCAAAAAAGCAAGTGGATCATTAAGTGGCTCGGAGCAAAAAACTTCAGTGGAATTTACCTTATTCCAAGTCGCTTGCGCCAAATTAGTGATGCTGAATTCTTCGAGGTCTTCACTGCAAGGGTCTTTGCTCAATGGAACGGAAGCAAGACAAGACTCGGTTAACTTCGCTCGCAAAATCTCATCAAACTCAATAGTTGCCGAGCCTTCTTGAATTTTCTTGGCGTCCTCGAATGGGAGCCACCATGGAAATCCATCAATTTCCATAACCGCTGTGCCATCGGATATTCTAAGTTCCCGAACTGAAGTCGGATGTATGATCTCAGTTGTATCCAGCAAAGCAAAAAGTGATTTTGGAATCATGTTGAACGGCTCGCAATCTGACAAACTAAGCATCGAGTTTTGCGGCCTCGCATGCAAATCGTCAACGGCATCAATGGCCGCACATCAGTCATTGATCGGTCGCACATCAGCCTTATCCGCTCGCTTTGTGCGCGGCGGATTGAAGCCAAAACAGCGATGTTACCCGGTCTGCGTAAGCCTTTTCTTATTCGTGCCTGTCAGGATGCAGGATCACCAAGTACCGTTTTCGGTACGCGCCGGTTGATGAGGGTGCCGCCCTTTTTTGTTGTCGGTTATCCCGACCAGGCCCCGCGCGCGACACCCTCGACTGGCGAAGGCGGCGTTTCCACCGTCATGCGCCAGAGCTTGATCGCGAGCTTGCGGGCGACGGCGACAATGGCCTTCTGCCCGATCCCATGCTTCGCGAAATGATGATTGTAGATGGCCTTAGCTTCTGGATCGCGCCAGGTCCATTGCCACGCGGCCTCGACAAGAATGCCGCGCAAGCGTTTTTGTCCAACCGGGCGCAGCTTTGCCCGCGCTTTGCTGTTGCCGCTTTGGCTGACCACTGGTGCGAGCCCAAGATATGAGGTGACTTCTTCCGCCCGGTTGAAGCGCTCTGGTGAAAACAGTTCAGCGAGAAAATGCGACGCCGCAGTCTCCCCCACCCCAATGATGGACGTCAGCCGTTTGAAACGGTCAGGATGCATCCGCATCGTTGCTGTCCTGATCTCAGCACGCAGCAGCTTGTCCTCGGAAAGTAGGAAAAGATACTCGCGGACCATCGAGGCAAGTGCCATACGGTGCTGGGGTGGGATCGGCAGTGCTGACAGGTCGTCGGACGCCGCCAATGACCACTTCTGTAGGCTTGGAGGTTCGTCGATACCGGAGGCCAGAAGAAAGCCTTTGATCTTCTGTTCGATCTTGCCTCGACTTTCCGCGATCCGCTTCCGCCGCCGAACAAGGGCGCGATAGCCTTCCTACTCGACGGTGGGAATGGCAATCGGGCGCAGCAAACCCCGCGCGAAATAGTTCGCCAGCTTCACTGCATCAATACGGTCAGTCTTGGCCGCCGCTGCGTAACCGCGTGGAATGCGAGAAGCAGCAATCACGGAGACTGCGAAACCTGCCCGCTCCAAGGCACGCGACAAGGCGAACCCCGTCGGACCCGATTCATACACGACATGCGCGATCTGACATCCAAGCCCTGACGGTTGATCGGCCAGCGCCTCTTGGCCGGATGGACAAGTATAGGTCTCTACGATCCCGTCTTCTGGATCGAACAGCGCAACTGAATAAGTCTTCTTGTGGACATCAAGACCGACATAGATCGGACGATCTTCGACGGCTGCTAGAAACCGCGAAATACGTGTTGCTTTCTTGACGATGCTGGAAACTCCTTGGTTGGGAATGTTCCGGCATCGCAGCAGTCAGCCGCGCCGCCGTCCAGCATGGTATTTTTTTACTCCTGCATCGCGTAAAGACTTTCCCGCAGCGACTGCACCAATTTCATACCAGCCTCGGCATGGCAGCGGACACCCAGCATTTCGGACGCAAGCGCGCTTTGGCTTTCACGAAACTGCATGCCTTTTGTGCCCTCGGCCAGCGCGTCCTCAGATGGATTGACGACGACCACATCTTTGACCAATGGCCGCAACTCCTCGACCATGCTGGCGGTGATGAACAGCGGATCGCTTTGCAGCTGACTGGACCTTTCGGACCAATCCTGATCGTTCAACTCTTCTTCCGAGAACCATAAAAGGATGCTGCGCGGCCCGATCTGCGTCAGCATGTTTTTCATCCGTGCAAGCCAGGCCTCGCGCAGTTCTGCCACGACGATATCGAACCGTTCGGGCGACTTTGTATGCAGCGCCCCAAGCATATGCCGAATGAACGAAAACTCCGAGAAATCGACATCGCTGTAGATGGCCTGAAGAACGGTTGATGCCCGCAAGAACCGGTCATTCCGACGCGGGTGCACTGAATAGAACCGGTTCGACAGGAAATTGGCGCCCATGATCTGAACGACGGTCATATCCGCGTCGTGGCAAATTCCCATCACGGTTGCATCGTTCACGAAGGCATCAATGCCGCCATTCACGCAACCAAGGTTGACACAGGTTTGGCGCATGGCCTTTTCGACAAGCGCCGGGAACGGCTTTGCGACGAATTTGCCGTAAGTCTCTGTCCCGCCGATAAAGGCAATATAGGGCTGATCAAGGCGACGCCGGGGTCCGCGAAACAGGATCCGTGAACTACCATAGCGACACGGCGCATATGACAGGTCACCATCCTCGATATTTTCATGCTTCATTTGTACCACCACTCCTTTTTTCCCAAGTCAGATTCGCCCAAATCGCTTGAGAAATCACTAAAGGGCCAATTGTATATAAGTTTTCCACGGGCCCTGACCTTGAAGCTGGGCCGCGCTGCAGCATAAGGTGCCGGTGAACCAGACAGGGGACTGCAATGGCGATTGAACGTGTGGGCGTCGTGGGCGCCGGCCAAATGGGAAACGGCATTGCCCATGTCTTTGCACTGGCGGGATATGAGGTGCTGCTGACTGATATCAGCGAAGATGCCTTGACCAGCGCAACCTCGCTAATCGCGCGCAATCTGGACCGGCAGGTCAGCCGAACGTTGATCACCGACGCCGAAAAAACCGACGCGATGGCCCGGATTGCGACAACGACGCGCCTGACAGATCTGGGGCCGACCGATCTGATCATTGAGGCCGCGACCGAACGCGAAACGGTGAAAACCGCGATCTTCGAAGATCTTGTCCCGCATCTGAAACCCGACACGATCCTGACCTCGAACACCTCGTCAATCTCGATCACCCGACTGGCGTCACGCACGGACAGGCCGGAAAAGTTCATGGGGTTTCATTTCATGAACCCCGTGCCCATCATGCAGCTTGTCGAGCTGATCCGCGGCATCGCAACCGACGAGCCGACATTTCAGGCCTGCCATGCCGTCGTCGAGAAATTGGGCAAAACATCCGCCACGGCCGAGGATTTCCCGGCCTTTATCGTCAATCGCATCCTGATGCCGATGATCAACGAAGCGATATATACTCTCTACGAGGGTGTCGGTTCAGTGAAGTCCATTGATACATCGCTGAAGCTGGGCGCCAATCATCCGATGGGGCCGCTGGAGCTGGCGGATTTCATTGGGCTGGATACCTGTCTGGCGATCATGAATGTGCTGCATGATGGCTTGGCGGATACCAAATATCGCCCCTGCCCGCTTTTGACCAAATATGTCGAGGCGGGCTGGCTGGGGCGCAAATCAAAGCGCGGATTTTACGACTACAGAGGCGATACGCCGGTTCCGACCCGGTAGGGCGCGCGCCTACTCGCGTAGGGCCAGCGTGTTCTCGCGCAGCCAGGCCATGAAGGCGCGCGGCTCGCTCAGGCGGGCGTCGACGTCAGCCTTTTCAAACGGTGTGCCGATCACCGGTTTCTGCGGTTTGCCGCAGGCATGCACGATTTCATGCAGCAAGAGGCTTTGACGCAAAGTCGCCGAAATCCGGTTCGCGATCTGATACCAACGCGAATTCGCGCCCGGAAAGAAGCATGGCACAACAGTCGCCCCGGATATCCGGATCATCTTGGCGGTGAAGACATTCCATTCCGCCTCTTGCGCGGGGCCGAACATCGTATCAGATGACGCGACAACCCCGGATGGGAACAAGGCCACCAGACCGTCATTTTTCAAATGATCCATCGCCGCGCGCCGCATCTCGACCATTTTTTGCTGTGCATCCGGCTCGTGTGGAAACGGAACCGGGATCATGAAATCCGATGCATCCTGATCAATGCCAGTGAGGATAGAGCGGGTCAGAATGCGATAGTCTGTCCGGACCTTGCCAATAAGATCGGCCATGATCATCCCGTCAACCATGCCATGCGGGTGATTTGCGACCAGCACAACAGGGCCGGTTTTGGGAATACGGGCCAACTGTTCTGCCGGGGTCAGCAGGTCAATACCCATCACATCCAAGGCACCGCGCCAAAAGGCCTGGCCGTGAAATTTGCCCTGCTTCTCGAATTTCCGGATCATCCGAATGATATGAATCTTGCCGGTAAACCACTCGATCGTGCGGATGATGTTGCGCTTTACCGGACTGTCGAATGTGTTGGAATATGTCAGGCTGCGCCTGTCATAGACGCGCGGCGGGACATCGGGCGCAGTGATATGCCGGGTCGTTTCTGTCAAACGGTCGTCCTATCCGGGCCTTGCCCGCCTCGCCTAATCTGGTTCTCCGAACTTGTCAGCGACAAGCTCTGTCAACGCGGCCATAAGCGCATCTGCCTGCGGCCCACTTGTAGCTACTTCGATATAGGTTCCCACCGAAGCTGCCAACATCAAAAGGCCCATGATACTGTTGCCGCTGGCCTCGATCCCATCCTTGCTGATTGTGGCGTCTGCGTCAAAGCTTTCAACCACTTCGACCAACCGTGCGGATGCGCGGGCGTGCAAACCCTTGATATTCTCGATCTTCAGCCGGCTGGTGGTCATTGGGGCAGGCCGCCATTGTGGCAATCAATATATTTATGCGCAGCGGCAATCGCGGCCTCGACCGCGTCAGGCACAGTGCGCTTGCGGGACTTTGCCAGCTTGATCAACATGGGCAGGTTGGCGCCATAGAGGATGCGACGATTTTCCGGCCGACAGGCGCGAAGGGACAGGTTGGAAGGTGATCCGCCGAACATGTCCGTCACAATCACCACGCCGCTGCCAGTGTCAACCGCGTCCGCCGCTGAACAGATTTCAGATTGTTTGGCGGCCCTGTCGTCATCGGCGCCAATGGTGATGCTCGTCATGCCGGGCTGTTCGCCAACCACATGTTCAACCGCCGCAAGATACTCGCGCGCAAGCCCACCATGCGCAACAATCACGATACCAATCACACCCCTTGTCCCTTTTCCGCAAGCGCGTGCCCATCGCGCCGTTCCATTTCCCGATGCCGTTTAGACACCTGCCATCCGTCCTGCGCAAGAGCGGATGCAAGCCGTTCCGTCACTGCGACAGACCGGTGTTGCCCCCCGGTACATCCGAACCCGATGGACAGGTGCGATTTGCCCTCGTCTGTATGCGCGGGCAGGACCAGATCAATCAGCGCCTTTACCCGCTCAAAGAACGGATCAAAGCGCGGGTCCTCTGCCACATAGATCGCCACCGCAGAATCCCGCCCATCCAACGGGCGCAGCGCGGCCTCCCAATGGGGGTTTCGCAAAAACCGGCAATCAATCACGATATCCATACCACGCGGCAGCCCGCGCTTATACGAGAACGAATGCACCGTGACCCCAATCGGGCGCCCATCCTCGCCACCAAACCATCGCTCGATCTCGGCGCGCAGGTCGTGGGGCGACAGCCCGGTCGTGTCGATCAGCACATCTGCCCGCGCCCGGATCGGAACCAACAGGTCACGCTCGCGCGCGATGCCGGCCAGCGGGGGACCGGCAGGGGCAAGCGGATGCCTGCGTCGCGTCTCGGAATAGCGGCGCAGCAACTCTTCTTCTGCGGCGTCAAGATACAGCACCTGCACAGCGGGCTGCCCTTCGGCGGACAGCCGGTCAATCGTCTGGATCAGGGCGTTGGTCCCAAAGTCCCGGTTGCGCACATCCAGACCCAGCGCCAGCGGCCGGTTCGGTGGCGGACCTTCCAGAAGTCGCGGCAACAGGGACAGTGGCAGATTGTCGATCACCTCATATCCGAGGTCCTCAAGCGCATTGATCGCGGTTGATCGGCCCGCACCTGACGGGCCGGTCACAAGAACCACGGCAAGTGTATCTTTCGGCGTATCAAGTGACGAGACGGTCATCGGTCGCTCCAACCCGCTTTGAGGATTTGAATGATTGCCGGTGCAAAATGTGGGCCTGTTACCCCATATATCAAGGGTCTTTCCAATCCCAAAACCGTGACCTTGCGTCGGGGGGGCAGCCGCTCTGCGCTGGTCTGATCCAGGTCAACCATCAGGACAATTTCGGCCTGCTGTCGGGGCTGGGCTTGCAATATCCCGATCCCCCGCGCCTCGATCAGGCCCTGGGTTGTGTCCGGTGCGGTCGCCAGCAGCCGATCACCGGCGCGGCGCAGGCAAACACGGTCATCAGCGACCAGATCACACCCAAAGCCCATCAATATCAGGGCAAGCGCGGATTTCCCGGCGCCCGATGCCCCCGTAATCAGCACCCCTTGCGATTGCCACGCCACGCAGCTTGCATGCACAGGTTGGTCGGCGTCGGATAGCGCCACTAGACCGGCAGGCCGACCACAAACCGCGCGCCCAACGGCTCTGACGTCGCATCAGCGTCGGTGGGCCGGATATTTTCTGCCCAGATCACACCGCCATGCGCCTCGACGATCTGTTTGGAAATCGCCAGCCCAAGGCCGGAATTATTGCCGAACTGACCTTCGGGGCGTTCGGAATAGAAGCGCTGGAAAATCTTGGCCAATGCCTCGTCCGGGATGCCGGGACCGGTATCCTCGACCACGACCAGAACGCGGTTCTGACGTTTGCGGGCCCAGATCCGAATAGCATCGCCATCTTCGCAGAACGACACCGCATTGGTGATCAGGTTGACAAAGACCTGGGCCAACCTGCCTTCAAGGCCCTGCACTTCGATGGGTTGCTCGGGCATATCGGCGATAAATTCGATCCCGCGATCGGCGGCGTCTTTGCCAAGGAAATCAATGATATTGCCAAGCATCGTCAGAAGATCGAATGTTTCCTCTTCTTCCTTGACCAGCTCACTATCAAGCCGCGAGGCGTTTGAAATATCGCTGACCAGCCGGTCAAGACGTTTCACATCATGCTCGATCACTTCAAGCAGCTTCTCGCGCTGGTCATCCCGCTTGGCCACGCGCATGGTGCCGACCGCAGATCGCAGCGACGCAAGCGGGTTCTTGATTTCGTGGGCAACGTCGGCGGCAAATTGTTCGTTACCTTCAATCCGCTCGTAGAGCGCTGAAACCATGCCGCGCAAAGCCCCCGATAGACGCCCGATCTCGTCCGGGCGGGCGGTCAGGTCGGGGATGCGCACCTTGACCGGTGACATTTTTCGGGCGTTCTTTTCGTGGCTTGCCTCGGCCGCTGTCGCCAGATCAGCCAGCGGGTTTGCGATGGTTGATGCCAACACAAGGCTCAAGCCGATGCTGACCATGATCCCGACCAGAAACAGGCGCAAGACCTGCTCGCGCTCGCGGCGCACCAGGCTGTCGACCTCCCCCGCCGCGGTGGTCACGCCAATAACGCCCACTGCCTGGCCGTCGCGCATGATCGGTGTGGTCACGATAAAGCTTGTGACACCGCCG